>NZ_CP117430.1:3766269-4080125 GCF_030687395.1 Pseudomonas wuhanensis | reverse complement strand
AAACCGACAAAGCCCCAGAATGCGGTGAGCATCGCGCCGGTCAGGTAGATCGGTTTGCGCCCGACGATATCCGACAGATACCCCATCAACGGAATCAGGAAGAAGTGCACCAAGTGCGCGCCGAACATCAGCAGTAGAATTTCCGAGGTGTCCTTATGCACCACCAGTTTCAGGTAGGTGATCGAAAAAGTGACCACGGTGTAATAGAGGATGTTCTCGGCAAAGCGTGCACCGATGCCGACCAGCACGGCACGCCAGTGATGACGCAGCACTTCGACCACGCCCAGCTGTTGCTGCTTGGTCTGCGCCTGACGGGCCTGGGCTTCTTTGAAGATCGGCGCGTCATCGACGCTGGTGCGAATCCAGTAGCCGATCAGCACCACCACCGCCGAGAACCAGAACGCCACGCGCCAGCCCCAGGCGAGAAATTGTTCCTCCGACAGGTTCGACGACAACAGCAACAGTGCGACGGTGGCCACCAGGTTGCCGGCCGGCACCCCGGCTTGCGGCCAACTGGCCCAGAAGCCACGACGGTTGTCCGGGCAGTGTTCGGACACCAGCAGAATCGCGCCCCCCCATTCGCCACCGAAGGCAAAGCCCTGGATCAGGCGCAGCAGCACCAACAACACCGGCGCGGCATAGCCGATGCTGTCGAAGCCGGGCAGGCAACCCATCAGGAACGTGGTGATGCCGACCACCACCAGGCTCAATTGCAGCAGGCGCTTGCGGCCGAATTTGTCACCGTAGTGACCGAACACCAGACCGCCCAATGGGCGGGCGAGAAAGCCGACCGCGTACAGGGCGAAGGCGGCGATGATGCCGTCAATCGGACTGTCAGTCTGGCGGAAGAACAACTGGCCGAAGACCAGTGCGGAGGCTGTGCCGTAGAGAAAAAATTCGTACCACTCGGCGACAGTGCCGGCCATGGCGGCGGCCACTACGCGTTTGAGTCCCGAGGGGGTGGTTGCGCTGGACGTGCTGTGAGGATTGGACATGCTGGCGTTTCCTGTAGAGGCGCAAAAACAGGCAGCCGGGCCGGACCCGCAAGGATCCGCCCGGCAATCACTCAGAGACCGACGTCCGGCAACTCCGGACGATTGGCCATGGCCTTGGCCATGATCTGCTCGACGAACTCCCGATCCGCTTGCGGCAGTGCCAGGCGTGGCGGACGGGTCAACGCGCTGCCGCGACCGGCGATGGCTTCGCAGAGTTTGATGCACTGCACCAGGTCGGCACGGGCATCGAGGTGCAGGATCGGCATCAGCCATTCGTAGATCGGCATGGCTTCGGCAAAGCGACCGGCCTTGGCCAGGCGGAAGATGGTCTCGCCTTCTTTGGGGAACACGTTGGACATGCCCGAGACCCAGCCCTCGGCGCCCACAGCGATGCTTTCCAGCACCACGTCGTCGAGACCTGCGAACAGCACGAAACGGTCGCCGACTTCATTGCGCACGTCGATGAAACGGCGGGTATCGCCGGAGGAATCCTTGAAGCACACCACGTTGTCGCAGTCGGCCAGGGAAATCAGGATGTCCGGGGTGACGTCGTTTTTGTAGATCGGCGGGTTGTTGTAAACCATCAGCGGTACGTCGGCGTTCTTCGCCACGTAGCGGTAGTGCTCGGCGGTCTCGAACGGCTTGGAACCGTAGACCAGCGCCGGCATCAGCATCACGCCGTCGACGCCGACCCTGCGCACCGCGTTGGCCACCTTGGCCGCTTGCACGCTGGTGAATTCGGCCACACCGCAAATCACCGGCACGCGACCGCGAGAGGCATCGACCGCAACTTCGGTCACGGCGATTTTTTCTTCGGCGGTCAATGAGGTGTTTTCCCCCACCGAACCACACACCACCAGGCCCGATACGCCGTCACGGATCACGTTGGAAATCACCTGGTGAGTTTTTTCCAGGTTGATGGAGAAGTCATCGTTGAATTGAGTGGTCACCGCGGGGAAGACGCCACTCCAGTTAATGCGCTTGCTCATTGTTGCCTCCGGTTCGTTTTGGTATTTCGTATACGATATTTTAAATGCCGATACTCGGCCAGTGGTTTTTTCAATCAATCAGGGTTTTTTATAGCCGTTGGTCTGGGGGAGTTTCAGGCACCTGGCCAGGTGTCTGACAGGCGATAGCCCTGTGGCCAGGGAT
This sequence comes from Pseudomonas wuhanensis, assembly GCF_030687395.1. Taxonomy (GTDB): domain Bacteria; phylum Pseudomonadota; class Gammaproteobacteria; order Pseudomonadales; family Pseudomonadaceae; genus Aquipseudomonas; species Aquipseudomonas wuhanensis. The sequence goes on along the minus strand of NZ_CP117430.1, from coordinate 4,077,978 downwards.
CGCTGGGGTCGAGCAGCAATTGGTGGGTGCCGGTGATCCAGGCCCGGCCGGAAATGCACGGGTAGATCGCCGGGCGGCCGGCCACTTCGGTCATCGAATCGATGCGGCAATGGAATTCGGAACCGAGGATCGAACGGCCGATAAAGCGCTCGCCGACCTGCATCAATCCCTTGGCCTGCAACACCGCCATACGCGCCGAACAACCAGTGCCGGTGGGCGAGCGGTCGATCTTGCCGGGTTGAATCACCACTGCGTTGGCGCCAGTGGCGATGCCATGTTCAACCACGATGGGCGCGGCAATCTGGCAGAAGGAAATATGCGACCACTCGGGGTTCAGCGGATGGACGAAGCCCAACTGTTCATTGGCCGCACGGGTGATTTTCAACCCGACCTCGACCAGCTCGGCCGCCTCGTCAGGGCGGATGGAAAAGCCCAGGCGTTTGGCGTCGGCGATGACAAAACTGTCGCCGCCGTACGCGGTGTCGACCTGCAACGAGCCGAGGCCTTCGACTTCGATCCAGGCGTCGAGGCGGTCAGCGAAGGAGGGCACGTTCTTGATTTCCACTCGTTCGACCTTGCCGTCACGGCAGTCGGCCACGGCCTCGATCAGCCCGCCGGGCGCTTCGAGCACCAGCCGGGTTTGCGGTTCGGTCATCGGCAGGATGCCGCTGTCGAGCAGCACCGTGGCGACGCACAGCGAGTTGGAGCCGGACATCGGTGGCGTGTCGGCCGGTTCCATGATGATCCAGGCCATTTGTGCCCGAGGATCCTTGGCCGGCACCAGCAGATTGACGTGGCGGAACACGCCGCCGCGGGGTTCGTTGAGGACGAAGTTGCGCAGGGTTTCATCCTTCGCGATCCAGCGCGATTGCTCCCACACCGTAGCACCGGGTGGTGGGGCGACACCGCCGACGATCACATCGCCGACTTCGCCTTCGGCGTGGCAGCTGACCACATGAATGACTTTCGATGAGCGCATTGCCTGCTCCATGTTTTGTCTGTTCGGGCCTCATCGCGGGCAAGCCCGCTCCCACAGGTATCTGTGTCGGCCACCAATTTTGTGTACACCACAAACCCTGTGGGAGCGGGCTTGCCCGCGATGAGGCCAGTCGTTATTTCACTGATTTGAGAAACGCCGCCGTTTCCGCATGCACCGGATTGCCAATCACCTGATCCGGCGAGCCAATCTCATGCACCAGGCCATTGCGAAAGAACGCCACGCGGTCGGATACATCCCGGGCAAAGCGGATTTCGTGGGTCACCAGCACCATGGTCATGCCGTCTTCGGCGAGCATGCGCATGGTGTCCAGCACCTCGCCCACCAGTTGCGGGTCGAGGGCCGAGGTGGCTTCGTCGAACAGCATGTAGTCCGGCGACATGGCCAGGGCGCGGGCGATGGCCATGCGTTGCTGCTGGCCTCCGGACAACTTGCCGGGGAAGGTCTTGAGCTTGTCGCCCAGGCCCACATGGGTCAGTTGCTGCACCGCCAGTGCCTCGGCTTCGGCCTTGCTTTTGCCCAGCACTTTGCGCGGCGCCAGCATCACGTTTTCCAGCACGGTCAGGTGTGGGAAGGCATTCCATTGCTGGAACACGATGCCGATTTTCTGCCGCAGGCGGTTGAGGTCGGTGGCGCTGTCATGCACCTCGACGCCGTCGACGCGAATGCTGCCTTTCTGGATCGGTTCCAGGCCGTTGATGCACATCAACAGGGTCGATTTGCCGGATCCCGAGCCGCCGATGATCGACACCACCTCGCCCTTGTTCACCGTCAGGCTGACACCCTTGACCACGGCCAGATCGCCGAAGGATTTATGTACGTTGTCGATCTCAATCATTTTCTTGCCACCTTCTTTCCAGACGAGCGCCCAGGCGTGCGACCACCAGGCTCATGACGTAATAGATAAGGCCCGCGATGCACAGCACCAGCAACGGTTCCTGGATGCGGGTGACGATGGTTTGCGAGGCGCGCAGCAGTTCGACGATGCCGATCCACATCACCAGCGCGGTGTCTTTCATCACACCGAGCACCAGGTTCAGCCAGCCGGGGAAGGCCACGCGGGTAGCCATCGGCAGGACGATCCAGCGCAGGTCCTGCAAAAAACTCAGGCCCAGCGAACGACTGGCCCGCCGCAGGGTGAACGGCACCGACAGCACGCCGCTGCGCACGATCTCGGTGAAGTACGCGGCGGTGTAGACCCCCAGCACAATGCAGCCGACGCTGAAGGCGCTGAGGTTCAAGCCGACGATGCTTTTGAGTGAGTTGAACAGCACGAACTGGATCAACAGCGGCACGCTGCGAAACACGTCCAGCACCCAGGCCAGGGGCAGGCTGGCCCGTGGCAACAGCGCCCGCAGCAGGCCAAACAACAGCCCGGCGAAGGAGCCGAGGATGATCGACCAGAACGTCAGTTGCAGGGTGACCCAGGCGCCATCGAGCAGGAACAGCAGGTCATTCCAGGAAAAACTGGTGGAAAACATGGTCAAGCCCTCAGTAACGGAACAACCGCCAGGCCATCAGCCGGGCTGACGCGACGATCGCCTTGGCAATCAGGTAATACAGCGCCGCGGCGATGGCGAAGTACTCGAAGGTGCGGAACGTTTTGACGTTGTAGTCCTGGGTCACCCCGGTCAGGTCATTGTTCAGCCCGACGATCACCCCCAGTGATGTCATCAACACCGCCCAGACCATCTGATTGGTCAGCGGGTAGAAGACGATCCGCAGCAACTGCGGGACGATGATCATGCGGTAGGCCTGGAAGGCACTCATGCCCAGCGAACGCGCGGCGCGCACTTGGGTGTCGGGGACGGCCTTGAGGCCGCCGCGAAAGTTCTCCGCCAGATACCCGGCATTGTTGAAGGTGATGCCGGCCAGCAGGGCGAACCACGAGCTGACATGCAGGCCCAACGAGCCGAGACCGAAGTAGAGGACGTAGATCTGGAACAGCGACGGGGTGTTGCGCGCGATTGATACCCAGCCGTTGCCGATACCGCGCAGCAGCGGGGTTTTGCTTTCGCGCATCACCGTCAGGGCCAGGGCGATCAGCACGCCGAAGATCATCGACAGCGCGGCGGTCTCGAAGGTGACCCAGGCGCCGGCGAGCATGTCCGGCAGGGCGCGCAGCGCTGAGCGCCATTGGAAGCTGTAGTCAAACATGCGCAGGGCTCTCCAGTAGGGCGGCAGGTTGTAGCCACGCCGGCAGGCGCCCGCTGGCGGTGGCATTGCAGGCGGAATCGACGCATTCGGCGAGGCTGGCAAAATGCACCTTGCGGCCCACCAGGCCGGGTGCGTAATGGGCGTATTTGCCGGAGTTGGTCATCAAGGTTTTTGCGGACAGCGGGATCACCGGCTCGCCGAGCATGCACCAGCAGGTATCGGTGACCAGGGTCGCGCCGAAGGCTTCGATCACGGCGATATGCCCGGCTTCGCGAGCCTGCTCCAGCACGGCGCGGCCGCAAGTAATGGCGAGGATCACGTCGGGGTGTTTGTGCCGACCGAGGCACAGTCGCGCCAGGTGAGCGAACTCGCTGAGAGAGAAATGCGGGTTACCCAACGAGACCACATCCACCCGGCTGTCGCGGGCACTGTTGAGTTCGCGCCAGCTGACTAACAGATCGTTCAGGCGGACTTTTTCCACGGGGATGGAGACATCCATTTCCAGCACTTGTGACGGGTCGATGGCCTCCGGGGTGATCCCGGCGATATGGAACAAGGGGGCGGCGGACGTGGTGGCAAACGCTGCGCCGAACGCTTTGAGGTCGTCCAGGCTCGGCTGATGTTTTTCCAACCCGCGCACCAGTGGAATTCGGCTGCCCGCCAATGCGCCAATGTGGTAACCGAGCAGCGGGTAGAAGGCATCGTCCAGTTCACCCAGGGCGGGCACTTCGACCTGCAATCGGGCCTTGCGTTGTGCGTCCAGGTGGCAGCCGATCAACGGGGCGCGGCCGGTCAGGGCGATGCAGATGTCCAGGTAGTCCGGGTACTTCAGGGTGCGTGCCCCCAGCACGCTGTTGGCGTAGACCACCGCGTTGGATTCGGCCCAGACGATCTGCTCGCCCGCCTTCGGCGCGCTGTCGAGCAGGTAGGGCGCACAGGTGAAACTGAGTTGCGCACCCATCGCCATATAGGCATCGCCCAAGGCGCTGGCCGGTTCGCCAAGCGCCGGGTCGATGCCCAATTCGCGCCAGCGACGCTGGTCCACGGAAATCGAATTGAGGGTGGTGGGCACCCGCACTTTTGCGCCCCATTGCACCAGTTGTTCGGCAAAGCGCAGGCTTGCTGGCCCGGTGTAGATGCAGCCGTCGATGTGCGCCTGGGTGACATCCACCAGGCGGCGGGCGCCTTGCAATTCGGCCATGCGCAGAACGATCTGCATGGCCACTTGCGCGGCCTTGCCCTGCAGGCCGTCGAGCAACGCCCGGTCGTGCTCGGTGAGTTCGAGCGGGGCGCTTGGGTCTTGCGTTTGCAATGGGCTGTCGAGTGCCTGCCAGGCATCGCCCGGCAGGTGTTCGAACACGGTTACCGAGGCGCCGTCGACCCGAGCGAAGGCCTTGCCGCGCAACGCGGCGAAGGCCTCCCGGCCGATGCACAGCACCGGCAGGGAACGCTCGAAAATCGTCTGCGCGACGAGCACGCCCAAGGTCAGGATCTCATCGGGTTCGGCCAGCACCAATGCGGCCGGTGCGTGGCCGTTGCTGATCAGTTCCATCAACACGCTGCTGCCGGTGCACGAGCCGCGACCGCTGGGAATGGCCAGCACGCGGCCGGCCAGGTATTCGCCGCTGAGGGGGTGGTGACGGTCAATGATCTCGCCGCTGAACGGATCGACCCCGCCCCAAAAACTCAACCCGATATCGGCGAACAGCAGGGCGCCCTCGGCGGCGCCCGCGACCAGACTGCGACCAGTCAGAGAAGTGGGCCTAGGCATGCCGGACACCTCAGTAGTAGACCTGGGGCACGGTCAGGTTGGTCGGCGAAATTTCAGTGCCGACCCATTTGACGAACAGCTCCTTGTAACGACCGGTGCGCACCTGTTGGTTGACGAACAGGTTGAGGTAATTGAGCAGGCCATACTCGTTGCGCTTGGCTCCGAGGGAAACGTAGTCGATCACGTACGGTGCGTTACCAGCGACTTTCAGGTTTTTGTATTTGCCCGACTTGAGGGTGGCGGCGGCCACGGTGTTGGTGACTACGGTGGCGGCGATATGGCCCTGGGCGACGGCCAACAGGGTGTCGTTCTGCGACTGATAAGCGCGGAAGGTGCCAGTGCCCCAGCTCTTCACGTCTTTCTCCAGAGCGATGGCTTCATAGGTGCCGCTGGTGTTGCCCACGGGTTTGCCCTTGAGGTCATCGAAGCTGTTGATGCCGGTGTCGTCGCGGGTCAGCACCACCATCTGAAAGGCGAAGTAGGGCACGGTGAGGCCGACGGTCTTGGCCCGTTCGAGGGTGTCGGAAGTGGAAGCGACGATCACGTCAGCCCGCCCGGAGACCAACGCCGGAATGCGGTCCGGGAACGGCGTCTCGACCACTTCGGCCTCGACCCCGAGGATTTTCGCCAGGTCATGGCAGTAGTCCACGTCGAAACCGGTCGGGTTGTTACCGGCATCGCGAAAACCCATGGGCGGGAAGTCCAGGGTCACGGCGCAGCGCAGCTTGCCCGAACCGATGATGTCGTCGAGCTTGTCGGCCTGGGCGGTGGCGATAAAGGAGGTACTGAGAACAGCGCTGAGGGCTACGGCAAATGCGGGGTTTTTCATAGAGGCCTCGTTGATGTGAAGTGCTGTTGGATATCGTATTGGGGATTTCGTATACGATATTAAATATAGCAATCAACGTGCCCGTTTCCAGGCCGGGGCGTGAATTTATTGTCAGGGCTTGGTGTAGAGGTGTTGCAGTGCGTCAGAGTGACGCCGTGAGGGGCGAGGTTCGCACTGGCGGGTGTTACAGATGGGAGCAATGGTTGTGCGGGGCGCGCCTTTAAGGAACACCGGCGCCCTGTTGATGGTGATCGTTCCCACGCTCTGCGTGGGAATGCAGCCCGGGACGCTCCGCGTCCCATCCAGAGCCGAACGCGGAGCGTCCGTTGAGGCATTCCCACGCAGAGCGTGGGAACGATCAGTGCGTCTGTTAGCCCTGCGGATCGAGGTTATCCAGCACTCGATTCACCGCCAGCTCCCCGAGCATGACCACCGATTGAATCCCCAACATCACGTTGCGATGGGGCATCTCCATCAACCCGGCGAACTCACTGAGCATCATGCTGGCTGACGCCAGGGATTCGCAGGCGTTGACCAGCAGGGTTTCGTTATCGACCTTCTCACCCACATGGTAAATGGTGCTGGGTTTGCGCTGGGTGTCTTTGGGGATGGGTGGTTTGAGGTAGTGGTCCAGGGCGCGGTCGGCGGCTTCGTGGAGTTTTTTGGAATCGAGGGATTCGTAGGGGGAAACGTCGTCGGTTTCCGGAGGATTTGGCGTTGCTTTGAACATAGATGGAACTCCATATGTGATTAAAGGAGCCATCACCCTCGCTACCAAACGAAGAGGTGGTGGCCATACGAAGGTTGGTAGACCGGCCCACATGGAAAAACCGGCGTGCCCGAGGGCACCCTACGCATGGCCACCATAAAAACAAATGCTGAAAGCATCTGCATAAGGTGAAGCTATGCGACATGTGGACGGCGGGCTACCAAACCCGATCGCTGTTTTTTTCAGCGACAGGGAAACGATATAGCCCGGGCCACAGGCGCACTAGCCGGCGGATTCTGGCGTAGTCGTAGGCAGAGGCGCAAGAATGTGTAGCCTGAGTGAGTGTCTGGAAGTGTCATTTAAACAGTGCTTGTTTAGCGGTCTGACACCGAGCCTTGTGGTGGCTGTACCGGCCTCATCGCGGGCAAGCCCGCTCCCACAGTGATTGGTGTCGTTCACAAATTCTTTGGCCAACGCAGATACCTGTGGGAGCGGGCTTGCCCGCGATGAGGCCCGAAAAAACACCCACATTCCCTAACGCTGAGTATCGCGATACTGACTCGGTGACAAACCGGTCAACGCACGAAACTGTCGGCTGAACGCACTGTGGTCGGTATAACCACAACGCAAGGCGATCTCGGTGATCGGCAGGTCGCTGTGCAGCAACAGCCGAGAACCTTCATCCAGGCGCGCCTTGTTGATCATCTGCCGTGGCGTGAGCTGGAACACCCGTTTGCAGTGACGCTCCAGTTGCGCCACGGAGTAACCGGCGATGGCGGTCAGTTCGGCAAGGCTGATGGGGCGGGCGAAGTGGCTGCGGATGTGCGCGTCCACGGCGGCGAGTTTCTGGTACGCGGGGTGATTGGACTGTGGCGATTGCAGGTCGCGGGAGATTCCGGCCAGGCCCACGATGTGGCCCTGTTCATCCTTCAAGGCGAGTTTGTGGGTCAGGCACCAGATCGGCTGGTTGCCGTAATACAGGTGCAGTTCCAGTTGGTCGGCCAGTTCGCGGCCGCTGGACAGCACCCGCCGATCCTGTTCGGTGTACAGCGGGCCGAAGCGTTCCGGGAAGACCATTTCGGCGGTGCGCCCCAGCAACTCTTCGCGATGTTTGAAACCGCAACGCCGGGCCAGGGTCTGGTTGACGAAGGCGTAGCGGGCTTCGCGGTCCTTGATGAAAAACACCACGTCCGCCAGGGTGTCGAGCAGCGGCGCTATCGGCTGCAGGCTGTTCAGCAGCGTGGGCAGGTCGCAGGGTGTGAAGGTGCTGAGCGAGGGATACATGGCGCTGGGGTCTGGTGGCGACCCCGGGATCATAGAGGCTCGGCTGTGTTGCTGAAACCCCCGAGGGGGTTTCAGGCCGGCGGGGTGTCGTCCAGGCACATCAAGGTCTCGATCCGCGCGGGGCTGAAGGGCGGGCGGGGCGCTGAAGGTTGCCAGCCAAACAGGTGCTGCACCGCGCCGCCACACACCCGACCCTGACAGGCGCCCATGCCGCAGCGACTGGCCAGCTTGGCTTCGCGCCAGTCCGTGTGCCCGGTCAATGCGGCGTAGGGCACGTCTTCGCAGCGGCAGACCAGGGTGTCGGGACGGGCCAGGGATTTGAGTTGCGGGTCGAGGACGAAGGCCTGATTCAGTGCCTTGGCGAAACCCTGCCAGCGCGCACGGCGTGGCCATAACTGACGCGCCGCTTCAAGGTCACCGACCGCCGCGTGCCCAGCAATGGCACCTTCGACCAAGGCCAGTTCACTGCCGCCAAACCCGGTGCATTCACCCGCCGCATAATGATCGACGCGACTGGCCTGCCAGGCATCCACGGCCAACGCCTGACCCTCGATGGCGTAACCCAGTGCCTGGCCCAATTGAATGTTCGGGATCAAGCCGAAACCACAGGCCAACCGATCACAGGCCAGTTCGATGATTTTGCCCTGCTGTTGCAGGCGCACACCTTCCAGCCGGTCAGTGCCAAGGGCGGCCAGTACATGCGTCGCGGTGCGGTAATGGCGGTCGAGCAGGCCGAACGATTGCAACCATTTGCCAGGCCAGCGGGGCAGTTGCGCGGCGAAACCGGCGACGGCGGTGCGTGAGGCTTGCTCGGCGATGCGCGGGATCTGCGCGCCGTGCTTTTTTGCGGTGGCGGCACTCGCCAGCAACAGCGGGCCGCTGCCGGCGATCACCACGCGCTCCCCCTGCACCGGCAGGCCCGCCTTGATCAGCGCCTGCAAGCCACCGGCGCCGGTCACGCCGGGCAACGTCCAGCCGGGGAAGGGCAGCAGCAACTCGCGGGCGCCGGTGCACAGAATCAGTTTGTCGTAGCTAATCAACCAGCCGTTGTCCTCATCTTCGACGAGTAGCTGTTTCGGACCGGGACTGGCGATCACCCGAGTACCGGCGTGATGGCGAATGTTGCTGCACGCCTGCAAACGTTCACGCAGGCGACGGGCCTGATCGGGTACGTTGGCTTGAGGGCCGTCACGCCAGATTTGCCCGCCTGGTAGCGGATTGTCGTCGAGCATGACGATGCGTGCGCCACTGGGGGCAGCGGCAAGAGCAGCGGACATGCCAGCGGGGCCGGCACCGATGATCAGCAGATCGGCGTATTCGTTCATGGGCATGTCTGCACCTGCATGCCGTCGCGGCACAGAGTCTGGCAGGCCAGGCGTCGCCGGCCGTCGATGGTCACCCGGCATTCCTGGCAAATGCCCATGCCGCACAGCGGTGCGCGGCGCTGGCCACTGACCGAAGTGCGTGTGCATCCGTTACCGCCCAGCGCCAAGGCTGCGGCGACGCTGGTGCCCTCGGCCACCTTCAAGGCGCGGCCGTCCAGCAGTAATTCAGGCATGGGCGGGTTCTCCGAGGAAACGCTGGGGCAGATAGGGTTGCGCGGCCAGTGGCGGGGTTTCGTTGAACAGCTGCGCCACCAGCAAGTCGGCCGTGCCGGGAGCGGTGGTGACGCCCAACCCTTCATGACCGACGGCGAGCCACAAGCCCTGTTGCTGTGGGTGCTGACCCACCAGCGGCAGGCCGTCGGGGCTGGCGGCGCGAAAGCCGGTCCAGGCGCGGATGCCGTTGAGCCGGGCCAGCCCTGGCATGTACTCGGCGGCGCGCTTGAGCATTTTCGCCAGCATCCAGCCTTCGACCTGCGGATCGGTGGTGCCGAATTGCCGCGAGGCACCGATGAACAATTGCCCGGTGGGGCGCGGCTGAATATTGCAGGCGGTGGATGGCCCGGTGGCGTTGTGGGCGCTGGTGACGTAACCCAGTTCCACCAGAGTGTGGGTGATCGTGCGCGGGTAGCGGTCGGTAATCAGCAGGTGACCTTTTTTCGGCTCGATGGGCAACTCCGGGCACAGTTCATTGGCTTGAATGCCGTTGGCCAACACCACCGCTTCGGCCCGCAACCACTGACCGTCATCAAGGCATACACGGTGACCATCGACCGCGCTGACCCGCGCCCGGTGCTGACGGATGTTCGGCGTGTCGAGCATCCAGCGAGCCGTCGCCGGCGCATACAGAATGCCGTCACCATTGATCAGCAAGCCGCCTTCCAGGCCCTCGCGCAGTTCCGGTTCACGCTGGCGCAAGGCACTGGCGCTGACCAGTTCGCACGCCACGCCCTGGGCTTTCAGGTTCAGGTATTTGCTGTGGGCGACCGCCATTTCCTCGGCGTTGGCCGCCAGCCACAGTGTGCCGTTGTTGCGGTAAGCGCAGCCGTCAGGCAGGTCCGGTGCCAGCTCGCGCCAGCGTTGCAGGGAATATTGACTCAGGGCCAGCTCGGCCGGGTTGTCGTCGAGCACCAACAGGTGGCCCATGCCCGCTGCCGTCGCACCGTGCAGGCCGGCGTCCAGCACCAGCACCTGCAAGCCACGCCGGGCCAGCGCCTGGGCGCAGGCGGCGCCGATGATGCCGGCGCCGATCACGATCACATCGGCCACCAGGCCCTCGCTCATGGGCGAATGCCCCAGGCGAACGGGTCATCCTGTTCGATGATCAAACTGGCTTCGGCGCTGATAAAGGCACGGCCACGAATGGTCGGCACGATGCGCTCGCCTTGCCATTCGTAAGAGCCTTCGAACTCGCTGCCGATGACACTGGCCTGACGCCAGATCTGCCCCGGTTGCAACTTGTCGTCGGCCGCCAGGCACGCCAGTTTGGCACTGGTGCCGGTGCCACACGGTGAGCGGTCATAGGCCTTGCCGGGGCAGAGTACGAAGTTGCGGCTGTCGGCGTGATCGTCATCGGCGAACAGCTCGACATGGTCGATCAGCCCGCCGTCTTCGCCACGAATGCCTTGGGCCTCCAGCGCCTGCTGCACGGCGTAGGTGTAAGCGGTCAGCGCGTCGAGGTTGTCGCCGACGACCCGCAGGCCATGCTCGGCGATCAGGAAAAACCAGTTGCCGCCCCAGGCGATATCGCCGACGACTTGGCCGATGCCCGGCACCTGCAACACCAGCGCCTTGCGGTAACGGTAGGCCGGCACATTGCGCACGCTCACCGAATGGTCTTCGTGCAGGGTCGCCTGCACCGTCCCCACCGGCGTCTCGATGCGGTGCACGCCGGGGCCGATCTTGCCCAGGTGCGCCAACGACGCCACCAGGCCGATGGTGCCGTGGCCACACATGCCCAGGTAACCGGTGTTGTTGAAGAAAATCACCCCGGCACAGGCGCTCGGGTCCACCGGTGTGCAGAGCAGGGCACCCACCAATACGTCGCTGCCTCGTGGTTCCAGCACACAGGCGGCGCGCCATTGATCGTGATGGTCGGCCAGATGCTTGCGCCGTTCGGCCATGCTGCCGGTGCCCAGATCAGGAAAGCCGGCGGTCACCAGACGGGTCGGTTCGCCACCGGTGTGGGAGTCGATCACGGTGATGCGTTTCATGGGAGGGCCACGTCCGTTCAGATGAGTGAACGCAAGAGTGGCCTGTGCGGCGGGGTGCCGGCTTGATGGATTTATCCTGTGCCGATGACGAAATCGGCACAGCATCCTGAACCGTCAGTGGGCGTGAGGCAGGTGCTCGAACAGGGTTTTGCAGACCCCGGCAATGTGTTCGTCCAACAGCTTCACCGCCAGCTCCACATCGCCGGCACGACAGGCTGCGAGGATTTCGCGATGCTCGTGATCGGCCCGTTCCTTGCCGGCCGACAGGCTCATTTGCATGCGCAGGTAGCGCTCCAGCTTGTCGTTGACCGAACGAATCAGGCTGACCAGAAACGGCCGTTGTGCCGGTTCGTAAAGGCAGGCGTGCAGCTCCCAATTGAGCTCGGCCCAGCGGCCCACGTCGTCCTCACCGATGAATTCCTGACAGATGCGCTCGGCACGGGCGAAGGTTTCTTCAGTCATGTTGGGTATGGCCAGGCGCAGTATTTTGTCTTCCAGCAACATGCGCACCTCGAACATCTGCGCCAGCTCGGCATCGGAAACCCGCGTGACCATCGCCCCGCGATTGCGCTGGAACATCACCAGCCCTTCGGCTTCCAGCCGCTTGAGCGCCTCGCGCACCGGAATCTTGCTGACGTTGAACTGGCGGGCAATGTCGTCCTGGCGAATCGGTTCATCTTCGGCAAAATGCCCGGCGACGATGGCGTCGCGCAGATGACGGGTGATGATTTCCGAGGTCGAAGGCGTATTGCCAAGGTCGGGAGCGTTGAGTTTGGGTAGGTTCACGGCGGCGGTCGTTTGGAAGTGAGATAGCGATAGGGTATACGAAATCCTTTCGCTGATCTTCCCCGTGGGTGCGGCGGTGCGGCTATCCGACTTGCTCGCGAAGACGGTGGCACAGTCCAACATTGATGTCGTCTGACACACCGCTTTCGCGGGCAAGCCCGCTCCCACAGGGATTGCGCTGAATCGGGCTCTTTATTCGTCGGCGTTTTTCTTGCGTCGATGGCCTGTGATCATCGACAGCGGCAGGTTTTCACGCAAACGGATGCTTTCCACCAGTGCGGCGACGATATGCACGCCAACCAGCGTGAGCAGCGCATTGGCCATGAACTCGTGGACATCACGCAGCCAGTCTTCGCCGAAGAAGTAGTCCACTTCCTCCATCAGGAAACCGCTGATGCCCAGGCCGGTCATCAACAGCAGCATGAGAACCATAACCAGTGCACCGATGGGTGAGTGCCCCATGCGGTGATAGCCCTGGCCGGAAAACAGCGCCCGGCCATGTTGGGCGACACGCGACGGGGTCGGCCAGAAGTCTGACCAACGTGCCGCCGGCGGGCCGATGAACCCCCACACCACGCGCACCAGCACAACCGCCACGGCGTAATAGCCGAGCCAGCGATGCCAGGCGTCTCCCTCCTCATTGAGGAAGTAGTCGCTGATAAAGACAACCACCAGGGACCAGTGGCAAACGCGTACGAGAGGGTCCCAGAGGCGCAGGGTTTCAGCTTTCATCTTTGTCTTATTCGATCTCTTCTTTCACGACCTTGCCGGACACCGGATCAAAGTAGATCTCGACTTTACGCTTGTCTTTGTCCCAGCCGTAGATTTCGTAGCAATTGCCGGCAGTGACCTTGAACTTCTTGATGTTATAGCCCTTGGCCTTGAGCTCTTCCTGAAACTTGGCCTGGTCTTGCCATTGGGCTTTGTCGGCCTTGGTGCATTCAGTACCGGCGAAAGCTAGGGGAGAAGCGGCCATAAGGGTGAGCAACAGAAGTTTGCGCATGGGTTTTCCTCGAAATATTGTTGTTGTCTGACAACGCGAGAGATTCTCAATCACTCATCGCGCGCTGAAGATTAAATGAGCTTTGAATCATTGTCACGATGTTGCGCACTGCAAACAAACGCCCCTGGATGCAGGGCGTTTGATTTCAGGTTTTCACTCAGAACCGGTAGTTGGTACTCAACTCCAGAGTGCGTGGCGCTCCGGGGGTGATCAGGTCCACCGAGCCATGGGCCGAGGCGTAATAGTCCTTGTCGAAGACGTTGCGCAAACGCAGCGCCATGTCCCACTTCGGCAGGTTATAGAGCAACGCCGCGTCCACGGTGGTGTAGGCGGGCATGACCACCTGGTTGTCCAGGGCGGTGTAGCGGTCATCGACATAGTTCGCCCCCATACCCACGCGCCAGGTGTTGGTGAGCGAGCGCACCAGCCAGAGGTTGGCACTGTGACGCGGGGTCAGGGTCGGTGTCTGGCCTTCGTTGGCGACGCCGTTGGTCCGGTTGTTGGATTTGGTGATCTCGGCATCCAGGTAGGCGTAACCGGCATAGACCTGCCACTTGTCGCTCAATTGCCCGCTGGCGGTCAGTTCCAGGCCGTCGGTGCGCTGCTCGCCCGACAGAACCAATTTGGTCGGGTTCGCCGGATCGGTGGTTTTCATGTTGGTGCGTTCCAGTCGGAACAGCGCTGCCGTCAACGCTAGGCGATTGTCGAGCAGGTCCCACTTGCCGCCGATCTCGAAGTTGGTGGTTTGCTCCGGCTCAAGGTCCTGGTTGCTAGTGCTCAGGGCGAAGACTTCGGAGGAGGGTTGATATGAGCGACTCACCGAAATGTAGTAGGACTGAACCTGATCAGGCTGGTAGACCAGGCCTGCGCGCGGGCTCCAGGTGTTGTCAGTTCGGGACATGGAGGCGCGCGTCAGGTCATCCGAATATTCCTGGTCGAACACGTCATAGCGCACACCCAGCAACGCTTTCCAGTGCGGGGTCAGTTCAATCAGATCCTGGACGTAGAAACCGGCCGTGTCCTGGGTAGTGGTGCCTTTGGCGGTTTGCCGGTTGGCCTGGAACGGCACGTCGACCAGAGCATCGCGGTACACCGGGACTCGCGCAACGTTGGATTGGCTGAAGACGGATTGATCCTTGATCTGACGCCCCAGCTCCACGCCATAGAGCAGGTTGTGGTTCATCCCGGCGAGCGTAGCCAGTTGCTTCAGTTCGGTCTGGTTGAACCAGCCGTCTTCCTTGCGCTGCACATTGCCGCGATTGAGTTTTATCAGCAACTCGCCATTGGGGGCGGTGACGAAACGGGTCGGGCTGGAGTCGGCGAGGGTGTTGTTGCGATCCAGATCGTAGTGGTAGTAGCGGCTGGTGTTGCTCAGGGTGAAGTCGTCGTTGAGGCGGTAGTCGACACCGGCGGTGAACGAGAACACTTCGCTGCGGGTGTAATCGTCATCCGGGTCGGATGAACCGAAGCGCTTGTCCCGATCGACATCGACCGGGCGATCGCCCCGAGCGGGAATGCCGAAGTCGATCAAGCGCTTGTCGTACAGGTACGTAGCACCCAGGTTCAGCTCAAGATCGTCGGAGAGTTTGAAGTAGGCCGAAGGCGCAATCGCTTTGCGATCGATATAGCCGTCATCGCGGAAGGTGTCGCTGTTCTCCAGCGCACCGGTCACCCGGAAGGCCTTGTCGTTTTGCTGCTGATCGGCCCAGCCGGCGTCGAACTGCGTGCGCTTTTTGCCCTCGCTGTCGAAGCTGACACCCGCTTCCTGCTTGGGGGTGAAGTTGGGTTTCTTGCTGATGCTGTTGATCAGGCCACCGGATGAACCGCGGCCATAAAGCACCGCTGCCGGACCCTTGATCACTTCCACGCGCTCGACGTTGGACAGATCGCGGAAGTACAACGCGTCGTCACGCACACCGTCGATGTACATGTCGCCGATGGCACTGAAGCCGCGAATGGTGACCTGGTCGCGCTGGCCATCGCCATTGGAAAGTCCGATGCCGGGGACGTTCTTCAACACGTCTTCCATCGACCGCGCGCCCTGATCCTTGATCACGCTCTGGGGGATCACGTTCACCGTTTGCGGGATATCCCGTAGCGGGGCGTCGATCTTCAGCGCGCTGCGGCTGTCGGTCGGCTTGTAGCTCTGCTCGCTGTAATCACTGGTCACAGCGGTTGCAGGCAGGGCCAATGCCGATTGGGTTTCTGCTTGCAAATCAGGTACTGCAAAAAGCCCCAGCAGTGAGAGAGAGGCCGGGTAAATGCGCGGTAAAGCCACCATGAGCTCCTTTTTTAATTATTGCGCTAATGATAACGATTACCTTTTGTAAGTAAATAAATATCATTCACATACAACGCCGAAACATTTGCCGTTGACCCGTACATGCGGGAAAACGTATATTCGAAAAAACGCATATATCGGTATTCACCTTTGTTGCGTGAACACCAAACGCTGAGAAACCCAATGGCTGACCAACTGACGCCGACCACTGTTTTCAAATGCCTGGCTGACGACAACCGGGTCCGCATAATGCTGCTCATCGCCCGTGAAGGTGAGCTGTGCGTCTGTGAGCTGACCTGTGCGTTGAATGAGAGCCAGCCCAAAGTCTCCAGGCACCTGGCGCAATTGCGCACATGCGGATTGCTCTCGGACCGTCGGCAGGGCCAATGGGTTTACTACCGACTGCACCCGAATCTTCCGGGCTGGGTGCATCAGGTGTTGACCGTGGTGCTCGACTCCAACGGGCACTGGTTAAGCCCGGATGCCAAACGCCTTGAGGAAATGGGTGACCGTCCCGAACGGGCAGCTGCCTGCTGTCCGGTTCGATGACTCCAGAGCACTATTGCGCAGGACAATGACCATGCACGATGACCACATGCCCCAACTCGATACCGAACTGGTTGATCTCCCGTCGACCGACAAGCTAGGCATCGAAAAGACCTCCATCCACAAGCCGCGCATTTTGCTGCTGTACGGATCGACCCGTGAGCGCTCCTTCAGTCGCTTGCTGGTCGAGGAGGCCGCCCGGCTGCTACAGCACTTCGGCGCCGAGACGCGGGTTTTCAATCCGTCTGGTTTGCCGCTGCCTGATGATGCTGGCGACGATCACCCACGGGTGCAGGAACTGCGCGAATTGATGTTGTGGTCGGAGGGGCAGGTCTGGTGTTCACCAGAGCGTCACGGTTCGATGAGCGCGGTCTTCAAGGCGCAGATCGACTGGGTGCCACTCGCGATGGGCGCCGTACGCCCGACCCAGGGCAAGACCCTCGCCGTCATGCAAGTGTGCGGTGGCTCGCAGTCGTTCAACGTAGTCAATCAGCTGCGGGTGCTGGGGCGCTGGATGCGCATGTTCACCATTCCCAACCAATCCTCCGTGCCGAAGGCTTTTATGGAATTCGACGATAACGGCCGGATGAAACCTTCGCCGTTCTACGACCGTGTCGTGGATGTGATGGAAGAATTGGTGAAATTCACCCTGCTGCTGCGCGACCGTCAGGACTATCTGGTCGATCGTTATTCCGAGCGCAAGGAATCGGCGCAAGAACTCATGAAACGTGTCAATCAGCGCTCTATTTGAAGGGGGAAACATGACTATCAAAGTGGGCATCAATGGTTTTGGTCGCATCGGTCGCCTCGCTCTGCGCGCAGCCTGGCGCTGGCCAGAGTTTGAGTTCGTGCAGATCAACGATCCGGCGGGCGACGCGGCAACCCATGCGCATCTGCTGAACTTCGACTCGGTGCATGGCCGTTGGAATGACCAGGCCGACTCCGAGGGCGACAGCATCGTCATCGACGGCAAACGCATCAAGGTCACCGCCAACAAGGCGATTGCCGACACCGATTGGTCGGGCTGCGATCTGGTGATTGAAGCCAGCGGCAAAATGAAGACCGTCGCGGTGCTTCAGGCTTACCTCGACCAAGGCGTGAAACGCGTGGTGGTCAGCGCTCCGGTGAAGGAGCAGGGCGCGCTGAACATCGTCATGGGCGTCAACCATCAGCTGTTTAACCCGGCGGAACATCGCATCGTTACTGCCGCGTCATGCACCACCAACTGTCTGGCGCCGGTGGTGAAGGTGATCCACGAGAAACTGGGCATCCGCCACGGCTCGATCACCACCATCCACGACCTGACCAACACCCAAAGCATCCTCGATCAGCCGCACAAGGATCTGCGCCGGGCACGGGCTTCGGGCATGAGCCTGATCCCGACCAGCACCGGCTCCGCCACCGCCATCGCCGAAATCTTCCCGGAACTGCGCGGGCGTCTGAATGGCCACGCCGTGCGCGTGCCGTTGGCCAACGCTTCGCTGACCGATTGTGTCTTTGAAGTCGAGCGCGTCACCACGGTTGAAGAAGTGAATCAGTTTCTCAAGCACGCGTCCGAGAACGAACTGAAGGACATCCTCGGTTTCGAGGAGCGTCCACTGGTGTCCATCGACTACCGCACCGACCCGCGCTCATCGATCATCGATGCGCTGTCGACCATGGTCATCAACGGTACTCAAGTCAAAATCTATGCCTGGTACGACAACGAATGGGCTTACGCGAATCGCACCGTCGAATTGGCCAGGATGGTCGGTCTGGCCGTTTAAGGAGCGGTGATGAAAACGTTGTCAGCCCTCGCTCCGCCAGTGCGGCAGTACCTGCTCGTGACGGGCAATTACTGGGCCTTCACCCTCACCGACGGTGCTTTGCGCATGTTGGTGGTGCTGCACTTTCACGCGTTGGGCTACAGCCCGCTGCAAATCGCGGCGTTGTTTCTGTTCTACGAACTTTTTGGTGTGATCACCAACTTGGTGGGCGGCTATCTCGGCGCCCGACTGGGCCTGAACCGGACCATGAACATCGGGCTGGGGATGCAGGTTGTGGCGCTGTTGATGCTGACGGTGCCAGTGGCCTGGCTGACGATCCCTTGGGTGATGGGCGCGCAAGCGTTGTCGGGGATCGCCAAAGACCTGAACAAGATGAGCGCCAAAAGCTCGATCAAGCTGTTAGTGCCCGATGGGCAGCAGGGCAAGCTTTACCAATGGGTAGCCATCCTCACCGGCTCGAAGAATGCACTCAAGGGTGTCGGTTTCTTTCTCGGTGGGGCATTGCTCGCGCTGATAGGTTTCAAGGGAGCACTGCTGGCCATGGCAGGCGTCCTGGCGCTGATTTGGGTCAGCAGCTTGATCCTGTTGAAGAAGGATTTGGGCAAGGCCAAAGCCAAGCCCAGGTTTCGCGACATCCTGTCCAAGAGCCGGGCCATCAACATTCTGTCGGCGGCCCGGATGTTTCTGTTCGGTGCTCGCGATGTCTGGTTTGTCGTGGCTTTGCCGGTGTACTTGAGCAGCGTCTTTGGCTGGGATTTCTGGAAGGTCGGTGGATTCCTCGCGGCCTGGGTGATCGGCTACGGCATTGTGCAATCGTTCGCCCCGCGAATCACCGGCAAGCAACGGGGGCATGTTCCTGATGGTCGAGCGGCGTTTCTGTGGGCGCTTGCCCTGGCAGGCCTGCCCGCGGCAATCGCTCTGGGCCTAAACAGCGGGTTGTCGCAACAAGGGGTGCTGTTAGGCGGCTTGATGGTCTTTGGTGCGCTGTTCGCGGTGAACTCCTCGCTGCACAGCTACCTGATCGTGTCCTATGCCAAGGAAGATGGCGTGTCGCTGGACGTGGGTTTTTACTACATGTCCAACGCCATGGGACGGCTGATCGGCACCGTGCTCTCGGGCTGGGTTTATCAGGCTTTGGGGCTGGGGGCGTGTTTATGGATATCCAGCGCATTTGTTATTTTCGCGGCATTGATTTCTGTGGCGTTACCGAGGCATGCCGAAGTGAGTTAAATTGGCTGGCGGCGGCTGTTTCACTGGCTTTACTCGAAGTATGTAACTTTCATTTTTATTTTTCTTACTTGTGGTTTGCCATTTTTCAGGCGTCAAATATTTGCAGTTTGTTATATGGATCGAAAAGCAATTAGCCTTAGCACAATTCATTCATACGCATTTATTAAAACCTCAGCCATAAATAACCAACCAGACCAGAGTGCGAGGAAAACTACAAGCGCCTGACAACTAAAGATTCACCACAACAAAAAATCAAAACCTCCTTATAAGTCGGTGATAATCATGATTAAAGTCATGGCCTACTTTTTAACAGGAGCTGTTCTTGCAGGATGCAACGGTATGGTAAAACCCGACTTGTCGGGGCCTGCCAATGATTCATACTTTTCTGTCTTCTCGGGCTTTCCTTTGCCCTATCTGTACATGGCCTCGGCCGTGCAATGGAACGAAGACTATGCCGTCACTACTCGCCACACCCCCCTCATCCGCAACGTGAAATACAGCTGCAGCACTGGCTGCGACCTTGTTTTCATCCAGCACAAGGCCGACGGCCGCTACCCGTCATGGCGCGCACCGCGTGTGGGTGAACACATCACGGCCGTGGGGGCGAGCCCCTACATGACGACCGTCACCGGGCAAGGCAAGGTGTACCCGGCGCCTTTCATCAATAGCGATGAAGGCAGCGGCGAACGCTATGCCATCCATGATGCTCCGATGATAAAAGGAATGTCGGGTGGCCCCGTCATCGCCAGTGACGGCAACATTGTCGGTATCAATGTCGGCTTTTTCTCCACCACCCTTAATGATGTGAGTTTTCACCCTGGGTTAAAGGGGGCTGAAAGAGTCAGCATCTTTATCCCTTACGCGACTATTCAGCGTGAATGGGAGCTGATGCAGGTGAAGCTTAACGATCCGCATGGCGCGAAGTATGCGAAGAAGTAACTTTGCGTCGTCAAACAATTGGCCGTCGGGATGGGGTTCATCGTGGTGGATACGATGATCCACATCTTGGCGGGTTAGTTGAATCCAGGCGTATATTGATTGTGTCGATCCGGGTCATTGAGGCGATAGCAGATCGCTGGCGGCGCGACAGACGAGAGGCTGGGGGAGCGAGCAGATATCCCAGAACGTTTGGAGGTTTGACATGAGCCAATATCAACGACTCTTTCTAATAGCCGGTCCCACCATGCGTCACACGCCGGCGCTGCAGCGGGCCGTCGCCCTTGCCGAAGCCACGGGCGCAGCGCTGCATATCACGGTGTTCATCGAAGATTCCAACATCCTGGGTTTGATCCATGCCAGTGCGCGGTTTCGTGAGGCTTGCCAGCAAGAGAACGAAAAATGGCTCAAGGATGAAGCCGATCTGATTCGTGGGCGCGGGATCAACCTGAGTACCGAGGTGCTTTTCACACGCGACGCACTGCAAGAGATCCTTCAACACGTGACAACAACGCAGGCGGATCTGGTTATCAAGGACGTGCAGCATGAGTCGGCGCTCAAACGCGTTTTCATCACGCCTCTGGATTGGCATCTGCTGCGTGAATGTCCGGTGCCTGTCCATCTGGTCAGCGAAGTCAGTTGCCCACTTCCGCGCGTGATCGTGGCGGCAGTCGATCCGTCGCATCCAGAGACTCAGATCACTGGAATCAACGACCTGATCGTCCAGGCTGCGAACGAATTGGCAACGCAATGCCAGGCAGAAATGCATCTGCTGTATGCCTACGATCTATCGCAGACGCATATATCCGATGCGGGCGCGGGTGCAGTGACGATGCCCGGCTTCAACAGCGACGTGCGCAAGTCTTTGCACAAGTCATTCATCACATTGGCCGATCACTACGGCGTGCCCACCGAACGGCAACACTTCGTTGCAGGGCCGCCCGGTAAAGCGCTGGCCGACTTTGCAGCGCATCACCGGGCCGACGTGATCGTCATGGGCAATGCGCATCGCAAGGGGCTGGAGAAATGGGTGGGCAGTACCACGGAACATGTTCTGTATCGGGTGCCCTGCAACATTCTCGCAGTCACCGGGCAAGCGGATCAATAAACGGATCCGTTGTTAAGTGAGCTGGAAAGGGGGCCTCGGCGGCCGGCTCGGGATTTTTTCAGGGCGCGTGCCGAGATATCCCGGTAGGTGTCACTATCGGTCGCCGCGAGCAGCTTTCCACCGTCCTTCAATGTGGCCATAAAGGTCACCTCGGTGTTTTTGCCGGCAAGCAGATAGCCGGCGATGGCTCCGACGGGACCGAGCAACATGGCGCCCGCGAGCCCCAGGCCTATGGCGGACTTGATGTTCTTGTTGGAATCAGTGTTCTGAATGGTCAGATCTTTAAACTCCGAGACCGGGAAGCTGGTTCCAAGCCGGGGTTTGACGGACGTTTTGAGAGTGATGGTTCCAAGGTGATATTCCCCGGCGCCCTGCGGGAAGTCACCGGCGAGCACTATGATCTTTGCCATGTGGAGTGTTCTCTTGGGCGATCATTTTTGGGTAGGACATTGCGCGCGCCCAAAATCAAAACGTCAACGATCCGACGATGAGTGGCATCCATAGATTTGCGATAAACAAGTACCAGTCCTGCAAAACAATTTCATTCGCAGGCGTAGGCCATTTGCAGGAGGCCGGCGCTGGTGTTCCGACATGGACGTTTTATAACGTTTAGCTCAACCAGGCAGAGAGTGCGCTTTAATCTTCCGCTGGTCCGACAGGTTCAATCGCGATCAGGACAAATGCTCGGCATCATCAACAGACCTTTCAGCCGAGAGGGTTTAACGGGGGATTAATGGACTTCTGGACCACTACGCAGGTATCGATTCTAGGGTTGGTTGAAGGGCTGACAGAGTTTTTGCCCATTTCCAGTACCGGTCACCAGATTATTGCCGCGGACTTGCTCGACTTCGGCGGCGAGCGAGCCATGGCGTTCAATATCATTATTCAATTGGGGGCTATTCTGGCGGTCGTCTGGGAGTTCCGTCGCAAGATTCTGGAGATCACCACCGGCTTGCCGACCCAGCGTAACGCGCAACGTTTCACGCTGAATCTGTTGATCGGTTTCTTGCCGGCGGTTGTCCTGGGTGTGATGTTCGCCGACAAGATCCATGAGTATCTGTTCAACCCGATCACCGTGGCCGTGGCGCTGGTGATAGGTGGAATCATTATGTTGTGGGCCGAACAACGCGAACATGTAGTGGTGATCGATCACGTGGACGAGATGCGTTGGACCGATGCCTTGAAAGTCGGTTGCGCACAGTGCCTGGCGATGATCCCCGGTACTTCACGTTCGGGTTCGACGATTATCGGCGGGTTGCTGTTTGGCCTGTCACGCAAGACGGCCACTGAGTTTTCGTTCTTCCTGGCGATGCCGACAATGGTGGGTGCCGCGGTGTACTCGGGCTATAAGTATCGCGACCTGTTCCAGGCCGCAGACTTGCCGGTCTTTGCCCTGGGGTTTGTCGCTGCATTCCTCTTTGCGATGATTGCCGTGCGCGGGTTGCTCAAGTTCATCGCCAACCATAGCTATGCCGTGTTTGCCTGGTACCGGATCGGGTTCGGTTTACTGATTCTGGCGACGTGGTTTTTGGGTTGGGTCGACTGGAATCACCTCTCGGAAGCGGCGTAGGTTTTCCTGCATCCAAAAAAAACGCCGCTTGTTGTTGAGCGGCGTTTTTGTGTGAGCAGCTTAAAGAATCTAAAGCTTGTTGACCCGCGCCAGCGGCAGGCTGATTTGCTGTTCACGCTGCAGGAAATTCAGCATCAGCAGCACCCGTTCCTCGCCGTCCATGGCCAGGAACACCGCTTCGAGATCGCAGAATGGACCTTCAGTGATGCGCACCGCATCTCCGTGTTTCAACAGCGTGGTCACGATCGCCTGGCTGTCCCGTTCCTGGAGTTCGTCGATCAATGCATCGCGGATAGGCAGTGGCTGACCGCCGAACCCGACGACGCGCGAAACACCGCGGGTCGAGCGCAGCGGACCCCAACTGTCCTGCAGGCTCAGGTGAATAAACAGATAGCCTGGAAACAACGATTCGCTGATCACTCGACGCTGCCCGCGCAAAACGCGCTCACGCCTGTAGGTAGAGCGAAAACAGTCATAGCCCTGACGCTGCAAATGTTCCTCGGCGCGCTCATCCTGTTTGGGCTTGCACTGGAGCAGGTACCAGGCTTTGGGGGCGTGTTCTGCTATGGCGTTCATTCGAATGCCTCCTGTGCATCGATCTGCTCCAGCAGCTCGGCGGTTTTGCGCTGCATGAGCGAGCTGTCGCCGCGACTTTCCACGGTCAGGCACGTCACGCAATCCTCGCCCGAGAGGCGCAAGCTGAAGCGCCAGTCGGCAAAGACCAGGTTCAGCCCGTCGTTCTCGTTGATGTCCAGAGCATCGACGGCGTAGCGCTGCTTGATGCTCGCCAGCAACGCCGGGCCATCCTTGACTTGACGGCGGATCTCTCCGGAGGAGGGGAAGGCGCCGATGCGTTCCACCAGCAGCACCGGTTTCTGCACGCGGGAAAAAATCAGTTCCGACGCATAGGCGCGCACGATGCGGTACGCGAGGTTGTGCTTAAGGTCAGCGCCATACGGGTGGCGACTGTCATCTGCCTTGAAACCGCTCAACGTATTCATAGAGGCTTCGTCCATAGGGTAATTAAGACCATATCGGGGCGCAGCAACATCACAGGGCGTTCTGATGCAGATGCTCGAAACAGAAGTTGGTGGCTTCGATGTAACCCTCCGCACCGCCACAATCAAAGCGTCGGCCCTCGAACTGATAAGCCAGTACGCAGCCGTTCTGGGCCTGCTTCATCAGCGCATCGGTGATCTGGATTTCACCGCCCTTGCCAGGCTCGGTGTCAGCGATCAGGTCGAAGATATCGGGGGTCAGAATGTATCGACCGATGATAGCCAGGTTGGACGGGGCATCTTCCGGGCGCGGCTTTTCAACCATGCTGTTGACCCGGTAAATCCCCTCGCGAATCAGCTCGCCGGCAATCACGCCGTACTTCTGAGTCTGCTCACGGGGCACTTCCTGAATGGCCACGATCGAACAGCGGAACTGCTCGTAGAGCTTGAGCATTTGCGCCAGCACGCCATCGCCCTCAAGGTTCAGGCACAGGTCGTCGGCCAGCACCACGGCGAATGGCTCATCACCGATCAATGAACGACCACTGAGAATGGCGTGCCCCAGACCCTTCATCTCCACCTGACGGGTATAAGAAAAACTGCAGGTATCGATCAGTTCACGAGTGCCGTGCAGGTACTTTTCCTTATCGGTGCCACGAATCTGATGTTCCAGCTCGTAGCTGGTATCGAAATGATCCTCCAGCGCGCGCTTGCCCCGGCCGGTGACGATGGCCATATGTTGCAGGCCGGCGTCACGCGCTTCCTCTACGGCATACTGGATCAGCGGCTTACTGACAATCGGCAGCATCTCCTTCGGCATGGCCTTGGTGGCGGGTAAAAAGCGGGTCCCATAGCCGGCGGCGGGGAACAGGCATTTACGAATCATGGAAGCGTCCTTGAAAGTAGACTGATGGAGTGGCTAATGGCAGAAGGAAAGATTCGAGCCAGATTGGCGGAATCGGTCACGCTGGGGAGCGCGGGCTCGAAGCGGCCCGATCACTCGAGAAAAATGTGTGCAACGCGCTCGCCAGAGGCGGGCAGGGGATATATCGGGTGGTCGGTTGGCCGGCGAGCATGCCCGGTTGTTCCACTGCATGCTCCTGACACGATCCGCTGTAAACAACGTTATTGCCCAAGGCGTCCTTTCCCAACTACTAACCGAATGTTCGACACCCTGGCAATGCACTAGCGGAACGGCTATACATTAACCATTCGCGATTTCGGTGTAATTTAGATTGAACGATCGCGAGAAAACGACAACTGTTAGAAATTGTCTGGATAAATTTTAGAGCTGTTATTTTCAGCGCTTAAAGAGCGAGATGTTATTTTTTGTCTGAATAAAAAGTTGGGGGCTGTTTAGGTGTCGTGGTAATAAATACGCATTGATTGTTTTTATGTTTTTTCTGCAGTTGCCGGGTTTGTAAATGCCCGGATTCATTCGTAGTTTAAAGCTCTTATGTTCGGCAAGTGCTAGGTCACCGCCAATGTTGACAAGACGGGGAAGGTCATCTTGCTTAAAAGGGTTTTGATTGTCTGTGTTGGCAATATATGCCGCAGCCCCACCGCGGAGCATTTACTGCGCGGGGCACTCGTTCATTCCGATATCCAGGTCAGCTCGGCCGGCCTTGCCGCTTTGACGGGCAAACCCATCGAGTCGACGGCACACGCCGTACTCACCGAGCATGGTCATCTGCCCCATGAGCACCAGGCCGTTCAGCTCACCTCTCAAGCCGTCAGTGAGGCGGACTTGATTCTGGTGATGGAGCGACGGCATATCAGTGGCGTGCTCAACATCGCCCCTGAGGCGCGGGGCAAGGTGTTGCTGTTGGGCAAATGGCAAGACGATCGAGAGATCAGCGATCCCTACCGTCAAGGCAAACCTGCTTTTGTGCACGCTTATGCGTTGATCGAAGAAGCCGTACACGCATGGGCACAGCGTCTAGCACGCTGATGGCCACTCCTTTTTGAATCGTAATCAAGGCAAAGAATCCGACTTATGCAGCAAGCACCGGTAGTCAACGTGCGGGACGACGACAATGACGAGATTGATCTTCTCGGCCTGTTTGGAACACTCATCGACCATAAATGGCTGATTGCCGCGGTTACCGGTGCCTTTATGGTGACTGGGGCCGCGTACGCGGTGCTTGCGACCCCGGTGTACCAGGCGAATGCGCTGTTGCAGGTTGAAGCGAAAAAGAACGATTTGCTGGGCTTCTCCGATGTCGGCAGCATGTTGGGGAAAG
Source organism: Pseudomonas wuhanensis (assembly GCF_030687395.1). Taxonomy (GTDB): domain Bacteria; phylum Pseudomonadota; class Gammaproteobacteria; order Pseudomonadales; family Pseudomonadaceae; genus Aquipseudomonas; species Aquipseudomonas wuhanensis. Next base: position 4,052,169 of record NZ_CP117430.1, on the reverse strand, counting down.
AGTCGCCTTCGGCCACTGAGATCGAGCTGATCAAGTCTCGAGCGGTGATTGGTAAAACGGTTGATGAGCTGAAACTTGATGTCGTCATACAACCAATGTACTTCCCGGTGTTCGGTGAGTTCCTGGCTCGTCGATTCCAGAATAGTAATCCCGGTGAAATGGCCGATGCCTTGTTTGGGCTGAACAGTTTCGCCTGGGGAGGGGAGTCGCTGAAGATATTCAAACTGGATCTTCCCGACTCGCAACTGGGCAAGAAGTTAACCTTGACCACGGGTGAAAATGGTCATTACACCTTGGTGGACGAAGACGACAATCTATTGGCCGCCAGTCAGACGGGACAACTTTTCGAACAAAATGGCGTTACATTCCAGATAGAGGAATTGCACGCCAACCCAGGGACTCGCTTCAGAATCATCCGCAATTCTCGCCTGACCAGCATCCTCGACTACCAAGAGGATTTGGATGTATCCGAGCGAGGAAAAGACTCGGGCATGATCGGCCTGGCATTGGAAAGTACAGATCCGGATCAGGCCATTAAAACCCTCAATGAAATTGCCGCTATTTATGTGCGGCAAAACGTAGAGCGCACTTCAGCTGAGGCAGCGCAGAGCCTGGCGTTTCTCAAAGAGCAACTTCCGGTGGTCAAGAAGGACCTGGAAAAAGCCGGGAATGCCTTGAATGAATACCAGACGCGTAGCAAGTCTGTGGACATCACGCTCGAAACCAAATCTATTCTCGATCAGATTGTCGGGCTCGATACCAGCATTTCCGAGTTGAAGTTGCAGCAAGCCGAGATGGATCGCAAATTCACCCGCCAACATCCCGCCTATCGCGCATTGTTGACTCAAATTGGTGAGTTGAGCAGCAAGCAGAAAAGTTTGGCGTCCAAGGTGGAGGGCCTTCCCTCCACCCAGCAAGAACTGCTGAGCCTTACCCGGGATGTAGAGGTCGGTACTGCCATTTATACCCAGCTGCTGAACAAGTCTCAGGAACTGGATGTGATGCGGGCGGGGACCGTCGGCAATGTGCGCCTGATCGATGCCGCGGACGTCAACTTCCTCAAACCGGTCAAACCGAAAAAAGCCCTGATTGTATTGATCGCCACGATTCTTGGCGGCTTCCTGGCAGTGGCCTTGGTGCTGCTACGCAAGGCGCTGAATCGGGGACTCGAAAGCCCGGAAGCCATCGAGCAACTGGGGTTGCCGGTTTACGCATCGATTCCCTACAGCATTTTGCAGAAAACCGAAGAAGACAAAGTCTCCCGTGGACGAGGGCGTGCCAATGGGACTTCATTGCTGGCCGTCACTCATCCTACTGATTTGGCAATCGAGGCATTGCGCAGTTTGCGTACCAGTCTGCACTTCGCCATGCATGAGGCTGACAATAACCGCTTGATGATTTCCGGGCCTAGCCCTCAAGTGGGTAAAACGTTCGTTTCGGTCAACCTCGCGGTGGTGATAGCACAAACCGGTCTGCGGGTATTGTTGATCGATGTCGACATGCGCAAGGGTTATCTGCACAAAGTGCTAGGTGTGTCTTCAGACAATGGGCTCTCCGATGTCTTGGCCCGGCGCTGCGATATGGCCACCGCCATCCATAAGACAAAAATCGACAACTTCGATTTTGTCAGTCGGGGCCAGATCCCGCCCAATCCTTCCGAGTTGCTGATGCACGCCAATTTCAGCGCGCTATTGGAGCAGGTGAGCGAGCAATACGATTTGGTGATTCTCGATACGCCGCCACTGCTGGCGGTGACAGATGCGGCGATCGTCGGGCGCCTGTCCGGGACCAACCTGATCGTGACGCGCTATGGCCTGAACCCGGCAAAAGAAATCGAGTTGACAGTCCGCCGGTTCTCCCAGAATGGCGTTGCTATTAAAGGTGCGATTTTTAATGGCGTGGAGAGAAAAGCCTCCAATAAGTATGGCTACAGTGATTATGGGTATTACCACTATGCCTACACCTCTGACAAAAGCTGATGAGTCTTGAGCTGATTGCGTCATAAGTTTGGACGATACTGCTGTTGTTCTTGAATTTTTATTGTTGTTGCTGCGCTGGATCATTAGCCGCTAGGCATGATCAAACCGATATTTCATGGAAGCACTACGTTCTGAGGAAGATGACGAAAAATCCTGGGGCGGTAGCGTGCCTAAAGCTTAGTGAGCCCTAGAGTCTGGACTGAAGGTAGGATGTTGATAGTCGTACTTTTGTTGGCGTCGACATTTTTTGCCGCACTCACTGCATTTCTCGTGGGCAGAAAAATTGTCAGCTATTTAAAAGTTACTACAGTGGTTTTGATTAATGCTGATCAGGATGTAGATAGCGAAGTAACAAGCTTTGCAGCAAAAAAACTGGGAGAGCTTGGGTGCCATGCAGTAGAAGTGGTAGCGAGCGTCATTTGATTTGTTCAGATGATTTAGCATCCTATGAACCTATTTATACCGCTCCTGCATCCCGAGAACAGAAATGGCAAGAAAATATGGCCTTGGATACGCTAAATGCTTTGCAAGAAGATTTGGTGCTTTTGCTGTAATAGCAATGGTGGCTGTTTTTTTTGTAAGTCAATCATTTACCAGTTCAGCTATAGACTATAAGTCTTTTTCTGTTCCAATTTATAGCGTGTGGGTAAGTAGTGCTGCAAAATATAAACAGTTGGATAATAAGTGTTTGGCCGGTATTACTTACTACGTCGGATGGCGAAAGCTTGAACCTGTTAAGGGGGAGTTTAACTTCGAGGGAATTGAGGAGTTATTGCGCTCAGCAAGGCGGCACAACAAAAAGGTAAACCTGGCGCTGCTAACAGGACGCTGGTCTCCCGATTGGGTGCTTAGCCAAAGTCGGCAAGTCAAGTGGCTCCACAATGATACGTATACAGCCAACGATATTAATGTTCGTAGTGAAGCGCCCGTGCCATGGGACTCTGCGTATCATGCTAATTTGCGCCAGTTGCTGACGGAAGTCGCCGCGCGGGTACTTCCGTTCAAGGATGTAATAAATTCTATATCTGTTACAGGAGGGAGCAATACAAATGGAATAGAAATGAATTTTATTGCGTCGGACTATGAGCTGAAAAAGGTTGGTTTTACGAAGGAGGAATATGTGAATAGCTGGGTTTCTCTGGCCCGAGATTATCATGAGATATTTCCAGGTATTCCACTTTCTATTGCTGTGCATACACATTACGGGTCCATGAGGACAAATGAGATATCCGAAGAAGTCATTAAGCGCTCCAAAGTGTTCTTAAAAGATGACCTGATTCTATCTGCTCTGGCCTTCACAGATGAAAAGTGGTTTAAGAAAGGTAATCTGTATGCTGATTTAGTTTTATCTGAGCCAGCGAGTCAGAGGAAATCTCTTCAGTCGATAAAAAAGTATTCATCTCTCAATCAAGTCGAGCGATTCAATTTGATGCTTATCAAAGCAGAAAAACTAGCACCTTCCTGGGTTGAAGTATGGGCTGATGATGCAGATGCATATATTAAATGCGTTGGTGAGATGTAGTTATGATGGCAATAATTACTCTGTTGCTTGCGATATCCCCATTTTTGTTTTTTAGGCCTAAGGATTTTTTTCAGCCGGAATTTTTCTTAAATTTGTATTTTATAATGCTTATTGGGTTGGGGCCGTTGGCATTATCGATTTTGCGGCCAGACATATATAGGCAGGGTAATTACTCTACCGTGCTATCAATAATAGCCATAGGGTTTGTATGCATAAATTTTGGCTTTGCGCTTCAAGATATAATCCACAATAAGTTTAAGATAGTCATCACTGGAACGCTCTATCGAACAGTTTTAAGTTATAAGACGTGGGTAAGTTCGCGGAAAAAACAAGTGCGATTTGTTGGGCTGGGGTTGGCATGTTTGTCTTGTTTGGCTTCTGCTATATATTTTTTGAGGGCAGGGCAGATACCCTTGTTCGCGGCGGACAAAGAAAGTGCAAGGGTTGCAGCACTTTCAATATCTGGAAATGGATATTTTCTTTATATTATGACTCTGGGGGTATTTGCCCCGGCGTTCTATTATTTGCCTTCGGTGTCGGCTTCTGGAAAGAAAGCATTCAAAAATCCGTTGTTCATTGCTATAACAACAATGCTGTGTTGTATGTTGCTGTTTACTGGGTCGCGTAGATATTCAATTTGGCTTGGGATCTATTTGATATCTATATATCACTACCTTGAAGTTAAAGTTTCAATTAAAAAAATGATGCTGTTCGCCGTGGTTGGAGTGGTGTTTGTAAATGTATTTGAAATGGTCAGGAATCCAAATAGCGACACAACTGTTGATTTTATGACGACTGCTGGCTATCGCTTAATTGTATATATTTCGAATCTGGAAAAAGTGTTTACTGCATTTATAAATCATGATCCGCTTTATGGGGCTACATTTTTCATGGATGTCGCGACAATTATGCCCGGGAAGCAGGTGGATTATCAGTCTTGGTTAAAAGAGATTGTTGGGCTGGAGTTTGAGGGGTTTGGAATACCTCCTACTGTTATGGGAGATATGTATATAAATTTTGGATATCCTGGAGTTGTCCTGGGTTGTACGTTGTTAGGGTATCTAGTTAAGCTGATATACAGGAAGAAAATTCTTCAAGGGAAGACAGGCTTTGGGATAATTATTTATATATCATCATTGGAGATATTTTCGAAGATTATTACATCTGGGATTTCTGCTCAGAGTATGAGTGTTTTATGGATGGTAATGGTTTATCTGTCGATATATTTGTTTTTCAGGCTTCTGTCGCCTAAATCGATATAGCGTTAGAAGCGGACATCTGGATTTCTCAAATGTCCTTGATAAAAAGAGGTTTGGCTTCGGACACCGCATCCAAAAAATACTTGCTGTTGAAGGCGCACTTTAAATTGAACGAGCGATTTCAAGCCGCTGACTAACCGCGAGCAGGACATTTCCCTTGAAAGCAATTCAATTGTTGATCTCATCGTTTGGCGCCGCGGGTGCGACTTTTTTACTTCAAGTCATACTCAGCCGAACCTTGGACGCAGCCAGTTTTGGCCTTATATCATTTTCCAACGCAATTACTATAACGCTGGGGGCGCTGGCGTTCAGTGGCATCAATAGTTTGTTGTTAAGGCGTGTCAGTCGGTCACCGTCTGAATATACCGGGTACATGCAAATTGCCTACGTTTGCCTGTTGATCAATACCTTGGGTGCCTATGTCATCAGCATGGCGCTGTTGTACGGAGCAGGCATTGATCTTTTGCAGTCGGTGTTGCTGGCGACAGGAGTGGTCGCACTGTCTTCTCAGGCGATTGTGGTCACCCAAGGTCAACTCAAGAGCAGTCCTCTACGGATTTCGTTTGGCCAAGTGGTGGTGCCGCTTTCAAGGATATTGTTGGTTGCGGCAATTTTTTATTCGCTGGTCCCGAGTTTTACAACCGCTGCAGCAGCCCTGGGGGCCGCTAATATTCTTTGCTTGGTGCTGTGTGCTGCCTTAATAACCCGGCACGGAAAAGCAGCAGGTTTAAAGATTAGAGTTTTTTTTAAGGACTCCATTAAGTATTCGTTGAATGGCGCTCTCAATATAGCTCAGTTGCAGATCCCGATCTCTTTGTTAGGGGTGATCTATGGCTCTACCTATTCTGGATACCTGGCGATTTGCAATACCTTGCTCACGGCGCTCTATATTGCGCCTAATACGGTATTCAATACCTATTTAATAAAAAAATACCATGCGCTTTCGAATGCGGAAAAATCCATACCCATCAAGCACTCATTGTATTCATTTGCAGTGGGAGCTGTTTTTGCGACGGGCTTGAGTTTCTATTCTCGAGAGCTTATTCATTTGCTGTTTGGCGGTGAATATGATTACGCGGCGCAGGTGTTGCAAATAGCGGCACTGTCTATTCCGTTCAGATTTTTCGCAACCCCTTTTGGCGCTGCATTATTGAGCGAGGAGTGGGTGAGTAAAAAGATCCTGGTCGCCAGTGTCGGGATGGCACTACAAGTCGGTTTGTTTGTCTTGTTAATGCAGTTTGAAGCAAAAGGTATTGGTGCCAGTATTGTGGCTAGCGAGTTCTTCATAGCTGTTTCGTACTATATTCTTTATAGAAAGAGTGTGAGTGTATGAACGTTTCTATTATCGGGTATTACGGAGATAACTTCGGTGATCTTCTGATGCTGAAGTCGCTTCTGTCTTTGAGGAAGCCTGGTTTGGCATTTACCGTATTGACTTACGGGGATGCTGGATCGCTCAGGAAACAAAGATTTATTAGCGATAATGATGTGGGCGTGGTGGAGCTTAATAAAGCTAACGCGTTGACCGCATACAGAAATGTAATGAAAAGTTCTGCGATCATTTGGGGCGGTGGAACTTGCTTCATGGATGAGGGCGGGACTGGCGGGATCAAGTACATGGCGCTGGGTCGCTTGTTCGGCGCGAGTGTTATCTATGCAGGTATTGGGGTAGATAACCATAAAAAACTGAAGACACGGCTGATTTTGTTTTTTGCAACTGTAATAGCTAAAGCATTTTACATTAGAGATTCGGCTTCGTTACAGGCCGTTAAAAAAATAAATCCCTGGCTGCGCTCCGGAAAAATAAAACAGTCTGTGGACTTGGCTTATGCGCTCGATATAGACGATGCGCAAGGGGCCAGTGCTATGGATGGCACGGATGATTACATCATCGTGTGCCTGCGTGATCTTGAAGGTTATGGCGAACAATCCAGTACCGATATCTATAGGCAGTTGCTCGGCGTTTCGATCAAGGCATGTAGAACGTTGGGTATTAATAAGGTAGGCGTACTGAATGCGGACGCAGAAGTCGATGCGGGAGTATCACTGTTTGCCGAGCGTGAGCTGGAAGATAGCGGATTGTCGGTATTTAAGATTCCGGGCAGTGATATTGATCTGTCCATAGACTGTATAAAAAAGGCCAGGCATGTGGTCAGTGCCCGATTGCACCCTGCAGTGGTTGCCTACTCGGTAGGGACGCCGTTCTCTTTATACAATTATTCAGACAAAAATAAAAAATTTACCGCTGAGACGCACACCGATGAGTGTTTGATTCACAGGGGGGCGATAAGCGGATTTGTACCTCAATATCATATCGGTACTGCAAGTAAAAAAGGTGCGCAGAGACAGTTGGCGCAGTCGACTGTTCACGAAATATATCAGTTGTTAAATTGAACTGAATAAGGATTTTCTTCATGGCTCATTTGAATTATTTCATAATTGAACCAGTGGGCGGGCACGGTGGAATGAATTATTACAATACCGGCCTCGGACAAGGGTTGGTTCTGAATAATACCTGTGTACATCTCTACACTTGTCCTGAGTCGCAGGAGCAAAGCTCGAATAATTTTACGATAAACAAGTTCTTTAAAGGGGTCTACGGAAAGTCCAATAAGATTGTCAGGCTGATCCGGTTCGTTGCGGCCTTGATGAGATCCATCATTGATATAAAGAAAAAAGGCGGAAAAATTTGCCATCTGCATTTTTTTCAATATTCATTGCTCGAGTTTATAACGTGTAAGCTCTTGAGGTTTAGTGGGATAAAGATAGTCGCAACGGTGCACGATGTTGAGTCATTTTCGGGAAACTCTCTGACAAGAACCCACACCTCTATATTGAAGGCGCCGGAGGAGTTTATTGTTCATAACGAGTTCTCTCGGCAAGAGTTGCGCTCGGTGATTTCGGCGCAGGGGATCGATAAGAAAATAGCTATTATTCCTCATGGTAACTATCTGCCATTCGTGAAAAGGCGGGAGACGGTTTTGTCTCGCCAGCACTTATCACTGCCTGTCGATAAGAAGCTCATACTTTTCTTTGGTCAGATAAAAAAGGTTAAGGGGCTGGATGTTCTTTTGAGTGCGATGGAGATCGTGTCAAAGCATGAACCTGATGCCGTACTGCTAATCGCCGGTAAGGTGTGGAAGGACTCGTTTCAGCATTATGAAGAACTCATAAAATCAAAAAACATCTCAAGGGTGGTGATTCCGCACATTCGCTATATCAATGACGAGGACGTCGATTTTTATTATTCCTCTGCTGATATCGTGGTCCTGCCCTATAAAAAGATCTACCAAAGCGGCGTACTGCTAATGGCGATGTCGTATGGCTGTATTACCGTGTCTTCACGTTTGCCAGCCATGCTTGAAGTCGTGGACGACAGCCAAAATGGCTTTTTGTTTGAAACGGATAATCCACAGGATTTGGCCCGGCAAATACTTGCAGCTCTGGGCTCAAGTTCCGCAGAGGATATTTCGTATAACGCCCGAGCCACAATGATAGAAAATCATGATTGGAAGCGCGTAGCGCGTCAGCACATTAAGGTATTTGAAACTTATGAATAAGCACTTGTTGATTCTAGGGATAAGAGGTATTCCGGCACAGCATGGCGGCTTCGAAACATTTGCCGAAAAACTGGCGGTCTACCTTAAGGAAAGGGGCTGGCGAATTACCGTTTATTGCCAGGAAAGTGGCAGTGGTGCAATAACGGAAACCGAATGGCGGGGTATTCGCCGCGTTCACATACCTGTTTCCAGAGAGGGCGCGCTGGGCACCGTTATTTTTGATTTCAAGGCTGTTCGCCATGCATTGGGTGAAAAAGGTTTGTTTTTGACGTTGGGGTACAACACCGCCATTTTTAATCTGCTGCAACGCGCAAAAGGCCAAACCAATATAATAAATATGGACGGTATTGAGTGGCGTAGAGAGAAGTGGGGGGCCATTGCCAAGACCTGGTTCTGGATGAATGAACGACTGGGTTGTTGGATAGGCAATCATTTGGTCGCCGACCATCCGAAGATAAAGGATCACCTTGCTACACGAGTCAGCGGCGATAAGATCACCATGATTCCCTACGGTGGTGATGAAGTTAAATCGGCGTCTGTCGAAGTGTTGGCGGGTTTCGGGCTAGAACCAAAAAACTTCTCTATTATTATTGCCAGGCCCGAGCCGGAAAACTCTTTTTTCGAGATGGTCGATGCGTTTAGCTCTTCGGTCAGGAATCATAAACTTGTCGTGCTTGGAAACTTCACACCGAACACGAACGAATATCACAAGAAGGTGATGGGCGCGGCAAGTGATGAAGTGATATTCCCAGGTGCCATTTACGATTCGAACGTCGTTCAGGCGCTCAGGTACTTCAGTCGTTTCTATCTCCATGGGCATCGAGTTGGCGGAACCAATCCTTCGTTGGTTGAGGCGTTGGGTGCTGGTTGCGCAATTATTGCTCACGATAATCCATTTAATCGTTGGGTGGTGGGTGAGGGCGCAGCTTACTTTTCGGACAAGCAATCTCTTTCTCGCCTCTTGGATGAATCGCTGGCCGATGAACAAAAAATTGCGGATATGAAAAAAGCCGGCGCCGCAAGATTTGTCGAGTGTTTCAAATGGGAAAAAGTGTTGAGTGCGTATGAGCAGCTTTTCATTGAATGGCGACCCTCATAAGTCATCCATTACTTCGATCTAATCCAGGCTGTTACTTTTCGATGAGGTGCTAAATGATTCCGGTTATTTTATCTGGAGGCTCTGGTTCGCGCCTATGGCCACTTTCGCGACAACTGAACCCCAAACAATTCCTGTCGTTAATAGATACCAATCTCTCTTTACTGCAGGCCACTATTCAGAGACTTGATGGCTTGGAGATACAGAGCCCCAGGCTCATCTGTAACGAAGAGCATCGGTTTCTGGCCGCTGAACAGTTGCGAAAACTGGGCATGGAGAGTGCAAATATCCTGCTTGAGCCCGTAGGCCGTAATACGGCGCCAGCGGTTGCGCTGGCCGCACTGCAAGCTACGGTCGAAGGTCAGGATCCGATGCTGCTGATTTTGCCGGCGGATCACACCATTAAAGATATCGATGCTTTCCAGGAGGCCATCAAGGTCGCTCTTGCGCTGGCAATGGAAGGGAAGCTAGTAACCTTCGCGATAGTGCCCACCTATCCCGAAACGGGGTATGGCTATATCGAGAAGGGTGACGAAATCGGCGGCGGTTTCAGAGTGAACCGTTTTGTCGAGAAGCCCGACCTGGCAACAGCTCAAGAATATGTGCTCACGAAGAATTTTTTCTGGAACAGTGGCATGTTCCTGTTTCGCGCAAGCCGTTATCTGGAAGAGTTGCAAAAATTCCGGCCTGACATTTTGTCTGCTTGTATTGAGGCCTTGGGTAATGGTTCGCAGGATTTGAATTTCACTCGGGTTGACCGGGCTTTGTTTTCTGCATGCCCCGAGGACTCTATCGATTACGCTGTAATGGAAAAGACCGCCGATGCGGTGATGGTCCCGATGAATGCCGGATGGAGTGACATTGGCTCTTGGTCTGCGCTCGCCGATGCCTTTGCAAAAGATGCTGACGGTAACGTGCTCAAAGGGGATGTCTTCGCCGAGAACACATCCAATACCTATGTTCACGCCAATAGCCGTTTGATCGCGACTATCGGCGTCGAAGGGTTGGTCATTGTTGAAACCAACGACGCCATTCTGGTTGCTCGCAAGGATCAAGTACAAGACGTTAAGAAAGTGGTGGAACGGCTCAAGCAATCCGATCGCCACGAATACTCGAACCACAGAGAAGTTTATCGTCCGTGGGGCATGTATGACTCGATAGATAAAGGCACTCGGTATCAAGTGAAACGTATCACGGTGCAACCGGGAGCGAAGTTGTCTGTGCAGATGCATCACCACCGCGCCGAACACTGGATCGTCGTGAGCGGTACGGCCAAGGTGACCAACGGTGAGAAGACTTATCTGGTTTCCGAGAATCAGTCGACTTACATCCCTATTGGTCAAGTGCACGCGCTCGAGAACCCGGGTGTCATTCCCCTTGAACTGATCGAAGTCCAGTCGGGCTCCTATTTGGGCGAGAACGATATCGTACGGTTTGAAGACAAATACGGCAGGGCATGAACCGCAGCCCCCGATGGGTTAGCCACAGCGGGGGCGGGTTACCGATTCAGTCTTTCATCTCGTCGTCAGGATCTCCATTTATGTTTAAAAAAATCCTCGTTACCGGTGGTTCCGGTTTCATTGGATCAGCAGTGGTACGCCACCTGATAAATGAAACCACCTGTACGGTCGCGAACGTCGACAAGTTGACGTACGCAGGCAATCCCGATTCCTTGTCCAGCATTGCCGAGTCGCCGCGCTATCACTTCTTCGAGGTCGATATCTGTGACGCTCAGGCTCTGGATCAAGTATTCGCGACGTTTCAACCGGACGCGGTGATGCATTTGGCCGCGGAGTCCCATGTCGACCGTTCCATCGACGGCCCCGCGGACTTTATCCAGACCAATATTGTCGGCACTTACACGTTGCTCGAGGCAACCCGGCGTTATTGGAATGGACTGTCGGAGGAGGGCAAGCAGGCTTTTCGCTTCCACCATATCTCCACCGATGAGGTGTATGGCGACCTGGAGGGCACCGACAGCCTGTTCAGTGAAACCACACCTTATGCGCCCAGTTCACCCTATTCGGCATCCAAAGCCAGTTCGGACCACCTGGTTCGAGCCTGGCAACGTACGTATGGTCTGCCGGTATTGGTGACTAACTGCTCGAACAACTACGGCCCTTATCACTTCCCCGAGAAATTGATCCCCCATGTGATTCTGAATGCCATCCATGGCCGGCCTCTGCCGGTCTATGGCGACGGCTTGCAGATTCGCGACTGGTTGTTTGTAGAAGATCATGCCCGCGCGTTATGCGAGGTGGTGTACCGGGGCAAGGTTGGCGAGACCTACAACATTGGCGGCCACAACGAGAAAACCAATCTTGAGGTGGTGCAAACCCTGTGCGATCTGCTTGAGGAGTTGGCGCCTGACAAGCCTGCGGGCGTCGAGCGTTATCGTGAGCTGATTACCTTCGTCAAGGATCGGCCGGGACATGATCTTCGTTACGCCATCGATGCGGGCAAGATCGAGCGTGAACTCGGTTGGCGACCACAGGAAACCTTTGAGAGCGGCATACGCAAAACGGTTCAGTGGTATCTGGACCATCAAGGGTGGTGGCAACGTGTTCTTAGCGGTCAATACCGACCGGAGCGTCTTGGCCACGTCGGCTGAAACATTCAAACCTTGCCTCTATTACATTTCGAAGGGAATTCCCAAATGAAAGGCATCATTTTGGCCGGAGGCTCCGGCACCCGCTTGCATCCCATTACCCGTGGTGTATCCAAACAGCTGCTGCCGGTTTACGACAAGCCGATGATTTATTATCCGCTGTCGGTATTAATGCTGGCGGGCATTCGCGAGATATTGATTATTTCCACGCCCCAGGACTTGCCCAACTTCCAGAACCTGTTGGGCGACGGTTCTTCTTTCGGCATTGAACTCAGTTATGCCGAGCAACCTTCTCCTGATGGTCTGGCGCAAGCCTTTCTGATCGGCGAGGACTTTATCGGTGACAGTAAAGTGGCGCTGATTCTGGGCGACAACATCTTCTACGGTTATGGTTTCAGCGTCTTGTTGCGCGAAGCGTCTCAACGGCGCACCGGCGCTACTGTTTTTGGTTATCGAGTCAGCGACCCGGAGCGTTTTGGCGTTGTCGAGTTCGACGATAACGGCAAGGCGATCTCGATCGAAGAGAAACCTAAACAACCGAAGTCCGACTATGCCGTCACCGGCTTGTATTTCTACGACAACGATGTGGTGAGCATTGCCAAGCAAGTCAAACCCTCGATCCGCGGCGAGCTTGAAATCACTGATGTGAACAACGCGTATCTGCAGCGTGGGGATCTGCATGTCGGTGTGTTGGGGCGTGGTTTTGCCTGGCTGGACACTGGCACCCATGATTCGTTGATGGAGGCCGGGCATTTCGTCCAGACCATCGAAGCACGGCAGGGCTTGAAAGTGGCTTGTCTGGAGGAGGTGGCCTACCACCAGGGTTGGTTGTCGGCTGCGCAGTTGGACCAGCAAGCAACCGCGCTACACAAAACCGGTTATGGCCAATATCTGGCACGGGTGCTGTCCACGGAGACGGCAAAATGAATGTCATCAACACCCGGTTGCCTGGCGTACTGATTATCGAGCCCAAGGTGTTTGGCGATACACGCGGGTTCTTTCTCGAGAGTTATCACGAGCAGCGTTATCGCGATGCTGGCATCGATTTGCCTTTCGTCCAGGACAATCACTCGCGCTCGCAGTATGGCGTACTGCGTGGTTTGCACTTCCAGCGGACCCGCCCCCAGGGCAAATTGGTGCGGGTTACCCAAGGTGCGGTGTACGACGTGGTGGTGGACATCAATCCCGAATCGGCCACTTGCGGTGAACATGTAGGGGTCAAGTTGACCGCCGACAACCATCTTCAGCTATGGGTGCCGCCGGGGTATGCCCACGGCTTCTGCGTGCTCAGTGATACCGCCGATTTCCAATACAAATGCACCGATCTGTATTTCCCCGAGGATGAGGGTGGGCTGCTCTGGAATGATCCGGACCTGGGCATTGCCTGGCCTATTGAATCGCCTCAGCTCTCGGAAAAAGACTTGCGCAACCCACGCTTGCGCGCGGTGTTGAGCGGGGCATGACTGATAAATAATGGTCTATAGTTAACATTAACTATTTATGACCTGATGTTATTTAACAGTTAATCTCTGATCACAATAGAATCTTGCGGGATAAGCGCCGGGAAAATCCTGACTAATAATAACAATTGGCGCGAGGGATGAGTGACTCGCACTCGGAAGTTTGTACTGAAAATCCCTTATTGCGAGGTGAATGTCTTGGAAAATCGCCTTTGTTCGTCAATCATTCCTGCTCGGTGCAAGCGCTTTTGCCGATGGAGTGACGAGGTTCGGTGTATGGCATGCACTTCCTATAAATGACATCCTCCAAAGGAGGCAATGTGCATGAACTGCCTCGTTCAATTGACGGGTGACAGTTCATTCACCTGCTGTTCCATTCCCGGTCCCTTAGTATCAAATCTAATGCAGAGTTGATGTCGAGAAGGAGTCTGATATGAAGAAACTAATTACGGCCAGCTTGCTGGCTGTCATGAGCACCGCGGCGTTGGCGGCGGATGAGCCAGTGAGCAAGGCGGTGAGCGAAAGCGAGCCACTATCGTTGAACACCCCGCTGGTCGGGGGCGTGACGGTCGCCGAAACGATGTTGGTCGGCGCGGCCATTCTCGGCGCTGCGGCGGCCGCTTCAAACTCCGGTGGCAGTTCCAATGGCGGTACCTCCGGAACGGGCGGCACAACCGGCACTAGCGGTACTACCGGTACCAACTAATACCCTACGAAGTACGATGTTCAAGATCACTCAGAACATTCTGGGTGATCTTTTTTTAGACTTGCCCTCGACTAGCGTAGTGCCATTATGATCCGTAGATTATCTGTAGTTATGCTGGCAAGTATCAGCTTGCACGGCTGTATGTTTTCGCCTGGTCAACACATGGACACCAGTCAAATGGTCAGTGACGGCTCTCCGGAAAGTAGCCGGGTGGAGCTTATTCCCATCACGCCTAAATTGATTGCCATGGATGCCGCCACGCACGTTCGCGAATCGGTGCCCCCGGCATTGTTGTCCTATGTTCCGGGCGGTTATCGCGTGGGCGCCAACGACCTGTTGTTTATCACAGTCTGGGATCACCCCGAATTGACGGCGCCTTCGGGACCGCAACAGCAAATCGATGCCAACGGGCGTCTGGTTCGTCCGGACGGCACGCTGTTTTATCCCTACATCGGTAATATTCCGGCCGCCGGTAAAACCATTGAAGAGTTGCGAGCCTTTATCGCCGAGCGCTTGTCGCAATTTGTCGAAAGCCCTCAGGTCGACGTCAGCGTTTTGCGTTTCGCCAGCCAGACCGTGGTGATTTCCGGCGCGGTGCTCAAAGCCGGTCAGCAACCGATCACCACCAACCCATTGAGTGTGGTGGAGGCCGTTGGTGCGGCGGGTGTGGATCCGTTGAATGCAGACCTGTCAGGGCTGACGCTGACCCGCGACGGGCGCGAGTACAAGCTGGATCTGGACACCCTCAATCGTCAGGACTCGCAGCTACAAGGCGTTTACCTCAAGGGCGGTGATCGGTTGTACTTGCCCTATAACGACCTCAAGCGGATCTATGTCATGGGTGAGGTCAACCAGCCTCGCGCGCTGAGCTTCAAGAGCAAATCGATCAACCTGACCGATGCACTGGGCACAGTGGGGGGCTTGAACCAGACCACCTCCAACGGCAACGCGGTGTATGTGATTCGCGGCGCGGACAACCTGGAAACCGAGCCGGCCAAGGTGTTCCAGCTCGATGCCGAATCGCCTTCCGCTTTGGTGCTGGCCACCCGTTTCGACTTGCAACCGCAAGACATCGTCTATGTCGGCCCGGCCGGCGTGACGCGCTGGAACCGTCTGATCACCCAACTCCTGCCTACCGCCAGTGTCCTCGGGACCGGTGCCAGCTCAGTTAACGACCTCAGCGAAGCCAACAGCAGATAAGGCTCTATCCCGCCGTGAAAATTTTGCCTACCTGCGCCTGTCTGACGATGGCGCTCTTGTTGTGCGGGTGTAATCCGTTGACGAAGGCCTCTTGGGACACCCTCGAAGCCTCCGTCGCGGGGCCTGCCTCCATCCATTTGACCCGCGCTCAGGTCGATGCCGTGCCCTATCCGCAGATCCTGGTCACCACCACCTCCAGCGAGGGGGTGATGGCCATGGCCCGCCGGCGTGGTGACCTGCAGTTCTGGGTCGCTTCCGGCAAGCAAGTGCTGATGATGCGTGACGGTCTGGTGGTGCGCGCCGTCGGGCTGGGCGTTTCTCTGGATGGCACTCGCTTCAATGAAGAGTCGCCCTTCAAGCGCGGCCTTCAGCATGTGCCCGACGGTTACACCAGCACGCGCTGGATCGACATCTACGACGGCAACCGAATCGGTATTGCCGTCAACAGCCGTTTCAGCCGCCACGGCATCGAGACCATCAGCATTCTGGACAAGGATTACGCCTTGCTGCGCATTGACGAGCAGGTGGATGCACCCACCCTGAATTTCCACGCCACCAACCGCTACTGGGTCGACCCCCAGGACGGTTTCATCCTGCGCAGCGAGCAGCATCTGACGCCGCAGTTGTTTCTGAAAATCGTGCAGTTACGCCCTGATCGGGGAGCTGCCCGGTGAAGTGTTCGAACCTTTTCTTGCTTGGCCTGCTGTTGATCGGTCCGGGTGTAGGCCAGGCGGCTGTCACGGTCAGTGGTGATGTGCGCAGCCCCGGCCCCATCGACGTCAAACCCGGTGCGCGTTTGCTGGACGTCATTGGCCAATCCCAACCCAACGCCGAAAGTTATTGGCTGGGCGCGGCGTGGCTGCACCGTTCATTGGAGGATAAACAAGCGCGGTTGAAGGCGGGTGTTCTGTTCGATCTGAAACTGGTGCAGCGGGGTGCCTTGCTCGATGGCAAGAACACACGAGCGGACTTGAGTGCGCGCCTGTATGAGCAGATCGAACGGCTGCCGGTCACCGGACGCCAGGTCGCGGTGCTTGATCCGATCGCTGTGGAAGTGGGGTTCGCCCGCAACGCGTTGCTGGATGATGGTGACCGTCTGATTTACCCGGCGCGGCCATCCACCGTGGAAATTCTCGGGGCGGTCGCGCAACCCTGTCAGGTGCCTTACCGCGCCCTGCAGGAGGTGCGTGCCTACGCCCGGGATTGCGCTCTCCTCAACGATGCTGAGGGCGATTATCTGTGGCTGATCCAACCCGACGGTCAGGTGCGGCGCGTGGGCGTGGCGGCATGGAATCGTGAGGACGGCGTTGTGGCGGCTCCCGGCAGCAGGATCCTGGTGCCGATCCGCAGCGATGACCTTGAGGTGCCGACCCCTGAACTCAATCAACAACTGGCCGAGTTTCTCGCCACTCAACCTTTGGCTGAGGTGGCCCCTTGAAGTGCCCCTTTAAGTTACGTTTTGCTGCTGCATTGCTCCTGCCCTGTGGATTGGCTCATGGTGAGCCGCGTTACACCCAGAGTGATTTTGGTGGCGTCGGTCTGTTACAGACCCCCACCGCGCGTATGGCCCCCGCGGGGGAGTTGAGCGCCACGGCCAGTCGTACCGACCCTTATTCGCGCTACAGTTTTTCCTTGCAGCCATTCGATTGGCTGGAGGGCTCGTTTCGTTACACCGCAATCACCAACCGCAAGTACGGCGCCGAGGAATTGAGCGGCGACCAGAGCTTCAAAGACAAGGCCATCGATTTCAAGGCACGGCTTTGGGAAGAAAGTCACTGGGCGCCGCAGGTTGCCGTCGGCGCCCGGGACATCGGCGGTACCGGGTTGTTTTCCAGCGAATATTTCGTCGCTAACAAGCGTTATGGCAACCTGGATTTCAGCCTCGGCATTGCCTGGGGTTATTTGGGTAATCGAGGGGATTTCAGCAACCCGCTGGCAATTTTCGGCAGCAAGTTCAACGACCGGCCAGAAAGCACGGCGGCGGTCGCCAGGGCAGGGGACGTGAATGCCAACGCCTACTTCAGGGGCCACCCTTCGTTGTTTGGCGGCATTGCCTATCAAACGCCGTGGGAACCGCTGAGCCTGAAGATCGAGTATGAGGGCAACAACTACAAGAACGAGCCACTGGACAACTCGATCAAGCAAGACCTGCCGATCAACTTCGGCGTGGTCTACAAACTGGCCGACAGCATCGATCTGAGCGCCGGCTGGGAGCGCGGCAATACGGCGATGTTCGGCATCACCTTGCACACCAACTTTGTCAGCCGCAAGGCACCGGCCAAGACCTATGACCCTCCCGCCGAACCGCTGCCGGCGCAGGCGCCGTCGACCCCGGCCGACCAAGTCAACTGGGCCGATGTCTCCAGCCGGCTGCAGGAAAATGCCGGCTATAAGGTCAAACGCATCACCCAGCGCGGTTCGGAGCTGATGGTGTATGGCGAGCAGTCTCGCTATTTTTATCCGTCCAAAGCCGTCGGGCGAGCCAGCCGGATTCTCGATAACAGCGTCAATCAGGACATTGACTGGTTCACCCTGGTGAACCAGCGTTATGACATGTCCATCGAGGAAACCAGCGTGCCGCGCGAAACGTTCCGCGCGGTCGTGAACAACGACCAGCCGCTGAAGGATCTGCACCGTACGACCGAGGTCAATCCGGCGACTGCGCACCGGGAAACCACGCTCTACACCCAGGCACTGGAGCCGTTCAGCTATGGCTTCGGCCTGGGCTATAAACAGAACATCGGCGGCCCTGACGGCTTGCTCTATCAGTTCACGGCAGATGCCGACGCGGAGTACCGTTTCACCCGCAATACCTGGTGGAGTGGCTTGCTCAGCGCCAACTTGGTGAACAACTACGACAAGTTCACCTATGACGCGCCGAGCGGGCTGCCGCGAGTGCGCACCGATCTGCGCAAATACCTGACCACCTCCGATGTGACGATGCCGACGTTCCAGTTCAACCATGCGGCGCAGCTGGATCAGAACCTGTATGGCATGGTCTACGGCGGCTATCTGGAATCCATGTATGCCGGGGTCGGCAGTGAAGTGCTGTATCGACCCACGGGGAAGCGCTGGTCGGTGGGTGCTGACCTGAACTTTGTGCGTCAGCGTGATTATGATCAGGGCTTCGGTCTGCGTGATTACCAGACCGTGACGGGTCATGTCACCAGCTATACTGAGTTGCCAAATGACATGCTTGCAGCAGTCAGTGTCGGGCGTTATCTGGCACGGGACTGGGGCACGACCGTCGATTTGTCGCGGGAGTTCAAGAACGGTGTGAAGTTTGGCGGCTGGGTCACCCTGACCAGCGCGTCGAAGGAGGAATATGGCGAGGGCAGCTTCGACAAAGGGATCTACATATCCATCCCGTTCGACGAGTTGCTGAGCACCTCGACCATGCGCCGCGCCAATGTCGTCTGGGCGCCACTGACCCGCGACGGTGGTGCGCGCCTGAGCCGTGCCTACTCGCTGCAGACCATGACCGACGGGCGTGATAGCGACCTGTTCTACAACAACTTCGAGAAAATTACCGAATGATTACGTGGCTCAAAGGCCTGGTCGAGTTGCCATTCTGGCTCCGGGGCGTGGTCTTTGCCGCGGTGACCGTGATTCTGTTGTTCGCGGGGCTGCGCTCTCAGCCGATCCCGGAACTGTTCGTCGAAGAGGACAAGCTTCATCACTGGATCGGTTTTCTGGTATTTGCGTGCAGTTGCCGCCTGGCCTTTCCCGCTGTGAAATTTCACTGGGTAGCCGTGGGGTGTTTGCTCACCGGCGTACTCATTGAGGCCGTGCAGGGGTTGATGCCGCTGCGCACGGCTTCGCCCTATGACATGCTGGCAAATACTATCGGCGTGTTGATGGGGTTATTGATTTCAAGGTGCTGGGTGCGCTGAAAGGTGCGAAATGCCAAGCAGTCTGCCAGCATGTTTCAACCGTAGATCCTCTCCCTATCCCCCTCCAGCAACACCTCTCTTGCCACTTCATCTAGTCAAATGCCCGTAGCCGCAGCCGAGCCTGGGTTCGGCTTCACAGCTGCATGACGTGAGGCGGCCGTCTTCGCTGGCAAGCCAGCTCCTACAATATTGTGAACGACACGAACCCCGTGGGAGCCGGCTTGCTGGTGAAGGCATTTTCACGATAAGCGCGCCATAAACCCGGAGCAACGATCATGGAGTACGACGATAAACTGATTGAAGAAGCCGTGCTTGCCCTGTTGGCAGCCTTCAGTTTCGATAACGGCAATACTTGGAAAGGGTTCGACTTCGAGACCATGAACCGATTGCATGAACAGGGTTTCATCAGTAATCCGGTGAACAAGAACAAATCGATTTGGTTGACGGCTGAAGGGCTGGAGCGAGGTCGGCAGATAGCCGACCGGTTGTTTGGGGTAAGAACTCAAGTGGAGCATATATCCGACTCGGATACCTGACTTCATACTCCGGCCATTTCCTGTATCACCACGAAGAATATAAAGATTGGCCGCCAAATTCACGACGGCTTCGTCCGAACGCGGCCCTTGGCAGCGGCTACAAAAAAGAGTGCGAATGAGATGAGAAAGAGGGGTTCCGGACAGTCAGAAGTCTGACTGTCCGGACTGCAGCGTTGTTAGCCGCAAGGTGAAGAATAGGCGGGGGGTGAATCGCAGCAGTTAATAGATGTCCTTGGAAAACAGCGTGAAGGGGGTCTTGATCAGGATCTTGATGTCGAGCCACAACGACCAGTTGTTGATGTAGTTGAGATCGATCTCCACACGTTTTTGCATCTTGTCGAGGGTCTCGGTTTCGCCACGGCAGCCGCTGATCTGTGCCAGCCCGGTGATGCCCGGTTTGATTCGATGGCGGGCCATGTAAGCCTGAATCTTTCCGGTGTAGTAGTCGTTATGGGCGACCGCATGTGGCCGTGGCCCGACCAGCGCCATATGGCCTTGCAGCACGTTGAAGAACTGCGGCAGTTCGTCGATGGAGGTGCGTCGAATGAAGCGGCCGACTGGAGTAATGCGCGGGTCTTCGCGGCCGGCCTGGCGGACCTGGTGGTCGTCGTGCAAGCGCATAGAGCGGAACTTCCAGACTTTGATGATCTTGCCGTTCCAGCCGTGCCGTTCCTGTTTGAAGATGATCGGGCCCGGGGAAGAAATCTTCACGGCGGCGGCGATCACCAGAAGCAGCGGGCTGAAGCCGATCAGCGCGAGGGCGGCGAGGCTTCTGTCCAGCAAGGTCTTGCTTAGCGCCGCTGTAGGGTAACTGGTCAGCGGGCTTTCATTGAGGTGGATGGCAGGCAGGCCGTCCAGTTCGCTGATGGAGTGATTGAGCAGCGTCATGCTGCCCAGGTCGGGAACCCAGACCACATCGACATTGGCGTCGAGCAGGTCGATGTACAGTGCCTCGACCTGTTTGGCTTCGCTCAAGGGCAGCGCGATGTACAGCCGCCGGACGTCGTGCACCTGGATCAGCTCACGCAGTTCCTGCAATGGGCCCAGAACCCGGTGGGCATTGACCTGGGTAGACAGCTCGTTTGGATTTGAGCTGATCAGGCCCACCAGCGGCGGATACTCGGTTTTGGTCAGTTTGTCTGCCAGATTCACCGCCAGTTGATCGGTGCCGATAATCAGGGTGTTGTACTGGCTGTGCAATTGCCGCTGGTAGTGCTTGGAAAAACTGTGCAATGGCAGGTACAGCAAGGCCTGAATGCAATAACCGGCCGTGGCCCAGACCACGATGATTTCCCGGGAGAACAATTCGCTGGTCTTGCTGAAAAAACCAATACTGGTCAGTCCGGCCAGCAGCAGCAGCCATCCCAGTAGCAGGCGCGCCAAGCCGCTGAGGTAACTATGCTGCTTGTGATAGACCAGCAGCAGGGAGTAGGAAGGGACGGAACCGAGGAAAGTGAGTACTGCAAGCACACGATAATGGGCGTCGATTTCTCCTGTCTGATACAACGCCAGACCAAATAACAATGTATTGACCGAAGTGATGGCAATTATCCATTGCCCCCAGAAGGTCAGTCCTTTGGTTATGTTATTTCGATTAATACGATTATGTACCATCGCGGTATTCCTCGGGCCTGCGCCACGTTGTGTATCAGTCGACGGTTAATAAATGGCAGCCACGCGCAAAGGCTGAGCGAGCGCGTCAGTCAGGAAATGTTTTTATTATTAGAAGGGAATAACGGGGCTTATGGCTGGCCATCCAAGCTTTGTTTTCAAGTCAGCTGATACGGTTGTCTCAGTGTCCAGTTTTTATACTAGTACCTAAATCTTTGTGGGTCTCTGACGAATTATAACGGCCATGCCTTTGGCGGCCTTGTTATAAAAGGACGTGCTCTTTTGTTTGGAAGATATCGCTCAGCCGTCTATATAATTGCAGCATTCGATAAACGTTGGTCGTGTTGGCGAGGAATGAAGCGGAGCGGGGCGCCATACCTGGAAGAGTTGATGGCGATAATCAGGATGTGTAGTGCAAGGAGGCAGGTCATGGGTGTGGGTGGATCAGGTGGGGCAGTGAGTCGCATTTATTGTTATTATTTTTGCGATCACTCGATCAGTAAGCGACGCGTATCCTTTGTGCGAGGCAATAGCCGCGGTTTCTGACCGAGCGGATCAGCCGTTCTCCATTGGCTGCCGTCTTGAACTTTTTCTGCAAGCGACTCAGGCACATCTCAAGGCCGCTATAGTTCTCCGGGTCTTTATCGATGCGTTGAATAAGATCGTTTTTTCTGACTACCCGTCGATCGCTGAGGATCAGTTGGGTGAGCATTAACGATTCGGTACCGGTCAATGGAATAGTGATGTCTTCTTTGACCAATGTACGATCGTCAGCGTTAAACCACCAGATATCAGGATTGCCCTGGGACTCTTTAACCCGACTAACTGCCGTGATGAATTCGTCGTCAGCCACTGGCTTCTTGAGAAAGCCATCAACACCGAAGTGCGAAAAGTGATGAAGTTCCGAAGGTTCAGCGTTGGGCGTTATGAGGATGATTTCCGCATCTTTTTGATTTTTACGGATGAAACTGACATCGCTCAGCGATATGTCCGCCTGGTCGAGCAGGATGTGCGTGAATCGACTCTTTCGGATGCGTTCGCTGCTGAGTTTACCTGACTCGATTTCAAAGGATAAATACAGGCGTTGCGCGAGAAGCGATTCGATTGCTTGTCGTGCCAGTTGGTCACGGGTGAAAATCAGAAAGCTGTTATTCGGAGTATTCACAATAAGGTTCCTTCCTAGTCTGGTGAAGTTATTCAAAACTTAAATAAGCTCGGTCGGCGAGTAGTACCTCCCCTGAAAAAAGTCGAAGGGCATGCTGCGAGCCAGTGTGTGTAGTGCTTTGTGCTCCACCCGGTCCGCCACGAATTTGATCTTGCTGTCATGGATCATGCCACTCAGGCAGTCGTAAGACCTGTTGAAAAAGTCCTGGCTGTTTTCGACCATGATGTCGAAGTTGGATTTGGTCAGGTCCACTTTTATGTAATCGAACAGCGCCAGGCTGATCAGTTTTTCGGTGCTGTCGTCGCTTAAATCATAGCCATCGAAAGCGATCTCGATCCCATTGTCTTTTAATAGGTGAATGTGATTGATAATGGTTCTTTTTTCTTTCAGGTTGAACGACAGGAGCGAACTGCTGTTAATACTGGGAATTAGCTGTTGCTCATGCTTTTTGAGTATCGCTTGAGCATCGTTCATTTCCTTGATAAGCGCTTTATCCAATAAAGCAGATTGATTCATGGTCACGAACAGCTTGTTTGGCGCCGGTGCGGAATGGGAAGGCATGGCCTCAATCTGTGAGAGGGCATTCAATTGGATCCGAGTCAGGACTTCGTAATAAGTCGCCAGTGGATGATCGGAATGCAGCTGCTGATACCCCTTGTTCAGAGGTGCCTCCTGTTTGGTCGCCTTGGCATAAATTTCGCTGCCGAACAGTTCATCGTTTCGTTTCAGAATCGATTGCCTGAAGAATACCAATGCGAAGTTTTCGTGCACTATAGCTTGCCTGCCGGGCTCCATCATTTAATCCCTTTAAGAGTGAAAGTTTGCCTGATTGACTGATACGACCCCTCGAAGCAGTCGATAGCCATAACCGCGAACACTGTGAATGATGTTAACGCCAAAGTGTTTTTTGATTTTGTTTCGAAGCCGGCTTATGGATTTCTCCAAGACGCGTGAGTCGTAGAGTTTTATATTTAAGCCCATGGATTCGGCCATGCAGTCATGGTGCAGAATATTACCTTCTGCGTTAATAAGCGCATCCAGGGCTTTCATTTCCTGATAGGCCAGATCCAGTTTGTATTCATCGTTGTATAAGTGCAGGCATGTTTGGTCCAGGGTCAACTTGACGCTGGGCTGCCATTCAGGAGTTTCGAACAACTCTGAGAGTAACCTGGCTTTTTCATCCTGATCGTTAGGTACATTGATGCAGTGATCGGCTCCGGCCAAGTAACATTCAATCTTGGTTTGCGGAGAGCGATAGTTGATTGCAACAATAATGGCCAGTTCTGTCGGATTCGTACGTAACTTCTTGATCAGCGCCAGGCAGTCATTAAGGATGGAGGGGCTTTCAATATCAATCAGTACGGTATCGAGTGTTTGCGTTTCGATATCCAGGCTTGGCGGGTTTGGATAATCTAATGTATAAACATGTGTGAAATTAGGTACAAATAATTGTCGAAGTTTCTCTGTCGAGCGCCAAGTGCGCCCAATAGCGAGAATACCCCTCTGGCTATTTTCGATTTTGCTCTCAGTGCTCATCATGTAAATTACTCATATGTGCTGGCATTGCAATCTTAATACACAAAATACTGACGTTATCTGACTTTTTATAACATTTCCCGTCGTGAACACACGTCACTCCATGCTCAGTAGTTTCAGCTGATTCAATGACATAGGCAAATGCCGAGGCTTAAGCCCATTTGTTTCTGTGATATCGGGCTTAGTTACGCCCCCTTTCAGTCGGACTAGGCTCTTTAGGTTGACTTTTCTATGAAAAACACAGATGCGATGGCTAACTGCCCATCTGGCTGCAGGACGAAGCACAACTGAGGAGTCTTGCGTATGAACTGTGCGGATGTCCGAATTTTTGAAAATTGGATTTGATTTATAAGGATATTCCACGGTGTTCTAGGGTGATGTAGGTGCACGTCGGGGGGGCGATCAGTGCAGCGTTCGCCTCTTTTTAGGGCGAATGAAAGGGAGACTATATTAATTGAGTTATTTGGCATTATATTCGTAATATTTATGTCAAGGGGGAATTTGTGAGCGTGTAGTTATTCTGTTTGGCGATTGAAAAAAATCCCCAAAGTTGATATTAAAGAGCCATTAAATTTTGTGTACTAACCGGGGAGGAGCCCGGTCACTGATCCTTTTCGCAATTAACCATCCACGCCACGCCACGCCAAACCGATCGACCAGCATCCCGAAACGTGCCGCCCAGAACGTCGCCTCCAGCGGCATTTGAATACTGCCGCCTTCTGCCAATGCAGCAAACACCCGCTCTGCCTGCGCCACACTGTCGACATTCAACGAAACCGAACAACCGCTCATCTTGGTGGTGGGGCGATCAGGTGTGGTGTCCGACCCCATGATTGCCTGGTCTGCGACCAGCAGCCGCGTATGGATGATCAGGTTATGACAGTCGGTTGGAACATGATCGCGAGCCGGAGTTTCGCCGAAGGTCATCATGACTTCTATCTGGCCTGGCAGGCTTTGGGCGTAGAACGTGAAAGCGGCCTCGCAGTCGCCGTTGAAGATCAGGTAGGGATTGATTTTCACGTTTTGCTCCCGGTTATGGAGAGGGCACATCGGCTGGACGTTCAGGTTCATCCTCGAATATCGATGGGCATTGACTCCCCATAGCAAAGCGCTAAAACGTAGCGAATGAGGGTGTTTTTTTAGATGTTTTTACGATGGGCGAGGCCAGCCTTATCGCGTCATATCCCCGTAGAGTGGATGGCTCATTCCACGTACTGTAGAACGTGTGCGCTCCTCTGACATCCGCCACCGAGTCCGTTGCCCTATGCCCGTCCTTACCCGCTTCGCCTCTTTGCTCGACCAGGCGAGACGTGCCTTGTTGCTGGTCTGGGGAACGTCCCGTGGGCTGTTTCTGGGGCTGGTACTGGCGACTCTGATTGCCGGTGTGTTGCCGGCGCTGGCAGCCTGGCTGGGGCAGCGGATTGTCGACGCCGTAGTCACCGCCATGCAGTTGCACGCCCAACAGGGCAATGCGCCGTTATGGCCGGTTGTGCGCTATGTACTGTTCGAAGCGGGCGTGCTTGCGTTGCTGTCCGGGACACAGCGCGCACTGTCGGTTCAGCAATCGCTGTTGCGGGTGCAGTTGGGGCAGAAGGTCAACACGATGATCCTGGAGAAGGCCCAGACGTTATCGTTGGTTCAGTTCGAGAATTCGGAGTTCTACGACAAGCTGGTACGGGTGCGGCGCGAGGCATCGACCCGGCCGCTGGCGCTGGTGATGAAGTCGCTGGGGCTGATCCAGAACCTGATCGTGTTGATCAGCTTCGGCGTGTTACTGGTGCACTTTTCGCCGTGGGCGCTGGTGTTGCTGGTGGTTGGGGCGTTGCCGGTGTTCTTTGCAGAAGCGCACTTTTCCGGGGATGCCTTTCGGCTGTTCACGCGCCGGGCGCCGGAGAGTCGGCAGCAGAATTACATCGAGACGCTGCTCTCCCATGAGGGCTATATCAAAGAGGTGAAGCTGTTCGGCTTCGCGCCACTGCTGTTGAAGCGTTATCGGGACACGTTTGCTCGTCTCTATGCCGAAGACCGGCGCCTGACGCTGCGTCGCGATGGCTGGGGTTTTGTCCTGGGATTGCTGGGCACCGCTGCGTTTTATCTGGCCTATGCCTGGATCGTGATCGATACCGTTCACGGCAATATTACCCTTGGGCAAATGACCATGTACCTGGTGCTGTTCAAGCAGGGGCAGGCCGCGGTGAGCAGCAGCTTGAGCGCGATCAGTGGTCTCTACGAGGATGGCCTTTACCTGTCGAGCCTCTACGAGTATTTGGCCGAGCCGGTTATTGCCGATAGCGGAAGCCTCACCGTGGGCACAGCGCCCGGCGATGGTGTGCGTTTCGAGAATGTCGGTTTCCGTTATCCGGGGGCGAGTCGCGCCGCTTTGCAGGGCATCGATTTGCACCTGATGCCCGGACACAGTGTCGCGCTGGTGGGGGAAAACGGTTCGGGCAAAACCACGCTGATCAAGTTGCTGACCCGGCTGTATCGCCCCGACCAGGGCCGTATTCTGCTGGATGGCAGCGATTTGCAGTCCTGGGACGAAGAGGCACTGAGACGGCGCATCGGCGTGATCTTCCAGGACTACATTCGCTACCAGTTCTCCGTGGGCGAGAACATCGGCGTGGGCGATACCCTGGCGTTCAACGATCAAGCGCGTTGGCAGCAAGCGGCCGCCGAGGGCATGGCCGCGCCCTTTATCGAGCGTCTGGATCGCGGTTACGCTACCCAATTAGGACGGTGGTTTGCCGGTGGGCAGGAGTTGTCCGGTGGGCAATGGCAAAAAATCGCCTTGTCTCGCGCCTACATGCGCCGCGACGCCGATATCCTGATTCTGGATGAACCGACCTCGGCCCTGGACCCGGCGGCGGAAGCGGCGGTGTTCGAGCATTTCAGTCAACACACTGAAGACCGCATGACGTTGCTGATTTCTCACCGCTTTTCCAGTGTGCGTAATGCCGATCACATCATCGTGCTGGACCAGGGTTCGATCCTTGAGCGAGGCGATCACGACAGCCTGGTCGCGGCGGGCGGGCGCTATGCGCAGTTGTTCAGCGTGCAGGCTCGTGGTTATCGGTAACTTGAAGGTTTCATGAGGAATGTGGCGAGGGGGCAAGCCCCTCGCCACAAGGTATGGGGATTCACGGCATTTCCGGCAATTCCTGCGGCCGCAAGTCAAACACCAGCACCTCGGCATCCACGCCGTTGCTTAAGGTCAGTACCTGTTCTTCGCGAACCCGCACACCATCGCCTTCCTGCAACGACATGCCGTTCAACTCGACACTACCCCGCGCAACATGCACGTAGGCATAGCGATTGGCAGCCAGTTCCAGCGTGGCGCTTTCCTTGCCGTCGATCAGGCCGGCATACACCCGCGCATCCTGCCGGACTTTCAGCGAACCGTTGGCCCCGTCAGGGGAGATGATCAGTTGCAAGCGTCCGCGTTTTTTCTGCGGGCTGAAGTGCTCTTGCTGGTAGCGCGGTTTGGCGCCGCTGACGTCCGGCACAATCCAGATTTGCAGGAAGTGCACCGGGCGTGTCGAGGAGTGATTGTATTCACTGTGCGCCACGCCACTGCCAGCGCTCATCAATTGCACATCGCCGGGGCGGATCACCGAGCCGGTACCCAAAGTGTCCTTGTGTTCCAGCGCACCTTCGAGCACATAGGAGAAAATTTCCATGTCGCGGTGCGGGTGCTGGCCAAAGCCTTTGCCAGCGGCCACGCGGTCGTCGTTGATCACCAGCAGGTCGGAAAAACCCTGCTCCCGTGGGTTACGGTAGTTGGCGAAAGAAAAGGTGTGGAACGACTTCAACCAACCGTGATTGGCCGCGCCGCGATCCGAAGCTTTACGAAGGGTCAGCATAATGAAATCTCCTGTCAGGACGTGAATTCGTCCGAGTGAGGAGAAGGTTAATGTTTACCGGTTAGTGCAATAAGTAGATGAAAATTGAAATACTGTCTCGTACAGGTTGACAGTCATATGAACAGGTTCATGTATCCTTATTGTTACACTTGGCCATAATGCCGGGCGCAATACTTGTGGGAGCGAGCCTGCTCGCGATAGCGGTCTTATAGTCACCATCATCGTGAGTGTGAAACCGCTATCGCGAGCAGGCTCGCTCCCACAAGGGTTTGGTGTTCGGCGCAATGGTATTAAACAGTTCTCTTTTAGTGACCCTGAACCCATGAAAACCGTGGCAATGGTGCTGTTCCCCGACTTTCTTCTGCTCGACATGGCCGGTCCCATGGAGGTGTTTTCCATCGCCAATCGTTATCTGCAACCCGCGGACCGTTACGAGCTGGCGACCATCGGCACCGAGCATGGCGCGTTGCGGGCCTCCAACGGCGTCAATGTCCAGGCCGATCTGCACATCGATCAGGCGAACGAGGGCTACGACTTATTGCTGGTGCCGGGCGGGCCGGGGGCCTACAACGAAAGGCATCCGCCGCTGCTCGGCTGGCTCAAGGGCGCCGTCACCCGGGCAAACCGTTATGGTTCGATCTGCACCGGCGCGTTCGTGCTCGGGCATGCCGGATTGCTGGACGGCTATCGCGTGACCACTCACTGGCATTACACCGAGCGTCTGATCAAGGGCTTCCCCAAGGCCACCGTCGAGACTGATCAGATTTTCGTGCAGGACCGCAATCTCATCACCTCCGGCGGTGTCACCGCCGGCATCGATCTTGCGCTGGCGGTGGTTGCCCAGGACCACGGCAAGAAAGTCGCTCAGGACGTCGCCAAGGTGTTGCTGGTGGTGATGAAACGCCAGGGCGGACAGGCGCAATTCAGTCCGTTGATGGCGGCGGTGGCTCCCCAGGAAACGCCGATCACTCGAGTGCAGAACCATGTGCTCGAACACCTCGACGAAGCATTCAGCATCGAGCGCATGGCCAGTCTGGTGAACATGAGCGCGCGGCACTTCGCCAGGGTTTTTGCCCGGGAACTGAACATGACGCCGATGGAGTTTCTGCAAAGCGCGCGTATCGATCACGCCAGGAATCTGCTGGAAACCAGCGACCTTCCGCTCAAGACCGTGGCCTATAAAAGTGGCTTCGGCAGCGTGCGGCACATGCGTTTTCTGTTCAGTGAAAAGCTCGGCCTGACGCCCACCCAGTATCGCGAGCAGTTCAGTTAACGCGCTGTTGTCCGTCGTGCGCACCGCGATGGCCGTGATGCTCCTCCCATGGCCGTTGTACCGTCACCCATGCCTGCCAAGATACCCGTGAACTCTTTTTTTGGAGGTGCGGGAGCCTGGATGGGCGGGTTCGATGGAGCTTGCAGTTCCTTGAACCGAGCCAGGTTTTCAGCGTATGAACGTGCATGAACAACCTCAGAGAGATAAACAGTGACACGGTGCTGCGGTTCGGGCCCTACGCATTCCACCTGCATCAGCGGCTGATTCTGGACGGTGATCGGCCACTGCGCATGGGCGGGCGAGCCCTGGAAATTTTGCAGGTGCTGGTCGAGCACGCCGGTGCGGTGGTCAGTAAGGATGCCCTGATTGCCCACGTCTGGCCGACTTCGGTGGTCGAAGAGATCAACCTGCGCGTACACATCGCCGCCCTGCGTCGAGCGCTCGGCGATGGGCCGAACGGGCAGCCCTATATCGTTAATATTCCCCAGCGCGGTTATAGCTTCATCGCCCCGGTGCAGCACGATCGGGCGGGCACGCCGGTGCTGGTCGAAACCGTGCACAAGCCTCAACACAACTTGCCTGCCCGGCTTACACCTGTGACCGGTCGCGACTCGATTGTCGGCAGTGTGGTCCGGCAGTTGCCGGTTCGACGCTTCATGACCCTGATCGGCCCCGCCGGCATCGGCAAGACCACCGTGGCGTTGCGCGTGGCCGAGTTGCTGTTGCAGCACTATCGGGATGGTGTCTGGATGGTTGACCTGTCGGCCATCGATGACCCGTCGCAGCTTTTCGATCATCTGTCGCGCACGCTGGAACTGGATGTCGGCGCAAAGGCGTTGGCGCAACGGCATGCCTTGGTGGTGCTCGACAACTGCGAACACCTGCTCGAACGTTGCAGGACAGTGGTGGACGATCTGTTGGCCTCGGCGCCTCGACTGTCGATCCTCGCCACCAGTCGCGAACCGCTGCGAGCAGCGGGGGAAACGCTGCTGCGGTTACCGCCCCTGACGGTGCCGCCAGCCTCGGCGATTTATAGCGTGGACGAGGCCATGGGGTATTCAGCGGTGCAGCTGTTGGTCAGCCGCGCCCGAGCCCGTCAGCAAGGGTTTGCCTTGCGCCAACAGGATCTGAAGGCTGTGCGTGAAATCTGTCGTCGGCTGGATGGCTTGCCCCTGGCCATTGAGCTGGCGGCGGCGCAGATCGATGCATTGGCGCTGGTGGGGTTGCAAGCGCAACTGGGCAACTGTTTTCAGCTGTTGAGCCAAGGTCGACGCACCGCCGTGCCACGGCATCAGAATCTCAAAGCCGCACTGGACTGGAGCTATGAACGGCTGAGCCCGTTGGAACAGATCGTGTTGCAGCGGCTGGCGGTGTTCAAGATGGCGTTCACCCTGGGCGCGGCGATTGGCGTGATCAGTGGCGCGATGTTGCTGCCGGCAAACCTGGTCAGCGTGGTGGAGAGTCTGGCGAATAAATCGCTGCTGTCGGTCGAGCAGGGCAACGGCGTGACGCGCTACCGTTTCCTCAATACCACGCGCACCTACGCCCTGGAGAAACTCGAAAACAGCGGTTACTTGCGTGCCTTCGAACTGCGTTATGAGCGCTACATCAGCCGGACCCACTGGACATCAGTCGGACAGGTCGTGCTGCAATTCGTCGAGTAACCGCCGGACTTTTATCAGGTCCGGTGTGGCGAAGCCTTCGGTGAAGCGCTGGTAAATCGGCGCCAGCAGCTCATGGGCTTGCCGGAAGTGGCCCTGACGCTGCCACAGCTGGGCCAGCGAAGTCGCACTGCGCAGTTCCCAGGCCAGCGCTCCCTGGGTTTTTGCCACGGCTAAAGCCTTGAGCAGCACCGCCTCGGCCGCGTCAGCACTGCTCGGGCAATCCTCTGCCAGTAACGCGTCGGCCCGGGCCCGTAGAATCTCTGCCGTGCTCCAGCCCGCCGCGCCGTTTTCGGCCCGCTCCAGCAACGCATCATCGATGAAACGGCTGCCCAGAGTGACCATGATTTCCTTGACCAACCCGGTGTCCGGTCGCGGGGATGAGGGCGCATCAGTTCCGTCGATCACCTGCGCGTAGTGTTTGGCCCAGGTGTAGAACAGCAACACCGAGTGTTTCTTCGACTGCTCAAGCAGCAAGGCCAGGAACTCGCGGGCGACCGGCGTGTTGCCGTTGTAGTGGGCGATCAGGCAACCGGACAGCGCCAGGGTGTAGCAGATGGACGTGCCATGATTGATTTGCATCGCGATGTCGAGCGCCTGTCGTGCGGTATGCCAGGCTTTTTCCGGGAGCCCTTGCAGCCAGAGAATGCGCGCCAGAATCGTCAGGGTCGCCACGCTCTGGTCGTATTGCACACCAAAACCATGGGTGAAACGGTTGAGTTGGCCGCTCTGGGCCAGGCGTTGAATGACCTGTTCGGCATTCTCCCGCGCCAGTGCCTGATCCCCGGCAAAATGCAGGGCCAGGACCCGCAAACGTTGGGTGCTGAGGGCCGTCACCGCGTCGTCGTGCGGCCTCAACCGCTCGAATTGTCGGCTCTGCTCCAGAGCCAGTTGGTAGTGGCCGCAGCTGAGATCAACCGCCAGGTGCCCGGAAATCGCTTTGAGCTGACCGGCCACATCATTGCAGTGTTCGGCCAGGTGTTTGGCGCTGACGAAGGCTTCGACGGATTCGGCGCTACTGCCCAGGGTGTGATAACAGGAACTGCCGAGGGCAAGCTTGAGGTTCATGGTCAAGCGCGGGCAGGGCTGATGCGTCGCTTCGAGCAACGCCAGGGCTTTGCGCACGTACACGCCGTATTCCTTGAGCAGCGACAGCTCTTGCCAGAGCGGTGCCGAGGTCGCGGCGAGACGGATGGCCAACGCTTGCGATCCTTGAGTATTCAAGCCCCAATCGAGCGCCGCACGAATGTCGTCCAGGCTGCGGGCGTAACGCTCGGTCCAGCGCTCGCTCTGGGTGTGTTCCCAATCGCTCTGCGCCTGCTGCATCAAGGCCAGGCAGCATTCGGCGTGGCGCTCCCGGGTGTCCGCCAGCTCTTGGGCCTGGTCGAGTTTTTCCAGCGCATAGCCACGCGTGGTGTCGAGCAGACGGTAGAACACTTCTTCGTCGCCGACTTCCACGTTCAGCAATGACTTGGCCACCAATTGGGTAATCGAGGCAAACACTACGTCGGGCTCGATGTACTGGCCGACAATCACGGCAGCCGCCGATTCCAGGGTAAAAGCGCCCCGGAATATCCCCAGTCGGCGCAGGCACGTCTGCTCGCAGGCATTGAGCAGTTCGAAGCTCCAGTCCAGCGTGGCGCGCAGGGTCTGATGGCGGCCCATGGTGGTCGGGCAGCCTTGGGCGAGCAAGCGAAAGCTGTCTTGCAGTTGCGACAGCAAGCCGCTCAAACCCAAATTGCCGACCTGCGCCGCTGCCAGTTCGATCGCCAACGGGATGCCGTCCAGGCGCCGGCAGATTTCAATCGCAAGCGGCAGTTCGGCTTCGCTCAGTTCGAAGCTGTCGTGGCTGGCCATCGCCCGCTCGACAAACAATTGCAGCGCCGAAAACGTCAGGGCCTGAGCGCGGTCGAGCACGGCGATGGGCGGCGGGCAGTCCAGTGATTCCAGGCGCTGCACGTATTCGCCTTCGGCCCGCAGGCTTTCGCGGCTGGTGGCCAGAATGTGCACTTGGGGCGCCGCGCGCAGGATGCTTTCGCTGAGCAACGCAATGGCATCGATCAGGTGTTCGCAGTTGTCGATGACCAGCAGCATCTGCCGTTCGCGCAAGCATGTGGCGAGCCCGTTCATGGGGTCGGCGTCATGCAACGACAGACCCAGCGCTGTCGCCAAGTGCGCGCCGATCATCAAAGGGCAGTTGATCGGCGCCAGGTCCACCAGGCGAATGCCGTCTCGATAGCGACCGATCAGTTGCTCGGCGACGCGCAGCGCCACGGTCGTCTTGCCGATCCCGCCGGGGCCCACGAGGGTGATGAAACGCTGCTGTGAGAGTTGCGCCAGCAGTCTGTCGACCAGCGCCTGACGGCCGATCATGCGAGTCCGGCGGACCGGCAGGTTATGGCCGCCTGGTTCATTGGTGTCGTTTTGGGGGCGTTGTTCAATGGACTCCAGGGAAAACGGCGCGACAAAGCTGTAGCCGCGCTGGGCGACGGTGATGATGTAACGCTGGCCGGCCTGACCGTCACCAAGGGCTTTGCGCAGTGCCGCCATGTGCACACGCAGGTTGGTGTCTTCCACCACGCTTTTGGGCCAGACCCGGGCGATCAGTTGCTGTTTGCTCACCACTTGCCCGGCGTGCTCCAGCAGGATCAACAGAATGTCCATGGCCTGCCTGCCCAGGCGCAGGGGCTGGTCGGCCTCCATCACCAGGCGTTGTCCGGGGTAGATCCGGTAGGGGCCGAAATGGATGGCCTGTTCGGGGGAAAGGGTCAACGGGTCACTCCTGCTTGCATCCGTCTATCACGCGCTATTCGGGCATGTTCCTCAAGTTTTTTCGGCAACGCAACGCAGTGTCAGGTGCACGGTAGAAAATTAACAACGTTTAACTCGTGCTGTGTCCGGTCTACGCTCAAAAATCCATTTCTTCAATTAGCTGAAGGTATCGGCCTTCAAGCAACAAAAAGCGTGCCGCAGAAAGGATGAACACTTCTGGAGGAGCCGGAATGAGCAACGTGGTGGTGGTCTATCACAGTGGTTACGGGCACACCCGGGTCATGGCCGAAGCCGTGGGCCAGGGAGTGGAACGGCACCTGGGCAGCACCTGTCGGCTGATTCCGGTCGAGGAAGTGGATGATCACTGGGAACGCCTGCACCGTGCCGATGCAATCATCTTTGGCGCCCCGACCTATATGGGCAGCGCCTCGGCCGCCTTCAAAGGCTTCATGGAAGCCACCGCGTCGTTCTACCTGGCCCGGCCCTGGCGCGACAAACTCGCGGCCGGGTTCACCAATTCCGGTTGCCTGTGTGGCGACAAACTCAACACCTTGCTGCAGATGTCGGTGTTCGCTGCGCAGCACTCAATGATCTGGGTCGGTCTCGACCTGCTGCCGGCGCGCAGCAGCACGGGGCTGTTCGACGGGCAACTGAATCGCCTCGGCAGTTCGCTGGGGGCGATGGCCCAATCGAACGTCGAACAATCCCCCGAGTTTGCACCCCCGCTGGAAGACCGCCGTACCGCCGCACATTTGGGCGAGCGGGTGGCGCGCCTGGCCGAACGTCTGGCCCAAACCTCTCATTAACCGCCGTAAAACCCCACGCATGAGGAAATTCACAATGAGCACCTTTACCACCCGAGACGGCACCGAAATTTACTTCAAGGACTGGGGCACCGGTCAGCCGATCGTCTTCAGCCACGGTTGGCCGTTGAACGCCGACAGTTGGGAATCGCAAATGATCTTCCTGGCTTCCAAAGGCTACCGGGTCATCGCCCATGATCGCCGTGGTCACGGTCGCTCGAGCCAGCCATGGTTCGGCAATGACATGGACACCTACGCCGATGACCTGGCGCAGTTGATCGAGCATCTGGATCTGCAAAACGCTGTGCTGTTCGGCTTCTCCACCGGCGGTGGCGAAGTGGCGCGCTACATCGGTCGCCACGGCACCGGTCGCGTGACCAAGGCCGGGCTGATTTCCTCGGTGCCGCCGCAGATGCTCAAGACCGAAGCCAACCCCGGCGGCCTGCCGATGGAAGTGTTCGACGGTATTCGCCAGGCGTCGCTGGTCGACCGTTCGCAGCTGTACAAGGATCTGGCCAGTGGTCCGTTCTTCGGTTTCAACCGCCCGGGCGCCAAGCCGTCCCAGGGCATGATCGACTGGTTCTGGCTGCAGGGCATGGCCTCCGGCCACAAGAACGCCTATGACTGCATCAAGGCATTCTCCGAAACCGACTTCACCGAAGACCTGAAAAAGTTCGACGTGCCGACCCTGGTGGTGCATGGCGACGACGACCAGGTGGTGCCGATCGAAGCGGCGGGCATCGCCTCGGCGAAACTGGTCAAGGGTTCGACATTGAAGGTCTATCCGGGAGCCCCGCACGGCCTGACCGATACCCACAAGGATCAACTCAACGAAGATCTGCTGGCGTTCATCAAGGGCTGATCAAAATCAAAGGCGCCTACAGGGATATGTGAACACCTGTAGGCGCTGCCGAAGGCTGCGATCTTTTGCTGTTGAGAGAGGGAAGCGTACTCATGGCACGGCAACGCCAGGCAAACGGTGTGATGCCTTCGCTGCGGGTGAAGATATGGGAGAAATGCGCCTGATCGCAGAAGCCACATTCGAGGCTGATTTGCGTCAGGGTCAGGTCGGTGTTGCGGATCAACTGTTTGGCCCGGGCGATGCGTTGCTGTCGGATCCAGTCTTGCGGTGAAACACCGGTGCTGCACTTGAACGCACGGGAAAAATGACTGCGCGACAAGGCGCAGGCCCGTGCCAGTTCGGTCACTTCCAGGGTGTCGCCGAGGTGGTCGAGGATCAACTGTTTAACCAGATTTTCACGCCAGGGGCTAAGGCCGCCCGTGGTCTTTTTCTGCGTTTCAGTGGCATACGCCCTGATCGCGTTTTGCTGAAAGTGAGCCATGGCCAATGTCCGTGTCGGTGGGCGGGCGCGGGTGCACTGCACGGTGGGTCAGCACATTTCCCTTTCTGAAAAATCTCAAAAAAGAAGTCCGCGCGGATGGCTTCATTCTTGGTCGCGAAGGCTTTGGCTTGCGAGTTAAACGTTGTTAATTCCGCGCTCAGGCTGAAGGTGAAAAAGCGTTAACTGAGCACATCACTGCAATCCGCGCCCACGCACGGTCATGCAAGATTGACGACTCGTAGGGGCCTGGGCAGGCCGCTTTTTTTGGCTCGATCAAGGGTGATTTCATGAAGCATTCCCGCGTTTGCACGCTTGGCGGACTTGGCCTGGCATTGGCGCTGATGTCCGGTACCAGCCTGGCCCAGGCGCCGGCTCAGGTGAACACTCAGGTGCCCGGTTATTACCGGCTCGCGGTGGGCGACTACGAAGTGACGGCGTTGTTTGATGGCTACAACGACCTGTCGCCCAAACTGCTCGACGGTCTGACCCAAGACCAGATCCGCGCGTTGCTGGCTCGTCGCTCGATTGAAACTCCGGGGGTGCAAACCGCGTTCAATGCGTTTCTGGTGAATACCGGCAAACAATTGATTCTGGTGGATACCGGGGCAGGGCAGTGCATCGGTGCCACGGCGGGCCAACTGTCGGCGAACATGCAAGCCGCTGGTTATAAGCCAGAACAGGTCGATACCATTCTGCTCACCCACTTACATCTGGATCATGTGTGCGGGTTGGTTGATGCGCAGCAAAAGCCCGTGTTCGCCAACGCAACGGTCTACGCGGCCAAGGCAGAAGCCGATTACTGGCTTGACCCGCAGGCCATGGCCAAGGCACCGGCCGGTGCCAGGGAGTTTTTCAAGATCGCCCAGGACTCCACCGCGCCCTACATCGCGGCGGGCCGCTTCAAGACTTTTACTGTAGGGCAGTCGCCAGTGCCTGGCGTTGTCGATGCCGAGCTCGAGGCGGGGCACACGCCGGGCAGTACCACGTATCGGTTCAACTCCCAAGGCCAGAGCATTCTGTTCATGGGTGATCTGGTGCATAACCTGGCGGTGCAGTTCGAGCATCCCGAGGTATCGATCCGTTTCGACGTAGACAATCAGCAGGCGATCAAGAGCCGCGCCAAGGTTTTCAGCGATGCGGCGGCCAGCAAGATCTGGGTTACGGCGGCGCATTTGCCGTTTCCGGGTGTCGGCCATATCACCGCAATGGACAAGCATTTCCAGTGGGTACCCATCGAGTACGGGCCTTACAAACGAGCGGCGAAAGTGCCGATGATCGAGTAAAGTCCGCAGAATCGAGCCTGGCTGAACACAATAGGGAACCGTGCCCATGAACCGTAACGATCTGCGCCGCGTCGACATGAACCTGCTGGTGATTTTCGAAGCCCTGATGTTCGAAAAGAACCTGACCCGCGTCGCCGAAAAACTGTTCATGGGCCAACCGGCAGTGAGCGCTGCGTTGGGGCGGTTGCGTGATTTGTTCGACGATCCGTTGTTGCTGCGCCATGGTCGCGGGATGGAGCCGACGGCGCGGGCGCTGGCGATTCTCAAGGAGCTGCAACCGGCGATGGACACCATCTCGGGGGCGGTCAGCCGCGCCAAGGAATTCGACCCGGCCAGCAGTTGCGACGTGTTCCGCATCGGGCTGTCGGACGATGCCGAGTTCGGTCTGTTTCCGCCGCTGCTGCGCCAGTTGCAGGAGGAGGCGCCGGGGATCGTGGTCGTGGTGCGCCGCGCCAATTACCTGTTGATGCCGGCGTTACTGGCGTCGGGAGAAATCTCGGTGGGGGTGAGCTACACCACCGACCTGCCGGCCAATGCCAAACGCAAAAAGCTGCGCGACATCCCCTGCAAAGTCCTGCGCGGCGATGACCGCCCGGGGCCGCTGACGCTGGACGAATACTGCGCCCGTCCGCATGCGATGGTGTCGTTCTCCGGCGACCTGAGCGGCAACATCGACCTCGACCTGGCCAAGGTCGGTCGCACTCGTCGCGTGGTACTGGGTGTGCCGCAGTTCAGTGGGTTGCGCGCGTTGCTCGCCGGTACCGAGATGATCGCTACTGTGCCGGATTACGCCGCATGTGCGTTGGTTGAAGGCTGCGCGTTGCGCGCCGAAGATCCGCCGTTTCCTATCGACGCCGCGCAGTTGTCGATGGCCTGGAGCGGGGTGCATGACAACGATCCTGCCGAGAAATGGCTGCGGTCACGGATCAGTCAATTCATGTCGGTGTCGCTGGATATTCCAGGGCTGTAAATACAGCTCTTCAAAACCCCTCAACCCCCGTGGGAGCGGGCTTGCTCGCAAAGACGGCGGCACAGTCCACATTGATGTCGCCTGACACACCGCTTTCGCGAGCAAGCCCGCTCCCACAGGGAATGTGTGTTGATTCGAAGGCTGTGTTTAATGGTGTTTAGCGTTACTTCCTGAAAGCTACAGATCCTTGCGCCGTTGCCTACGACTGCGCCAGAATCCGCCGGCTTGTGCGCTTTGGGCCTGGTCTTTATCGTTTCCGCATCGCTGCCAATCAGCGATCGGGTTTAGCGACCTGAACAGGTATAAGCGCAACAACGCTCCGTCATATTGCAGGCACTCCATGTTTGCAGTG
This sequence comes from Pseudomonas wuhanensis, assembly GCF_030687395.1. GTDB lineage: Bacteria > Pseudomonadota > Gammaproteobacteria > Pseudomonadales > Pseudomonadaceae > Aquipseudomonas > Aquipseudomonas wuhanensis. The sequence goes on along the minus strand of NZ_CP117430.1, from coordinate 4,013,721 downwards.
TCGATATGGTGGCTGTGCGCGGGAGGCCCTCGGGCCTGCCGGGTCTTATACCTCTCGGTTCGCTAACCTGCGTACAGCCGCCACCCTTACTTGTTTAGCGACAGGTGCTGGTGGTTCCATCAGGTATAACGGAGATTCACCATGTTCAAAGCCACACCTAACCCGCCAGAAACCGACGACGTTTCCCCCTACGATCCCCTCGATCCCAAAAAACTCAACGAAGCCGCCGAGCGCGCCCTCGATCACTACCTAAAACCGTCCACCCCCAAAAAACTGCGCAAACCGAGCACGATCTACACCGTCGCCCCGGACATCAACATAGAAGAGTTGCTGGCCAATGCCTGCGAATCCTTTGCCTCGGCCAAGGTGATCGCCAATGACTGTGCCGGGTTTCTGGAAGGGCCGCAGCGCAACACGATACTGGGCGTCGCGCAGCTCATCATGCTGGGTGAACTGGCGGTGAGTCGGGCGCTGGATAGTCTGGAGCTGAAGGCAGCCCCGGGCTCTGTAACCTGATTTTATGCGCTGATCCCTGTCGATCGTTCCCACGCTCCGCGTGGGAATGCAGCCCGGGACGCTCCGCGTCCCCTCCAGAGCCGAACGCGGAGCGTCCGTTGAGGCATTCCCACGCAGAGCGTGGGAACGATCGAAATCATGAGACTCGCAAAGAGAGCACGTACATTCAATTTTTCCCCACCCCTTGGCGGCACTATTCAGGCCAGTGATTGAACAAGGGTGAGCCATGAACGCTTCGCAACGGGATGAACAGGCGCGGGATGTCGGGCTGCTGTTTCTGCGGGTCACCGGCAGCTTGTTCCTGCTGTGGGTGCACGGCTTGCCCAAGCTGCTGAACTTCAGCGCCGAGTTGCAACGCATCGAAGACCCATTCCACCTCGGCGCCCATCTCACCCTGAGTCTGGCGATTTTCGCCGAAGTCCTGTGCCCGCTGCTGATCGTTGCCGGGGTGCTGGCGCGGCTGGCGTGCTTGCCTATTCTGTTTGTGCTGCTGGTGGCGCTGCTGGTCGTGCATCCGCAATGGAGCGTGGCCGAAGGGCAGTTCGGCTGGCTGCTGTTGATTCTGTTTACCACTGTGTTTATCGCCGGGCCGGGACGGCTGGCGCTCAATGTCCGTTTGCCCGGAGTGCTCCGTTATGCCTGAAGCCCAAACTCAAAAAGCGCCGGGGTCCGATGAGATCGTGACGCTGATCGTCAAGCACCGGGTCAAGGCCGGTTTCGAAGCGGCCTATGAAGCCTGGCTGCGCAACATCGTCAGCATAGCGGGACAGCGGGAAGGGCACCTGGGGGTGGATGTGGTGCGCGGCAAGCGTGCGGGCCTGGATACTTACACCTGTGTGTTGCGTTTCTGTTCCACCGAGGCCATGCAGCTTTGGCTCGACTCGCCGCAACGCCAAGCGTTGATCGACGAAGCCGCGCCGATGCTGGCCGATGGCGACCAGACCGAGGTCAACCCGGTCAATGAATTCTGGTTCACGCCACTGGCCGATGCCGCTTCGCCACCGCCGCGCTGGAAGCAGGCTGTGGTGACGTTGTTGGTGATCCTGCCGCACACCTTGCTGGTGCCGCTGCTCTGGGGGCCGTTGCTGCAGCTCAACGCCTTGCTCTCCAACTACGTGGTCGCCACGTTCCTGATCACCCTGACCATCGTGCTGTCGGTGGTGTACGTGTGCATGCCCGCCGCGACGCGTTTGTTCGCGCCTTGGCTGGAAGCGGGCCAGCCTCACTCCAATCTGCCTTAAGGACACGCGATGAACGCCGATCTGATTCTGTTCAATGGCCAATTTCATACCGTAGACCGCGAAAAGCCCCTCGCCAGCGCCGTGGCGATCAGCGACGGCCGCTTTGTCGCGGTCGGTAACGATGCAGAGGCCATGGCCCTGCGCGGCTCGGGCACCCAGGTCATCGACCTCAAGGGCCGCTGCGTCATCCCCGGTCTCAACGACTCCCACCTGCACTTGATCCGTGGCGGTCTCAATTACAACCTCGAACTGCGCTGGGAAGGCGTGCCGTCCCTGGCCGATGCGCTGCGCATGCTCAAGGAGCAAGCCGATCGCACGCCGACGCCGCAATGGGTGCGGGTGGTCGGTGGCTGGAACGAATTCCAGTTTGCCGAGAAGCGCATGCCGACCCTTGAAGAACTGAACAAGGCTGCGCCCGACACCCCGGTATTCGTCCTGCACCTCTACGACCGTGCCCTGCTCAATCGTGCCGCACTGAAAGTGGTCGGCTACACCCGCGATACGCCGAACCCGCCGGGTGGCGAAATCGTGCGTGATGCCAACGGCAACCCGACCGGCATGTTGGTCGCCAGGCCGAACGCGATGATTCTCTACTCGACACTCGCCAAGGGGCCGAAGCTGCCGCTGGAGTATCAGGTCAACTCGACCCGCCAGTTCATGCGCGAACTCAACCGTCTCGGCCTGACCAGCGCCATTGATGCCGGCGGTGGTTTCCAAAATTACCCGGACGATTACCAGGTGATCGAGCAGTTGGCGAAAGATGATCAACTGACCGTGCGCATCGCCTACAACCTGTTCACCCAGAAGCCAAAAGAAGAGCTGACCGATTTCCAGAACTGGACCGGCAGCGTCAAGTTGCATCAGGGCGACGACTTCCTGCGGCACAACGGTGCTGGCGAGATGTTGGTGTTCTCGGCGGCGGATTTCGAAGACTTCCTCGAACCGCGTCCAGACCTGCCGCAAACCATGGAGCAGGAGCTGGAGCCGGTGGTCCGCCACTTGGTGGAGCAGCGCTGGCCGTTCCGTTTGCACGCCACTTACAACGAATCCATCAGCCGCATGCTCGACGTGTTCGAGAAGGTCAATCGCGATATTCCGTTCAACGGCCTGCCATGGTTCTTCGACCACGCTGAAACCATTACTCCGCAGAACATCGAGCGAGTGAGGGCGCTGGGCGGTGGTATTGCGATTCAGGATCGCATGGCGTTCCAGGGTGAATATTTTGTCGACCGCTACGGCAAGCAGGCCGCCGAAGCCACGCCGCCGATCAAGCGCATGCTCGCCGAGGGTGTGCCGGTGGGCGCCGGCACCGATGCCACGCGAGTGTCCAGCTACAATCCATGGACCTCGCTGTACTGGATGGTCAGCGGTCGCACCGTCGGTGGTCTGGCGCTGTACGAGGAAGGCTTGCCACGGCAGACCGCGCTGGAACTGTTCACCCATGGCAGCGCCTGGTTCTCGTCGGAACAAGGCAAGAAAGGCCGGATCAAGGTCGGGCAACTGGCGGACCTCGTAGCACTGAGCGCGGACTTCTTCAGCGTCGAGGAAGAGGCGATCAAGTGGATCGAATCGGTGCTGACCGTGGTCGGCGGCAAGGTGGTGTACGCCGCCGGCGACTTCGAAAAACTCGGGCCTGCCAGCGTGCCGGTGCTGCCGGACTGGTCGCCGGTGGCGAAGGTTCCGGGACACTGGCGGCCGAATTCGCCGATGCAGGCGCAGGTGCACCAGTGCAGCGGCCCGTGCGCGGTGCATTCCCACAGCCATGAACGGGCGCGTTTGTCGAACGCGCCCGTCAGCGATTTCCAGGGGTTCTGGGGCGCATTTGGCTGTTCGTGTTTTGCTTTCTAGTGATTTTAAAAAAGCGCCGACCTTATGTGTCGGCGTCCTGAGCAACGTCCACCCTCCGAGGAGTTTCACATGAGCAACGTACCTTACAAACGTCTGAACAAAGATGACGCCGTTGTGCTGCTGGTCGATCACCAGACTGGCCTGATCTCGCTGGTGCAGGATTTTTCGCCCAACGAATTCAAGAACAACGTGCTGGCCCTGGGCGACATCGCCAAGTTCTTCAACCTGCCGACCATCCTCACCACCAGTTTCGACAGCGGCCCGAACGGCCCGATTGTGCCGGAGCTCAAAGAACAGTTCCCGGATGCGCCGTTCATTGCCCGTCCAGGCCAGATCAATGCCTGGGACAACGAGGATTTCGTCAAGGCAATCAAGGCTACCGGCCGCAAGCAACTGATCATCGCCGGCGTGGTGACTGACGTCTGCGTGGCGTTCCCGACCCTGTCGGCCATTGCCGAAGGCTTTGAGGTGTTTGTAGTGACCGATGCTTCCGGTACCTTCAACACCACCGTGCAACAAGCAGCGTGGGCACGGATGTCGGCGGCGGGTGCACACCTGCTGAACTGGTTCTCCGTGGCCTGCGAGCTGCAAGGCGACTGGCGCAACGACATGGAAGGCCTGGCCAACCTGCTGTCCCAGCGTCTGCCGAACTACCGCAACCTGATCAACAGCTACACCAAGTTCACTGCCAAGTAAGGTGCTGACGAAAAAATGCCCGCCGATGTGCGGGCATTTTTTGTGCCGATCGAATGTCCGCTGCATCAGCGCTTCTGCAGCCATCCCAAAAAACCACCTTTGCTGATCGGCGCCGGTTTGGCCATCAAGGCCAGCCGACTGTTCTGCTGCCGCACCGCCTGCAACTTGTTCAAGGCCCGGCCCACTTCGCTGCGCTGTTCCATGCACTGGCGGGTCAGGTGCTTGTCGAGACGGTAGATGATCGAAGACGTCAGCGCGGTGAACGTCGCCTGCGACGGCGTATCGGCCAGGATGCTCTGTTCGCCCATGACTTCACTCGGCCCCATGCGACCGGCCTCGGTGAAACCATTGCCGTCCGGCACGCTGGCGCTGACGACGCCGGTGGCGATCACGAACAGGCTGTCCGGCACTTCATCCAGATCCAGCACCACCTGGCCTGCGACGTATTGTTGCGCGACCATCGATTCGGCGAGGCGATCACGTTCCTCATGGCTCAGCGAGCGGAAAATCTTCACTTCATCGAGCAGCGCGCGGGCGCGGGTCGTGGGTTCGATCACGCCGTCGGGGTGTCGCGAAATGCCGGCCGCTTCCAGATGGCGATGGGCGAGGTCGAACAGCTGATTGCGCACCTCGCTTTTCTTGCCCAGCTCGGCGATGAAACCGCTGGCCACGTATTCGGACATCTCTTCGCCAGCCTCTTTCAACACCGCTTTGGGTGCCGGGTTCAGCAACAGGTTGCTGCTGCCTTGCAGCGTGCGGTCGAGGGCGTCGAGTACCCGGCGTGGGCGGATGTGGTTCGCCACCTTGATGCTGATCGACACCCCGTGCAGGTTGTTCGGGCGGCTGAGGTTGACGATCTTGGCCTTGGCCGCCACCGAGTTCGGCACCACGGCCATCGTGCCGGCGCTGCTCAACAGGTGCGTGGCGCGCCAGTTGATATCCAGCACTTTACCCTCGACGCCATCGATCACCACAAAGTCGTCCACCTGATAGGGCTTGGTGGTGTTGAGCACGATGCCGGAGAACACGTCGGCCAACGTACTCTGCAGCGCCAGACCGACCACGATGGCGAACACGCCGGACGTCGCGAGCAGACCTTTGACCGGCAGATCCAGCACATAACCGGCGGCCGCGACGACGGAGGCCAGAAACACCAGCGCACCGATCACGTCCTGCAACAAACGGCCGCTGTGACCTATGCGGCGCATCAGCACCAGACCGAACACTTCCGTGAGTACCCGTGCGGCATACAGCCACCAGAGAATCCCCAGCGCCGTCGCACCGAGTTGCGCCACCGGGTCATCGGCAAACAACGGCGCCTGCAATGGGCTGACGCCGGCGTTGATGACCAGCGCACTGAACGCCAGAAACAGCACCAGCCGCACACCGACCTTTGGCGCGCGATGCTTGAACGGGACGAGGTGCCAGAGCAGGGCGTCGAGCACCAGCAGCAGGGCGCTCCAAGGCAACAGGTGGGCAGAGAAAAGGTTCATGGATTGCACTCCAACGGGCACAAAAAAACTCGCCACACCCTGGGGTGTGGCGAGAGGCTGGACTCAGTTCAGATGGGTCTTGAGCTCGGCCGCGGCCTGACGTACCGCCGCTTTGACTTCCGGAATCTGATTCAGCGGATTGAGCAGGCCAAAGTCATGAATCATCCCGTTGTAGCGCACCGAGGTCACCGGCACACCGGCCGCATCGAGGTGGCGGGCGTAGCCTTCGCCTTCGTCACGCAGCACGTCGAATTCGGCGGTCTGCACCAGTGCGGCAGGCAGGCCCTTGAGCTGTTCGGCGCTGGCATTGAGCGGCGAGGCATGGATCTGCGCACGCTCGGCCGGGTGGGTGGTGTAGTTGTCCCAGAACCACTGCATCATCCCTTTGGTGAGGAAGTGCCCCTCGGCGAATTGCTGGTACGAGCCGTTATCGAATCCGGCGTTGGTCACCGGCCACATCAACAGCTGAAAGCGCAGGGCAGGGGTTTTCTGCTCTTTGGCCATCAGCGCCACGACCGCCGCCATGTTGCCGCCGACGCTGTTGCCGGCCACCGCCAGTCGCTTGCCATCAACACCGATCTCTTTGCCGTGCTCGGCCACCCATTTGGTCGCGGTGTAGGCCTGGTTGATGGCGGTCGGGTAGTGCGCTTCCGGCGACGGCGTGTAGTCGACGTATACCGCGACGGCGCCGGACCCCACCACCAGGTCACGGATCAGGCGCTGGTGGGTCGGGAAGTCGCCCAATACCCAGCCGCCACCGTGGAAGAACATGAACACGGGCAATTCACCCTTGACCTTGGCCGGACGCACCACTTTCAGGTTGATCGTCTGGCCGTCGACCTTGATCGCCTTGTCGCTGATTTCAACACCCGACAGATCAACCTTCACCGAAGCCTGGGCGCCAGTCAGCACCGCGCGGGCGTCTTTCGGGCTCAGTTGCTCAAGCGGCTTGCCACCGCCGGCGGCGAGGGCTTCGAGGAAGGCCTGGGTGTTGTGTTCGACACCGGGGCTGCCGGCGGCGAATGCGTTGCCGATGGACAGGGCGAGGAGGGACGCGGCGAGGGTTTTCTTGATGTTCATGTGCAATTCCTTTTTCACTCGTTTGAGTTTTTGTATGCCTTGGGATCGGGCTGCTGTGGCGCTGGGGTTCAGGCCTCAGCAACACCGTGAGCACAGATTAATGAGGTGCCGGAAAGTGAAAAAGCGGCTATAAAGCGAATAACTGTCAACCAGAGAGTGACAATGAACCCGTTCGAAGACATGCGTATGTTTTGCCAGGTGATGGATTCCGGCAGCTTCACCGCTGCAGCCGATCAGCTGGGGCTGTCCAAGCAATTCGTCAGCCGCCGCCTGATGCAGCTCGAAGAGCGCCTCGGCGTGCGCCTGCTCAATCGTTCGACCCGGCGGCTGGACGTCACGCCGCTGGGGCAGAGTTATTACGAGTCAGCCCTGCGCCTGCTCAGCGAAGTCGAGCAAATGGAGCAGGGCATTGCCGGCCAGACCACCGAACCTCGCGGCACCATTCGCCTGAGTGCGCCGCTGTCGTTTGCCGTGGCGCATTTGGGCTGTTTGCTGCCGGTATTTTTGCAGCGTTATCGCGACGTCACCGTGGAAGTCGACCTGAGCGATCGGCCGGTGGATTTGCTCGGTGAGGGTTACGATTTGGCGTTGCGCATCGGCGTGCTGGAAGACTCGACACTGATCGCCCGACGCCTCGCCTCCATCGAACGGGTGTACTGCGCCAGCCCGGCGTATCTGGCCGAGCGGGGCACGCCGCTCAAACCCGAAGATTTGCACACCCACGATTGCCTGCCGTACGGCCACGGTCGTCAGGTGCAATGGCGTTTCGGCGGGCGGGGCCAGCCGCTGAGCGTCAATGTCACGGGGCGGATGCGGGTCAACAACGGTGAGTTGCTCAAGGACGCGGCCATCGCCGGCATGGGGATTACCTACCTGCCCACCTTCATCGTCGGTTCGGCACTGGAGGACGGCCGACTGGTGCCGGTGCTGGACGATTTGCGCCCCGAGCCGCTGACCTTGTCGGCGGTCTACCCGCAACATCGCCAGAGTTCGCGACCGGTGCAGGCGCTGATCGAGTTCTTGCGTGAGCGGTTGAATCAACGCGAAGAGGGTTCGCCCCACCGGTGATTACAAGATCGCAACAAAGCTCGAATGGTAGTTTTCCTGACGCTGATCCAGACTCTTACCGGCCAATCAAAGGCCCGAATTCTGGAGCGTGCAATGGAAATGCCGACAAAAGAAAAAGCCATCGCCAGCAATCGCGATGCGTGGAATGACTCCGCCCCACACCACAAAGATACCCCTGAGTGGCAGGCCTGTTTGGGTGCCGTGAGCCATGGCGATTTTTCCTGCCTGGATGACACTCTCACCGGGTTGCTTCAACAGGTCGGCGTCGACGGCAAGGATGTGGTGCAACTGGGCTGCAACAACGGACGCGAAAGTCTTTCGCTGTTTGCCTTGGGGGCCCGCCGTGTTATGGGCATTGACCAGTCTGAGGCCTTTCTCGATCAGGCCCGGGAGCTGGCATCCCGTTCGCCCCATGAGCCCGAATTCATCGAGGCTGACATCCATCGCCTGCCGACTGATCTTCACCAGTGCTTCGATGTAGCGCTGATTACCATCGGCGTATTGAACTGGATGCCGGACATCGCCGAATTCTTGCGCCATGCCGCGCAAACCCTCAAACCCGGCGGTGCTCTCGTGGTGTACGAAACCCACCCGTTCCTGGAAATGTTCGACCCCGAGTCAACCGATCCCTATCGCCCGGACAGCTCGTATTTTCGCAGCGAACCTTTCGTCCAGAACCAGCCAATCGTCTACGAAGGCAAAGTCCAACAGCAGGCCTCGGCGTCCTACTGGTTCGTCCACACCCTGGGCGCCATCTTCACCGGTGCTGTCGAGGCGGGATTACAGATCAGTCACTTCAAGGAATACCCGCATTCCAACCGCGAAGAACTCTACGACAAGTATCAGCAACAACAGGCGCAGTTGCCGTTGTGTTACACGTTGGTGGCGGTGAAGCGCTGAGTTTCGGATCTGAGAAATGAGTTGCACTGACTGACGCCATCGCGGGCAAGCCCGCTCCCACAGTGGTCGCTGTCGTTCACAAATCCTTTGGTCAAAGCAGATACCTGTGGGAGCGGGCTTGCTCGCGATGGCGGCGACACAGTCCTCCATCAAACAACGACAATCGCGACCTCCAATCAAAATCACGCCTGCGCCGCAGTCACTGCCGATTGCGCGGGTTTGCGCAGCGCCGTCAGCCGCGAGCCGTTGTAGTAGGTTTCGCGGAAGAAGCGCCAGCGGCCGAACAGGTCGTAGACGTGGGTGATGCGCCCTTGCTCCTGGTAGTCCATGCGGATGTGCATTTTCATGGCCTGGATGTTGCGGGTATCGCAGACGTCGACGATCTTGTTGTAGCCTTTTGCCCGCATCGCATTCCAGAGATTGAACTGGGCGTCCACGGACAGGTTGGAACCGAAGTATTGAGGGATCATTTCTCCACCGAATTCGAAAAATTCACCGGGATTGACCCGGAACCAGCAGCCGTAATAGTGCCGGTCAAAGTAGTCCCCCTTGCTGCCCCAAATGAATCCGATGGCATCACCTTGCTCGTCCACATACATGTGCCCGGTGTGACCCTCGGCGGCGATTTCGGCCATGGCCTTGACGCGGTTGCCATAATACTTGGTGAACGCCTTGGCGTTTTCCGGGGTGATGGTTTCCAGGTGCAAGCCCGTATAGGGCCGCAGATTGTGCGGTGCCACCGGGGTAACCAGATCGCGCCCCAGCCATAACAGCTCTCGATGGAAGTACACGTAGCGTTTCCAGAGCGTCTGGAGCGTGTGGAGCAGGCCTTTTTGTTTGATACGTTCGCGAAGCTTGGCGATGGCGCTCATGAAGTCCTCCGAGGCTGAAGCCAGGGTGTGGTGGATAAGGTTTTCGATAGCGATAAATCAAGGTTGCAACGGGCGTAGCTCAATCGAGTACGCGTCTTTGAGCGTCCTTGGCACAACGGCATAGGACACTCTCGGAATGCCCGGAAGACGCTTCTCCAGAATGTTAGCCAGCGACTCTCCGGGGTTTAAATAGATATCGCCAAAATCGGCCCCGATATGGGTCGGATGGACAACTATCTCCAATAGGCCGTCGATCGGCATCGCCACGTTGCGCAGGTCTACCGGGGTGCATACGTACTGGGCGGTTGCGCCGGCAAGGTGGCTCAATCGATGATTGAACAGCGTCTTGAACACCCGCTTGGGCACACTCAGGTTATTTCCCAAATGGCGCGCCAGTCGCACGGGCACCCCTTGGCGGGCGGCAAAACGCGCGACGACTTCGCCGATGGGCCAGATGTTGTGCACGTGCTGATGGGAATCGATGTGGCTGGGGCGCAGGCCGTTGTCCAGGCAGCGTTGCCATTGGGCTTCGAGTTCTTCCAGCACCGCGTCGCGATCCAGGCGGTTGAGCCAGAGACTGTGGCGGGGCAGGTCGAGGTCGAACATGCCCTGGCTGTCACAGAACGTCGAACGCGTGAGAATCGACGGGCTCAACGGCCGACCATAGGTGAGGTTGAAGTGCAATCCGATTCGCCCTTGAAGCAACGGCTGCCGGGCCAGGACGCAGGCCTCCTCGAACGCTGGCATGTTGGCCATGGCGGTGGCGGAGCTGATGACCCCGGCCTGGAAGGCGCCGAGGATCACCGCGTTCTCGCTCAAGCTGAGGCCGAAATCGTCAGCGTTGACTATGACTTGGCGAGGCATGTTTGTCCTCCATGGTTTTTTCGGTGGGCGTAGGGCCTTTGTCGGCGGGTGCAGGGGTGGGTTCAGCAACAGGCAGCATCGCTGCACGCCAGGCCCGCCACTTTTTCAACCAAGGCTTGAATTGATGCCAGAGTCGCATGGTCAGCCCCAGGGCGAGGCCGCTGGGGCGCCAGGAGTAGAAGCTCCAGCGCCAGTGCTCCAGTTGCCCGGTCATGCGCTCCTGGAGTTGATGGCTGGAGTTCATCAGGCTGACCCGCGAAGCGTCGATCCAGTGCCAATTGTCGTCCAGGCCCCAGCGAATCCATTCTTCGAGCAGCACACGACCGCTGCCCATATCGGCGTATCGCGGCAGGAACGCCAGGTTGTAGTCGTACAGCCGGCCCTCTTCCAGCAAGCCGAGCCGGTAGCTGATGCAGCGCCCGTCCACTTCCAGCATCACCACCCGCAGCAGTCCCTGTTCGGCGAGGGCGGTAAAGGCCTGCTTGATCCATTGCCGACTGCGATCACTGGTGAAAATCCCCACGCCTTCGACGCCTTTCCAACTCTGCGCTTCGACTTCGCCGAGGGCTTGCAATAAAGGCCCGATGGTGGCCGCGTCAGGGGTTACGCGTCGGACCTGAGCGCCATAGGCCAAAATGCGTTTACGCGCCCGGCGCAGTTTGTAGCGCGGGTCGCCGGAGACTTCCTGGCGGTCGGCCTCACTGATCAAATGCACCGGCACCCGGCAACTGAGGCGGCGCTCGCCGGTCGAGCTGTGGGCCATCCATGCGGTCAGCGCGCTTTCTTCACCGATGGGTTCGGATAATTCATTGAGTTGCAGCATCGCATGGGGCAAGTGACGGCGGATGATCACCAGTGCCTTGCGCATGCTGTCGGCATCGAGGCAGGTGAGCAGGGCCAAGCGATCGGTGAGGGGATAACCGAGGTGACGCAAGACCCGAAATGGCAGCTTTCCAAAGCGCTCCACGGACGCCACCAGCGGCAGGCACAAGGCTAATTCATCGCCTTGCCAGCCGAGCAGAACGTGCAAGTGTTCCTTGGCCGTCAGTGCCTGTTCCGATGCGCGCAGCCAGGCGAGGGTGTTGAACGGCGTATGGTCCGTCACGCGCCCGCACAACCCCTCATAAGCGGCTGTCGGAAAGTCCGGGGCGCACAACGACGTGCGCCATTCGAATCGTGCCACCATAGGTTCAGCCCACCGCCTCTGGAACAGGTGAACGGGACGGTTTGTGCAGCTGGCACAATCTCCCCAAGGCATTCATGTCATTGCCTTCTGACTGGGACCGGTCGTGGTGATGCAGGTTGACGGCGTTCATGAGGCGCTCCAGCTCAAGGCGAACAGGGTTTCGCCCGGCAGGTCGAAGCTGACGCGACCGTCGTGACAGTTGAATTGAGCGCTACGGCTGCGGCTGTCGGCACCGAAGTACACCAGCGTTCCCTTGGCTAGCGGGCACGTCGCCCCGCCCAGATCGACACGCTGCAAGCGCACCCCTTTGTTGACCCCTAACAGGCTGCGCTGGCGTTCGGTGGCCATGGCCAACACATCGACTTCGAAGGCGTCGTTGTCCAGGCGCATGACGTTTTTCAGCCAGTGCTGCTGGATGAATTGCTGGGCCAGGCCCACCGGCTTGAGTTCGAAGCGATCGCCGCCCAGCACCCGCACCATGCCCTTGGGGTAAGTCGGTTCATCGGCGGCCTGGAACCAGTTGAGCATGTCCAGCAACCCGTCCTGGGCCGAGTTGATGACCACCGAGGTCCACCATAGCGAAGCAAAATGGGTTTCTTGATCGTAGGGGCTCAGGCTTGAGCCGCTGGACAGATTGGTCTGATCCAGCAGCAAGGCCTTGCGTGGCCGGCCCTTGGTATCGAGGCCCACCAGCTCGGCGGCACGGCGCACGCTGTCGCGGTAGACCCGAGTCGCCAGCAGGTCGCGAATCATCCATTCGTGCCAGGCGAGGGCGTCGATTTGCTCTCCGGATTCGGCCAGCAGGCGTCGCGCCCAATCGATGCCGCGCTTGTCGACGGCGTTGTCGGCGAACGGGCCATTAACGAAGCGCGAAGTGGCGGGCATGGCGATGCGCACACCGGCCTTGGCGTTGGCCGGGTCGCTGCGCACTTGCCGGGCCATGCTGTTGAAGATCGCCTGGTAGTCGGCGTAGCTCGGGTAATTGAGGTTCGGCTCGTCGGCGAACGCGATGTAATGCGTGCCGGTACCGCCGAGGGCGCGAGTGGCGGCAAGCCAGGCATCGAGGCCGGCGTTGCTTTGGGTGTCGGCCCGCAAATCCGCCTGACGCTGGCTACCGGCTAACAGCGTGAGGTCCTGCGAGATGCCGAAGCGGTTCTGATAGAGCTGGCGGAACGCATCTTCGTGGTGCGGATTTTGCGCGGTGACGTCAACGAAACTGTAATAGGTGCCCGCCTGAGGCTTGAGGGCGTCGAGCGCTGCGAAACTGGATTGAGGGGGCAGCACGTAGGGCAAATAAATGCCGAGGTTCGGGGTGGGGCCGAGCATCTCTTTGTGCAGGGTCAAGCGGGTCTGGCCGTCGTTCTCGCGCAGCGGTTTGAGTTGCTGCGGTTTTTGGGCAAACAGGTTCGCCGTGCCATCGAGCCAGAACGCGACCTTGCCGCTGCCTTGCAGGCGCAGGCGCCAGACCTGTTCGTCCTGGGTGACGGGCAATGCCACCTGATCGAACTGCCAATAGGCGCGATGGGGTTTCAGCGCCAGGGACAGCTGTTTGTTGTCGCTCACGCGCTGGGCTTGCAGGGCGTTGATCCCGCCGTGAAATTTGCCGGCCAGTACTGCGTGTTCCCCCGGTGCGACCTTGAAATACAATTCATCACCGCCGCGGGTTTCGGCGCTGAAATGCACCTTGGCCGGGGCGAACAATGCCACGGTGTGTTCGTCATGTTCGATCGTGTAGCGACGGAAGCTGTAGCCTGGAATTTCCAGTCGATAACTGGCGGCATTCGGTGCCAGTGGCCAGCTCTGCTTGCCTCGGGTTTCACTGGCGGAGATCAGACGTTCGCCCTTCAGGTTGCCGTTGCCGTCGAGCAAGTACAGGCGTTCTTCATTGGCATCGGCCTGCCACGCCGGCACCCAGCGAACAGTCAGCGTGTCGGGACGATCCGTTTGCAGGTACAGGCTGCCGTCGCGAATATCAGCCCAGCGCATGGGTGCCGCCTGGGCGCTCAAACCGAGGCCCAGGCTCAACAGCAGCATGAGGCGTTTCATGCCGATTTCCGTTGCAGCATCTGCAGCATCGGGGCCACATCGCTGGGCAGGATGATCAGGGTTTGCCAGGCCGGTACGCCGCTCAACCGGCAATACATCACCAGCAGCGCGAGGGTGACCGCCAGGTAGGCGATGGACGATGCCGTCGCAGCGCCGACAATGCCGTAAATCGGGATCAGCAACAGGTTCAGGGCCAGGTTCAGCAACGCGCCGAGGCCCATCAACAGCGAAATCGTGCCGGGGCGATTTTTGCCCAGCAAGTCCAGGCGCAGGATACTCGCATAGCAAAGACCGAGCAGCCCCGGCAGCAGCGCCAGCAACGCCGGGTAAGCCGGCTGATAGGCAATGCCGAACAGCGTGACGATCAGCCATTCACCGATCACCGCCATGGTCAGGCAGGCGCCGAGCATCACCGTGGCGGTCAGGCGCAGGGCCAGCGGCGTCAGGCGATCCATGCCTTCGTCCTGTTGCAGCAGGCGTTTCATCAGCGGCGTGGTCACCGCTTCCGGGACGATCAGCAGCAACTCGGCGGCGGCGCTGGCCATGGCGTAATGCCCCAACGCCGTGCTGCCGAGCAGGGCGCCGATGAACAGGAAGTCGGAGCGCAGAATCACTTGCTGGAACAGCAGGTCCGGATGGCTGCGAGTGCTGTAGCGCCACAGTTCATTCTGGCTGGCGCGGTCCCATTGCAGTTGCAAGGGTTGAGCGCGCCTGAGCCAGAACCAACCGGCCAGCACCACCAGGCTGATGCCAGCCAGCCAACTGATCAGCGCCGCTTCCAGCGCAGCGTCTTTCCACATCCAGAACAAGGCCAGAAACAACAGCAGGGGCGCCAGGGATTCCACCAGCCGCAAGACATTGAACGCGACCACACCGCCCGACGCATTATGCAAGGTCAACAGGCCGCTCTTGAGCACGGTCAGCGGCACCGCCAGCAGCAACAGCCAGGCGAGCAATCCCAGTTGCGTGGTGATGTCGAGTTCACCGCCGAACTCGCGCACCAGCGCCACCACCAGTAAGGTCAGCAAACCCGCCAGCAGGCAACCGAACACCAGCACCTGGCTCAGCAGCAGACCCATGGGCCGTTGCTTGGCCGCCTGATACCCCACCGCCGAATTCAGCCCGCCACTGGTGGCGGCGCTGATCAAATCGGGCAGGGTACTGAGCAACGCAAACAAACCACGCTCGCTGGGCCCCAGAATCCGCGCCAGCAATACGTTGCGCAGCAGCCGCAGGCCGATCATCGCCAGTTTGGTGCCCATGCTCAGGGCCAGGTGTTTGAGATAGCGATTGCGACTCATGGCCGGGCTCCGCGGCAGATGCGCCAGGACAGCAACTCCGGATTGCGCGCCGTACGCTGGCTGATGCCGATTCGCGGCAAGGCCAATGGATCGCTGATACCACGATAAATCCCGGCGGCGGTGCCCAGGGCAAACGGGAAGTCGTGGTCGGCCACGTGTTCGCGCACCCGCGCATCATGGTTGCCATTGGGGTAGCAGTAGACCGGCAGTGGCCGGTTGCAACCGTTCAGCAGGGCATTGCGGCTGCGGCTCAGTTCCTCATCCAGACGTTGATCGTCAAGGTCGGTGAGAATCGCGTGGCTGGCGCCATGGGGGCCGAAGCGGATCAACCCGCTGGCTTCCAGCGCGCGTACCTGATGCCAGTCCAACGCCTGGGGTAACGACTCCTCCGGGCAGTGATCGGTGAGCCGGTTCAGTTCGCCCGCAGGCAAGGTTTTCAGACTTTGCAGAAAATGTAAAAGCGCCAGGCTACGGCGCTGCACATCCAGATCATCAAGCAGCACCGGCAACGGTCGCCCAAGCTGTTGCAGGCATTCAATCAAATGCGTCCGGGCTTTTTCACCGTGGCTGTGCCACAGGGTTTCTCCCAGGCTTTCCCACCAGAAGCGTTGCCGGCTGCCGATGAAATCGGTGGAGAGAAAAATGCTCGCCGGCATCTGATGCTTTTTCAGCAACGGGAAGGCATTCAGCGCGTTGTCGCGCCAGCCGTCGTCGAAGGTCAGCGCGATTTTTGGCCGATCGGTTCTGATAGAGCCGGGTTGCAAGATCTCCATCAGCGGCACACATTCGAAGTTTTTTTTCAACCAGGCGAACAAATGCTCGAATGCTTTCGGCCCGACGCACAGTTCATTGCGATGGGGCAGGTCGGCGGCGCGGTCATTGGCCAGCACCCGGTGCAGCATCAGGATCACCCCGGCGCCGTGCAGTTGGTGGCGGCCTACTGGCGAGTTGAGATAGAGCCAGCCACTGGTGCGTTTTAATAATTGTTTGATCGCCATGGCGCGGTCCTTTCAACGATTTTGCTCGGGGTTCCATTGCGCGTACCGCTGGCCGCGCAAGAACTGCCACAGACCGATACTCATCCCGGCAAGGGTCACCAGAACAAACGCGGCGAGGCGAAAGGGTTTGGGTAAACGGTGTTGCACATCCAGCAGGCCGACGATGGCCATCGCGTAACCGAGCAGTTGCGCGATCAGGCTCAGGCGGTAGAGGTCATGTACATTCCACAGCCAGAGATTGCTCAGCAGCAACGGCAGCAACAGGATCGGTGCCAGGCGTCGAATCAGCTTGTGGCTGATCAGTGCAATTGCATACAGGCCATACTTCCAAGGGTTCAGCAGCTCCCGGCGCTGGGCCAGGCTTTGCAGGCCGCCGACGGTGACGCGCTGGCGCCGACGCCATTGCTTGACGATTTCGTCGACGCCCTGGTCGCTCACTTGTGCTTCGGGTACATAGACGATGCGTTTGAACGCCACCGGCGCGCAGGTGCTGATAAAGAAGTCGTCGTTGACCTCCGCCGGCACGTGCTGGAACAACTCGCGGCGCAGGGCGAGCAGGGCGCCGTCGGCGGAGACCATGCAGCCGGTGCGATTTTCCACCTTGCGCAACCAGCCTTCGTAGTGCCGATAAAGGCTGTCGCCCAGGCTCAGGCCCTTGCCCGGCACCGGGATCAGCATGTACCCGGCACAAGCCCCGACCTCTGGATCGGCCAGGGGCGCGAGCAACTGGCCGAGGGTGTCGGTCGACCATTGGTTGTCGGCATCGGTGAACACCAGAATCTCGCCCGTGCTCAGGGCGACGCCGGCATTCAAGGTGGCTGCCTTGCCCTGACGGGGCAGGTCGAGCACGCTGATGCGTGGGTCGATGACCTTGTGGGCACAGGCTACGGTGTCGTCGGTGGAACCGTCGCTGGCCAGAATGATGTGTAGCGAGCGCGCCTGATAATCCTGGGCGAGCAGGGTGCGCAACTTCTTTTCGATGTACTGGGCCTCGTTGTGCGCGGCGATGATGATGCTGACATTCATGGGGGGGGCTGGCGCATGACGCCGCGCACGGAACAACGGCGCGATCAGTGTCAGCAGCAGTGGGTAACCGAGCCAGGCATACACCGGCAATAGCAGGCACAGCCAGAAAATGAATTCAGCCACGGGCGGGTCTCCTGGCATTCCAGTGACACAGGCTCAGGATGAGCGCCGCGCCAGCCAGGTGCAGACGCACCCAATGCAGGCCCCAGAGTTGCAGCATCAGACGAAGGTCGTGGTGTATCAGGCTCTGGCGCAGGCTCTGGGCGAGCGCTGGCAGGCTGGTGATGAACAACATGAATAGCGCCAATAGGGGGGAACCGTTGAGCAGGGCGGACAGCGCCATGAAATCCAACACCCAGGCGATGATCGACAGCATCGGGAAGCGCAGTAAACGCAGGCTCATGCCGTGGCTGCGCAGTAATTGCAGGTGACTTCCCTGACGCCAGAACTCCTTGCCCATCCATTCGCGCCAACTGCTTTCGTAACCCCAATGCAGGGCAACGCTCTGGTTGACGGACAGCAGGCGTGCGCCAGAGTGAGAAAGGCGCATGGTGAAATCTTTGTCTTCGCCGGTGCGCAGGTTTTCGTTGAAACCGCCGACCTTGTCGAACCATGGACGACGCATCAATAGGTTGGAACTGGGCAGCCATCGCACTGTTTTCACCGTTTCATCGTTCGGGCGCAACGTGCGGCGTTGCCAGGCATTGGCAAACCACGGGGCTTCGGCCGGGGTGTGCAGGTCCAGTCCCAGGACGTCGACCTGAACTGCGGATTGGATGCTCAACAACAGCGTGAGCCAGTCCTCGGGCACTTCGATGTCGGCATCAATGAAGGCCAGCCATTCGCCTGTGGCAACGGCGGCGCCGCGATTGCGCAGCGCCCCGATCAGCAGGCCCGGCAGAACCAGCACCTGCGCGCCCATTTGCCGCGCAATGTGCGGCCCTTGATCCTTGGAACCGTTATCGACCACGATCAACTCGCATTCCAGCCCGGCAGCCTCGGCCGCTTTTTTCGCAGCGAGCAACGTACGCCCGATGTGTCGGGCTTCGTTGTACATCGGGATGACGAGGCTGATGCGGCTCATGCCCTGGCCTCCGTCGGCGGACGTTCTTCAGCCTTGAGGCGCAACACGAAAGTCAGGGCGAGGATGATCCACAGGTACTTGTGATTCGGTGCGCTGAGGAACATCAAAAACAGCATCAGCGACAGATAGCTGATGCCCAGGTGCGTGATCATGTCAGCCTGTTCCCAGTCGCGTCGCAGCATCCAGGCATGTCGAGCGCGGACGAGGTTATATATGCCAAGGCCCAGCATGCCGACGAACAACAGCCCGGCGGGAATCCCCACTTCGCTGAAGATCTCCAGGTAAGTGTTGTGAGCGCGGCGGTACAGGTCGCCAGGCTTGCGGTTGGCGGAAAACACCTTGGAGTAACCGGTGGTGGCGTAGTGCAGCGGGAAGGTGCCGGGGCCGGAACCGAGTAACGGGTGCTCTTGGATGATCTGGCTGCCGACCAGGATGTACGACGTGCGGCGGCCGAGGGATTCGTCCTGGCTCTTGGCCCCGGCCTTCAAAATGCTCAAGGACTGGATGCGCGCGATGTAACCGGCCGGCATTGAATAAATCGCCAGCGGAATCACGATTGCCAGGCCAAGCATGGCAAAACCCAAGTGGCGCGGACGGATGCGTGGCAACTGCGCGCGGTAGTGCCAGGCGCCGATCATCAAGCTGAGAAAAAGCACCACCAGCCCGGAACGGGAATCGGTTTTGGTCATGCCGCCCAGCAGCAAAATGCAGCAGCCGCCCCAGAACAATCGGTGCAACAGGTTCGGGCTGCGGATCACCAGCAGCAGAGCCAATGGCACGGCGAAGGCGATCAGCAGGGCAAACGAGTTCGGATCTTCCAGCAACCCGGCGGCGCGGCCCTGGTCCTGATACTTGATGGAAAACATGGCCAGCGCGCAGGTCGCGCTGACGCTGAGGGTCACCAGCCGGGCGAACATCTCGAGGTTCAATTCACGGCCGATCAGCAAGGTGATCACAAACAGAACCAGGCCGACACTCAGATCCCGCAGATGACTCTGGGACATGTCCAGGTTGTCGGTATTGATCATGCTCAACAGGTACAACACCATGAACCAGATCAGGTAGCGCCAGATGTTGCAGCGCAGGCGTTCGGACGGAATCTGGTGAATGGCCAGTTGCAACATCAGGATCAGTGCCAGTGACGCCCCGATGAACTTGGTGCCCGACAGCGCACTGCCCTTGAAGAAACCTTCGAACGGCACCAGCGCCGCGATGCCCAACAAACCCCAGGCGGGTTTTCGGTAGAGCACACCGACAGCTACCATGCCCAGCACGGCGCCCGGCGCCAGATACGGATAAGGGCTGGCCAGCAAACCAAGGCAGACCAGGGCGAGCAGACTGACGATCGAGAGCGGAAAGATCACGCGCGTGCCTCCCGTGCAGTACGGATATAAAGCTGCGACCAGCGTTCGGCCAAAGCCTTCAGGTCGTAACGGTCCAGTTGCGTACGTTTTGCGTTGTCGATCAGTTTGCGAGCCAGTACCGGCTCATTCCGCAGCGTGTCGATCTGTCGGGCGAGGGCGTCGCTGTCGGTGGGTGTCGCCAGCAGGCCGTTGTGCCGGTCCTCCAGTACATCGGGAATTCCCCCGACGCTGAACGCCACCACTGGCACCCCGGCTTGCATCGCCTCCAGCAAAATCATCGGCGTGCCCTCGGTGCGCGAGCTGATCACCAGCGCATCGAGTTGCTGCCACCATCGCTTCATGTCGGTCTGATAACCCGGCAAGGTGATGCGTTTGTGCAAGCCGGCAGCGGCAATCCGCGCCAGCAGGGTTTCCCGTTCTGGACCGTCGCCGAGCATCACGGCGTCCAGTTGCGGGTGTTGCTGACAGAGCGGAATCAGGGCATCGAGAAACAGGTCCGGGCCTTTTTCATTGCTCAGTCGACCGACATAGCCCGCCAGCCAACGCAGGTGTTTGGCTGGGTGGGGCAACAGGTCGCTAGCCGTTGGCAGACCATTGGGAATCACTTGCAGTTTCTCCGTCCGGACACTGGCCTTGCGGTGCAGCACGGCGATGCTTTCGGCCACGCAAACCACCCGATGCACCGAGGCCGTGCGGCACAGTTGCAGGCTCAGCCAGCCGTAGAAGCGTTGCTTGCGACTGCGCGGTGTGAAACCGTGTTGAGTAATCACCAACGGCAAATCCAGCAACGTGGCGCCTACCCAGCCAAACAACAAACCTTTGAAATTGTGCGTGTTGATCAGCGGCTGTTCAGCCTGCCGCTGACGTAAATGACGCAGCAATTCCCTCAATCCCGCACAGCCGCGGCAGTCGACCCCGGCTCCGCGAAACCGCGCGATCAGCGCGGGCGGCGCATCGAGAAACAGCACCTGGTGCTGGCCCGGCGTCGCCAGGCAATGGTCCAGCAGCATCCGCTCAGCCCCATAGAAGCCGCCGCTGCTGATCAAATGCATGATCGGCAGAGCGCTGGCGCTGAGCGGCCCGTTCAATGGCGCACCCAATGCATGAAGCTAGGCACGGTCCAGTTCTTGTGCGGGTTGTTCGGCAAGACGTCTTGCTCGTTGAGCACCAACAACACTGGCAAGCCCAGTTCATGGGTGATTTGCGCTGGGTGTTTGAAGCGGTGATCGAAGAACTCACGCACGTAGACGAAAGCAATCGCCAGCAGCAGACCGGTCAGCATCCCGAACGGAATGATCAGTATCGGTTTGGGGAATGCTGCATCGGTCGGTTCGTACGGCGGGCTGAGTACCCGAGCGTTGGACATATCGTTGTTCAGCAAACCGGCGGAGCTGCTTTCAGCAAAGCGCTGGGCGTAGGTGGAGAACGCCGCGTGCAAGGCATTGATCTCGGTGTCCATCTGCTGCAACTTGCTTTGAGCCACTTGCAACTGATGGATGCGGTCCTTGAAGTCGGCGATGCGCGCGGTTTTCTGCTTGATCACCGAGGTGACAATCGCCAGGTCGTTGGTGCGCTCCTGAATCCGGTTGCTGACGATTTTCAGGAACTGCTGGCGGGTGCGGGAAATCTGCTCGCGGGTCAACAGCATCGGTTCACTGCCCGGCTGGAAGATCGCCAGGTCGTTCATGTAGCGGCTGACCTGAGTGGTCAGTTGCTCACCGAGCTGTCTGATCTCGCGGTCTTCGAAGGC
Source organism: Pseudomonas wuhanensis (assembly GCF_030687395.1). GTDB lineage: Bacteria > Pseudomonadota > Gammaproteobacteria > Pseudomonadales > Pseudomonadaceae > Aquipseudomonas > Aquipseudomonas wuhanensis. The sequence goes on along the minus strand of NZ_CP117430.1, from coordinate 3,992,388 downwards.
AATGTTGTCCACCGTGGTGGTGAAGGTGTAGGGGAAGGTGTAATCGCTGAGCCGGGACGTATTGGTGGCGGCCGTCAGGGCGGTTTTCAGGTAGTCGAGCCAACGCTGGCTTTGCAACAGGCGATCCTGATACAGGTTCAGGGCCTGTTCCTCGGTGTTGATGGCGTTGAGACGGAAGGTGATTTCTTCCTTCGGATCGGACGACCCCACCCCTTCAAGCAATGTCAGCCTCGTGCCTTCCAGGCCATCGAGACGCACCTGATATTGCTTCTTCTTGGTTTCGTAGAAACTCTGAGGCAGCTCGATCGATTGCAGTTCCTGACGGTTGACCAGGTAGTTTTGCAGCAGCGCCGCGACAAACCGGGTGCCTTGAGCCGGATCGCCAAAGCTGTAGGTAACGGAGATGACGTTGGAACCCGGCATGGTTTCGATTTTCAGGTTTTCGGAGGCCTGCTGGGTGAAGACATCCAGGTCGGTATCGCGCACGGGATCGGTGTCAAGCCCGAACGCATCACGCACCGGATTGATCACGTATTCACGCAAGGGGTTGGTCACCAAACGCTGGATCGGTTCGGTCACCAGTGTGCTAAAGGCCCCGAGAGGGGGCGTGTACTCACCTTTGGCCAGCAGGTCGCTGATGGTCTGACGGATCAGGGCCGGCGAGCGCAGGATATTGCTCTCGGTTTCCATGTCGGCCAGTGACGGCGGAATGAACGAGGCATCGCCTTGGGTCAGGGACGTGGTGGCGTCTCCCTGGGAGAGTTTTTTGGATTGCACGATCACCTGCGCGGTGATATCGAAGCTCTGTTTGAGCATCATCGGCAGGACCAGGGCAATCACTGCAAAGACCAGGAAGACTCGCTTCACCAACTGCTTATTGGCGAAGAAGATCCTGAAGAACTCATGCAGGTAGTTTTCCTTTGGGTTCATGGTCGGTCACCTGAGAGTTAGTTGTTGCTGTCTTTGTTGTCGACGCGGTAGCCAAAGGTGAAGCCCACCCCCTGGAACAACACCACGTCCGCCAGTTGCCGCGCGAGTTCACCGGCGCTGGCCAGTTTGGTCTTGGGCACGTAGAGCATGTCTTCCGGTTGCAGGTAAGCAATCTGCGACGCGTCACCGGACAAGGCTTTCTCCACGTCGTAGTGCACGGCCTGCACCTGGTTGCCGTTGCGGCGCATGATCACCACCGAATCGAGTCGCGCCTTGACGCTGGTGCCACGGGCCAGGGTCAACGCTTCAAGCACCGAGACGGGCCGGCGAATCGGGTAGGAACCCGGTTGCGCGACTTCACCCAGCACATAGATTTCATTGCCCGAGGTGGATTTGAGCATCACGTCGACCGTCATCCTCCCGGGCAATTGCGCGTAGCGTTGGTTGAGGAAAGTTTCCAGTTGGTTGACCGTCATGCCTTGCAGCGGCACGGAGCCGATTTCCGGGAAACTGGCGTAGCCGTCGTTGCCCACGGTGATCTCCCGGCTCATGCCGGTAGCGGGGTGGTTCAGGGTGCTCCTGAGGTTCTGCTCGTTGCTCAGCGGGCTGGTGACCAGCACGGTCAGCTGGTTGCGATTGGGCTGGAACAGGGCTTTGCGGTTATAGACGCGCTGGATTTCCTCCCGGGCTTGGACCGACGTCAACCCGCCGATTTTCACCGCGGTGTTGGCCCCCGGCAGTTCGATGGTGCCATCGGGCAGTACCAGTTGCGTGCCGTTGAGCTGGCTGGCCGCGGTGAAGTTCAGGGCGACCTGGTCACCGGGTTGAATCCGATAAGCCTGCGAACCGCTGGTGCTGATGTGGAAGATCACATCCAGCACGTCTTTGGGTCGCAGGGTCTGTTCGACCCTGGGCATGTCGGTGGCCTGGGCGTTGGCCGGCTCGGCCGTGAGAATCTGCACCGGCATGTTCTGGGTTTCACTGGTGCTGGAGCAGCCTGCAAGCGGCAGCAACAGCAGGACAAGCATTTTGGCGTTCATGGCGTCATCCTTTTCTGCGGTTGCTTACAGGTTTTTGTAAAGCCATTTGGGCATGTAGTACTTGCGCCGGTTGAAGACGCTGCCCACCAGTTTTGCGCCGGCCTGGGTCAGGCGCTGGACCGCGGCCTGGGCCACTTCCCAGCGCGTGTCTTCGGCGCGCACCACCATGATCACGCCGTCCACCAAGGTGCTGATGACCAGGGTGTCGGCGGCCGAATACACCGCGTCCCCGTCGATCACCACGAAGCGATACCGATCGCCCAGTTGGTTGAGCAACGGGGCCAGCTGTTCAGTCGTCAGGCGCTCGGCGCCGCGGATGTGCCGCCCGTTCGGCATGATGTGGAAGGGCAGGCTGGAGACGTTCACCAGGCAGTCCTGCAGCAGCGGCGGCGAGGTGTTGAACAGCAGGTCGCGAAAGCCGCGTTCTTTGGTCAGCCCCAGCTGTTGCGTGAGGTTGCCCTCCGACTGGCTGGCGTCCACCAACAGCACTTGGCCGCTGCTCATTGATGCCAGTTGGCTGGCCAGCGCCAGGGCGCTGGTGGTGGTGCCGGCGCCTGCATTGGCAGCGGTCAGGAAGAGGATCCGCAGATCCAGGTCGAGCACGGTCGAGGTCAGATTGGACTCGCTCGGGCTGGCGATGGTCAGGCTTTTATTCGATGAACCGTCCATTTAACTCGCTCCGTGGCCGCTGAATACTTTGAAGGGGGTTTTCAACAGGATCTTCAGATCAAGCAAAAGGCTCTGCTCGGCGATATAGCTGAGGTCCAACTCAACGCGCTGGTCGAAGTCGATATTGCTGCGTCCTGATATCTGCCACAGGCCAGTCATGCCGGGGTAGATGCTCAGACGTGCAAGGTGGTTGTCCTTGTAGCGATAGGCGTTGAACGAGGTCGGTCGCGGACCTACCAAGCGCATGTCGCCGCTGACTACATTGATCAGGTTGGGCAATTCATCGAGGCTGCTGCGCCGCAGGAAGCTACCGATGGGGGTAATCCGCGGGTCGTCGTCGATCTTGAAATCGATGGCGTCGGCACCGTGCTTGTTGAGGTGGCGCAGGGACTCCTTGAGCTCCTCGGCGTTGGCCACCATGGTGCGGAACTTGTACATACCGAACAGGCGGCCGCGGTAGCCGGTGCGTTTCTGCACGAACATGACCGGCCCCGGGCTGCTGAACTTGATTACCAGCGCCAGGCCCAGCAGCACAGGGGAGATCAACAGCAAAATCACCAGCGCGCCAAGGCATGCAACCACCCGGTTGGTTCGCGACAGGGTCCAGGGCCGACCGCCATCGCGACCGGTCAGCCAGCCGCGACCCTGCATGTGGATCGCCGTGTCCAGGCGCATTCGGTGTTCGGGGTCCAGGCGTTTGTCACGCTGCATGTGATTGAGCAACACGCCTTTTTCATGTCCAGTCATAGAGTCCTCCGCTGAGGCCCGGACGCGAGTGGCGAGTGGGCGTTGCGCAGTGGGTAGTAGTCACGGAACCAGGCGATGAATCGTCCGAGTCCTTCATCCAGCTCGATCCGTGGCTGGAAACCGGTGGCCTGGGCCAGATCACTGGCATCGGCGCAGGTGTTGAGCACGTCGCCCGGTTGCAGGGGCAGCAACTCGACGAGGGCTTTTTGTCCGAGGTGTTTTTCCAGCAGCGCCAGGTAGTCCTTGAGCTCCACCGGTTGTTGTCCGCCAATGTTGTAAATGCGCCACGGCGCCATGCTGCTGGCCGGGTCCGGTTGTTCGCGATTCCAGTCCGGTGCCGCTTGGGGCGCGCGTTCGATCAGACGGGCGATGCTCTCGATGATGTCGTCGATGTAGGTGAAATCACGTTGATGCTGGCCGTAGTTGAACAGCTTCAGCGGCTGACCTTCGGCAATCGCCCGGGCGAACTGGATCGGCGACATGTCTGGCCGGCCCCAAGGCCCGTACACCGTGAAAAAACGCAAACCGGTGCAGGGAATGCCGAACAGATGGCTATAGCTGTGGGCCATCAGCTCATTGGCTTTTTTGGTCGCGGCGTACAGCGACAACGGATGGTCGACGCAGTCCTTGACCGAGTAAGGCGTGTGCTGGTTGGCGCCGTACACCGAACTGGACGAGGCATAGATCAAGTGCTTGACCGGGTGGTGGCGGCAGCTTTCGAGGATGTTCAGGAACCCGCTCAGATTGCTGTCGAGGTAGGCCCGGGGATTCTCCAGGGAGTAACGCACCCCGGCCTGAGCCGCGAGGTGAATCACTACCTCCGGTTGCTCACGAACAAACAGGGCTTCGAGCGCCGTGGCGTCGGCCACGTCGACTTTGGCGAGCGGGAAATCGCCGACTTGCTTGCACACCCAATCCACGCGGTCGTGCTTGAGCTGCGGGTCGTAGAAGTCGTTGAAATTGTCCAGGCCGCACACCTGATGCCCGTCGCGCAACAGCCGCAACATGCAATGGGCTCCAATGAAACCGGCTGCTCCGGTGACGAGTATCTTCATGGCCGTGGCGCCTCGGGAGCGATGTGCCGAAGCCCGATGCCGCTGTAGTGCAAACCGGCCGCCGCCACGTGCTCCGGGTTGTAAAGATTGCGCCCGTCGACGATCACCCGCGCGCGCAGTTTGCTCGCCAGCAGGTCGAAATCGACCACACGGAAATTCTTCCACTCGGTGCAGATCACCAGCGCGTCGGCATCTTCCAGGGTGTCGTCGCGAGTGGCGCACAGGTGCAGGTCATTGCGGTAGCCGTAAATGCGCCGGCACTCAGCCATGGCTTCCGGATCGTAAGCCTGCACGCTCGCACCTTCGGCCCACAGCGCCTCCATCAGATAGCGACTGGGGGCTTCGCGCATGTCGTCGGTATTGGGTTTGAAGGCCAGGCCCCAAATCGCGATGGATTTGCCGACCAGGCCATCGGGAAATAGCGCCTGCAGTTTGCTGAACAGAATGTGCCGCTGACTGTCGTTCACTTCGGTGACGCTGCGCAGCAGACGCAATGGCATGCCGTTGTGTTCGGCGGTGTACAACAGGGCACGCAGGTCTTTGGGAAAGCACGAGCCGCCGAAGCCACAGCCGGGGTAGATGAAGTGGTAACCGATGCGCGGGTCCGAGCCGATGCCTTTGCGCACCGCTTCGATGTCGGCCCCCAGCAACTCGGTGAGATTGGCCAGTTCGTTCATGAAACTGATGCGGGTAGCGAGCATCGCGTTAGCGGCGTACTTGGTCAGCTCGGCGCTGCGGTTGTCCATGAACATGAGCTTTTCGCGGTTGCGGCAGAACGGTGCATAGAGTTCGCTCAATTGGTTGCGCGCTTCTTCGTCATTGGTGCCGACGATGATCCGGTCCGGGCGCATGCAATCGGCCAGGGCGCTGCCTTCCTTGAGAAACTCCGGGTTGGACACCACCCGCACGTTCAACGCCTCCTTGCCACGGCGTTGCAGTTCCTCGCAGGCGGCATTCGCCACCTGGTCAGCGGTGCCCACCGGCACGGTGGACTTGATGATCAGGGTGCGATCGGACTCCATGAAACTGGCGATTTGCCGAGCGACATTCAGCACATGGCTGAGGTCGGCGGAACCGTCTTCTTCGGCGGGTGTACCCACCGCGATGAAAATCAGCTCGGCGTGTTCGACCGCGTCACTGGCCTGGGTGGAGAAGAGCAGGCGACCGGCCTTGATGTTGTCTTCCAGTGTGCTGGACAGTCCCGGTTCGCTGATCGGGGGCACGGCTTGTTGCAGTTGCTTGATCTTGTTGGGATCAATGTCGACGCACAGCACACGATGTCCGACATCGGCCAATGCCGCAGCTTGTATCAGACCGACGTAACCCGTACCAAATACGCTCACGTCCATATTGGCGTGCCTCGTAAAACGGTGGATGTAACTGAAATGAGACTGTCAAAAGGGGTATAGCCCAGTGGTGGGAAAGCGTGTCAGCAAAATGACGGGTAGCGCGGGCTGAAAACCCCGATTTCACGGGCTATTTGCTATCAAGTGCTTGCCGTGGCTGGATTTGTCGCGGTTTAGAGGGCTTTTAAGAAAGCGATAAACGGTCGAAAGGCTTGTATTACAAGGGTTACAGGCAATTTAGCGTGTCAGATTTGAGGCAGTATTTTTTTGACGCTTTTGGCAAAAAACCGGCATTTCTTGCGCTTTCATGGCTCGGTGCTAGTGTCAGAAAATGTATGACAATCATTGGCTTTCATTGGCTAATGACTGCCACGGAGGTACTGCAAGCACCATGATCCGATACTTCAAGGACCTGTTGCTGGTTCTGTATTTACTCAAAAGCTACGACTATTACCTCGCTCGTCTCGATGCGCTGGGCATCGGATTCCCGATGCTGCTGTACGGCGGGATGTTCGTGGTGCTGGCGATCGCGCTGTTCATGACCGCGTACATCCGACAGACGCTAATCCGTCATGTGTTCGCGTTGGCGATGTTTGGCTCGGCGGTGTTCTTCGACGTCTATACGCAAGTGACTGCCGGTTACATGACCTACAGCAGTTTTGTGTCGCTGGTGTATTCCGGTGGGTTTATTCAAGAGGCGGCGTACCAGTACCGCGATGCAATCATCAGCGGGACGGTCAGTGGTTTATTGCTGCTGTTCGGTATCGGGCTTAAGCCGCGTCGACGGACGCCATTACCCGGTGCACTGCTGGTGGCGGCGCCAGTGCTCGGGGTGCTGATGCTCAGTGCCGTGCTGTTTGTGCGGGCCGGTGAGGGCGCCCGTGGCTTACCGATCATGTACACACCGTTGGCCTATTTGAATCTGTTTACCTATGAAGCGCTGCACAACACCGTCGGCCCGCGCGAACCGGTGAAACTGGCGCGTATCGATCAGCCGGTGGGGCACGACATCGTGCTGATCATCGACGAGAGCATTTCCGGCAACTACCTGGACATCAACACGCCGTTCGGTGTGCACAGCAACCTCAAGGAACCGCGCCCAGGCGTGGACATTTTCAATTACGGCTACGCGGCGTCCATTGCCAATTGCAGTGCCGACACCAATGTCACCCTGCGCTACGGTGGCACCCGCGGTGACTACATGCGGATCAACAGCACGTTGCCGTCGATCTGGCAGTACGCAAAAAAGGCCGGGCTGCGCACCGTTTATATCGACTCCCAACGCACCGGTGGCAACTTGCAGAACCTGATGAACGCTGCCGAGAAAAAGGACATCGACGAGTTCGTGCAATTCGACCAGACCAGCGTGCGCGACCGCGACATGGCCGCGGCGGCCAAGCTGATCGATCTGCTCAACGACGGTAAACCGGAGCTGGTGGTGATCAACAAGCTCGGCGCGCATTTTCCGGTGCATGATAAATACCCGGATGCGTTTATGGCCTACCGCCCGACATTGCCCCGAGGGCAGTTTGTCGAGGTGGCGGACACGGGCACGCGCGATGGTTTCAACGGTCAGCTGGATGATTGGTTGCTGTACCGCAACGCCTACAAAAATACCGTGCTGTGGAATGTCGGCGAGTTCTTCGCACGGGTTTTCGCTCAGGCGGATTTGAGCCGTGCGCTGCTGATTTACACCTCGGACCACGGGCAGGATCTGCACGAGCGCGGTAACCCGGGGCTCAATACTCACTGCGGTGGTGATCCGGTGGAGGAGGAGGGCTTGGTGCCCCTGGTGGTGATTTCGGGCAGCGGTTTGAAGACTTTGGACTGGCAGGCGCAATTGCCGGCCAACAAGGATCGCTCCAGTCACTACAACATCTTCCCGACGTTGCTGCAGGTGATGGGTTATGACTTGGCGGGGATTGAGGCGGTGTATGGCAAACCGTTGAGTGTGCCGACGGTGGACGATTTCACGTTTAACTATCGGTTCAATGCGCGGTTGGGGGCCAAGCCTGAGTGGAAGCATATTGACCTGAACCGCATTGTGACGCCGGGGCGGGTGGTGCCGAGTGTGGCGGTGGGGCAGTGAGGTTGTTTGTTGGCTGAGCCGGCCCCTTCGCGAGCAAGCCCGCTCCCACATTTGATCGATGTGTACACAGCTTCTGCGTGCACCGGCGATCCCTGTGGGAGCGGGCTTGCTCGCGAAGAACGATAACGCGGTGTCGCTGCCGTCCGCTATCCTAGGCCCACTGTCTTCAACGAGTCTCCCCTCATGCTTTCGGTCCAGGGCGTCTTCAAAAGCTACGCCACCCCCCAAGGCCCATTGCCCGTGCTGCAAGGCGTCGACCTCACGTTGAAGCCCGGCAGCAGCCTGGCGCTGATGGGCGAGTCGGGCAGTGGCAAGAGCACCTTGCTGCACCTGATCGCCGGGCTGGACAAGGTCGATCGCGGCAGCATTCGCAGCGGCGAGCATCGGCTGGAACAAATGACCGAAAGCCAATTGGCGAACTGGCGGCGGACCGAAATCGGCCTGGTGTTTCAGCAGTTCAACCTGATCGGCAGTTTGCGCGTTGAAGACAATCTGGCGTTTCAGGCGCGTCTGGCCGGGCGCCACGATCCACGTTGGCAGGCGCATCTGGTGCAACGTCTGGGGTTGGGAGATTTGCTGCGGCGCTATCCGGAGCAACTGTCTGGCGGGCAACAGCAACGGGTTGCGTTGGGCCGCGCCTTGGCATCGCAACCGAAACTGTTGTTGGCCGACGAGCCCACCGGCAGCCTCGATGAAGCCACCAGCGATGAGGTGTTGAAGTTGTTGCTGGAGCTGCTCGACGACAGCCCGACGACGTTGTTGATGGTCACTCACAGCCCACGGGTCGCCGCGCGGTTGGCAGACAAAGTGGTGCTGCACGGTGGCCGTCTGGCTGGCGCGGGCGAGCGCTGAGGTGCGGGTTTTTCGCGAGACGCTGCGAGCGCTGCTCAGCCATTGGCGGCAGCACCCGGTGCAATTTTTCAGTGTGCTGACCGGGCTCTGGCTCGCCACCAGCCTGCTGACCGGCGTGCAAGCGCTGAACAGCCAGGCGCGCGAAAGTTACGCCCGGGCCAGTCAGTTGATCGGCGGCGAACCTCAAGCCAGTCTCAGTGCGCCCGGCGGCGGGGTGTTCTCTCAGCAATTGTTTATCGACCTGCGTCGCGCAGGCTGGCCGGTATCGCCGGTGTTGCGCGGCCGGGTAACGCTCAAGGGGCATGAAGACCAGCGCTTGCAGTTAATGGGCATTGAGCCAGTGTCGTTGCCGGCCGGTTCTGCAGTGGCCGGGCGGTCGTTGCCGATCGAGCAGATCGTCGAGTTTTTCACCCCCCCGGGCAGCACCTGGATTTCGCCGCAGACGTTGCAGGCATTGGGCTTGCACGAAGGTGAAACCCCGGTGGCCCAGAGCGGCATCACTTTGCCGCCGCTGCGAGCCCAGACCGACATGGCGCCCGGTGTGTTGCTGGTGGACATCGGCTTCGCCCAACAGATTCTGCAATTGCCGGATCAATTGTCACGGCTGCTGCTGCCCAAGGATTTCACCGCGACCCTGCCTGATGAGTTCAAGGGCCAACTCCAGTTCAAAAGCAGCGGCGAAGAAAACAATCTCGCGCGCCTGACCGAGAGCTTCCACCTGAACCTCGATGCCTTGGGCTTTCTGTCGTTCGTGGTCGGCCTGTTCATCGTTCACGCGGCGATCGGCCTGGCGCTGGAGCAACGCCGAGGCTTGCTCAGAACTCTGCGCGCCTGTGGGGTCAGCGCCCGCCTGTTAATTGCCTGCCTTGCCGTCGAACTGGGTGGTCTGGCGCTGATTGGGGGTATCGCCGGCGTCGTCAGCGGCTACCTGCTGGCCGGCGTGCTGTTGCCGGACGTCGCCGCCAGTTTGCGCGGCTTGTACGGCGCCGAAGTACCGGGGCAGTTGAACCTCAGCCCGCTGTGGTGGTTCAGCGGTATCGGCCTGAGCCTGTTCGGCGCCTTGCTGGCCGGCGCCAACAGTTTGCTGCGGGCGGCGCGGTTGCCGTTGCTGGCGCTGGCCAATCCGCAAGCCTGGCATCAGGCCCACGCGCGCTGGTTGCGGCGCCAGGGTTGGGTCGCGGCGATGGCGGCGATGATCGCGTTATTGGCGTTGAGCTTCGGCGACAGCCTGAGCAGCGGCTTCGTGTTGATGGGCGCATTGTTGATCGGCGCCGCACTGGCCTTGCCGGTGGTGTTGAACAGCGTGCTCAACTGGGTGCTTGGGCGCAGTCGCTCGGTGCTCGGCCAATGGTTTCTCGCCGACTGCCGCCAGCAACTGCCGGCCCTGAGCCTGGCGTTGATGGCGCTGTTGTTGGCACTGGCGGCAAACATCGGCGCCGGCAGCATGACCGCCGGTTTCCGTCAGACGTTCAGCAACTGGCTCGAACAACGCCTGACCGCCGAGCTGTACCTCAATCCGCAAAATCCCGCCCAGGCTCGAGAGCTGCACACCTGGCTCAAACAACAACCTCAAGTCACCGCGGTGCTCCCGAACTGGCAAGTGTCGATCCAGTTGCAGGGCTGGCCGGCGGAGGTCTTTGGCGTGATCGATCACCCGACTTATCGTCAGCATTGGCCATTGTTGGAAGCCTTGGGCGACAACCCTTGGGAGCGACTGGCCAAGGACGACGCGCTGATGCTCAGCGAGCAACTGGCCCGGCGGTTGAAGGTACGGCTCGGTGATCACCTGACGATCCCGACGCCGAATGGCCTATGGTCGCCACGGATCGTCGGGATCTACGCCGACTACGGCAATCCCAAGGGCCACCTGCTGGTCAACATCAATCACCTGTTGCGCGGCTGGCCGCAGTTGACGCCCAACCGTTTCAACCTGCGCATCGACCCGGCATCGATTCCTGGGTTCCTGACCACGCTGCAAGCCCGCTTCGCTCTGGAGGACAGCCGCATCTTCGATCAGGCCCGGCTCAAGGGCTGGTCCACGCAAGTATTCGAACGCACCTTCGCCGCCACCGCCGCGCTCAACAGCCTGACGCTTTGCGTCGCGGGCGTGGCGCTGTTCATCAGCCTGCTGACCCAAAGCCAGAGCCGCCTCGGGCAACTCGCGCCACTGTGGGCACTGGGCGTGACGCGACGGCAGTTGATGCTGCTGAACCTCGGGCAGACCTGGTTGCTGGCAGTATTGACGCTGGTGCTGGCATTGCCTTTGGGCATCGCATTGGCGTGGTGCCTGGACACGGTGATCAACGTTCAGGCCTTCGGCTGGCGGTTGCCGTTGCGGGTGTTTCCGTTGCAACTGTTGCAGTTGATGGGCCTGGCATTGATCGCCACGTTGCTTGCCTCGGCGTGGCCGCTGTACTCGTTGTATCGCACGCAACCGGCCGATTTGCTGAGGACGTTTGCTCATGAAGATTAAGGTCGGGGTGGTGTTATTACTGGCATTGCTGAGCGGCTGTGACAACACCCCCGCGCCAGAAAAAGGCTTCGCCGGCCTCGGCCATCAGGCGCAGGCATTTACCCCGGTGGTGCCCGGGCGAGTCTTCAATTTTCCGGCGGACCACGGCCCCCACCATGGTTTTCGCATCGAATGGTGGTACGTCACCGCCAACCTCAAGGACGATCAGGGCCGTGAGTTCGGCGCGCAATGGACGCTGTTTCGCAGTGCGTTGAAAGCGACGCCCGAGCAACCCGGCTGGGCCAATCAGACCATCTGGCTGGGCCATGCGGCCGTGACTTCCGCTACGGTGCACCATGCCGCCGAACGCTACGCCCGTGGCGGCGTTGGCCAGGCCGGAGTGAGCCTGGCGCCGTTCAACGCATGGATCGACGATTGGCGTTTCAGCAGTCAGGCCACCGCTGAGAACCCGCTGGCGGACCTGCAACTCAGCGCTCGCGACAAGGCTTTCAGCTACCAGCTTCGACTGACCTCCACACGTCCACTGGTGCTTCAGGGCGACAAAGGCTTCAGCCAGAAATCCGAACAAGGCCAAGCGTCGTACTACTACAGCCAGCCGTTTTTCCAGGCCAGCGGCACGTTGGAAATCGATGGCAAAACCTACACCGTCAGCGGCCCGGCCTGGCTCGACCGCGAGTGGAGCAGCCAACCCCTGACCGCCAACCAGACCGGCTGGGACTGGTTCTCCCTGCACCTGGACAGCGGCGAACACGTCATGCTCTACCGCATGCGGCAAAAGGACGGCGCGCCATACCTCACCGGCACCTGGATCGATGCCCAAGGGCAGACGCAATTACTGCATGCCGACGACATCAGCCTCACACCACAAGACACCGCCAACGTGGCCGGACGTTCGATGCCCGTGAGCTGGTCGATCAAAATCCCCGCCAAACACCTCGAAATCACCATCAGCGCCCTCAATCCCAAGGCGTGGATGGACTTGCGCATTCCCTATTGGGAAGGGCCGGTGCGGCTTAGCGGCAGTCATGGCGGGCAGGGGTATCTGGAGATGACCGGCTATTGACCCGGAACTCTCGGCGCCACGCCGTTTTCCTACGTAATGAAGCCCATTCACGGGAGCCCGCCATGAGCGACGACCTCAAACCGCCCGACCTGGCCACTTGGCAGCGGCTGTTCGACGACAAGGCCTATTGGCAGCAATCCCCCGACGCGCATTACAGCGAACTGCTGCGCATCGCCGACGATCTGCTGGGGCAGGGCGCCATTGACCTCGAGCAATGGCAGACCCTCAAAGCCAAGGCCGATCAATCCCACAAAGACTCGCCCGCCGTGAATGTCGCCCACGAAGTCGACGATCCCGAAGCCTGAGGAACATTCCATGAGTCCCAAACCGACCACCCCCTCGGAAAACCCCGACGAACCGCGGCCACCGGGCGAAGTCGAGCGCGACAACGACGCCCTGCGCCCCACCGACCCGACCCGGCGCAAGGAAAGCGGCAAGGGCACGGAAAGCGGCGAATCCACCGCGCAAGAAACCGCGGACACTCCCTGAGTAGCGTCTATGCTCATCGGCACGGACGGCGCCGAACCTGGATTGAGAGCCGTCTGCTGCCATCCAATCACAGGGAACGTACCGCTTATGAAGATCAACGCACTGACCAAAGCCATCACCCTCGCCACTCTCCTGTCCACCGCCAGCCTCAGCGCCATTGCCGCGGACATCCCGCTGTCCGCCGTCGTGGAAGCCGATCAGGTCGTCACCAAAGTCCTGTCGGTCGACGCCGCCAAACACCAGGTCGTCCTTGAAGGCGCCGAAGGCCGTCAGGTACATGTACAACTCAGCGACAAGGCGAAAAACCTCGGCAACCTGAAAGTGGGCGATCAAGTCAACGTCGAGGTCGTCCGTTCCGTCGCGGCCTACCTCGACACCGATGTCGACAAAGGCCTGCCAGGTTCCATCGAACGCACCGGCGAAATCCGCGCCACCAAAGACAACCCCAACCCCGGCGGCGAAGCCTTCCGTCAGGTACAGGTCCAACTGAAAATCACCCACATCGACCTGAAGAAAAACCAGCTGACCTTCGAAAACCCGGCTGGCCAATCCAAAACCATCAACGTCGAAAAGCCTGAAGTCCAGGCGAAACTGAAAGATCTGAAAGTAGGGCAGAGCGTTGTGGTGACCTATACCGACGTGCTGAAAGTGACCACTCAACACCCAAGCTGATCATTATTTGTACGTATTGATTGTTTTTGTGCAGATAGTTGTACAAGAACAATCAATTTTAATGGTCGAACTGGTGGGTTTAAGAAGGTTGTAAGCGTTGTGTGAGCAACGCCTTACGAAATATTACGTGTATAAAATTTCATGTTTATACGTGACGACATATCTGCCAAATTCTATTAAAATCCTTCCCGTTCGCCCGGTGTCAGGGCTCTTTACCGGTGCATGGATTGCCAGGCCATTACACTGGGCGAACACCTTCTTTGGGAGGCGGTGTTTAAAAGTTTTGGATATAAAAAATGGGCGACCTTGGAGTCGCCCATTTTTATTGGGTGATTTAAAGCTGCGCCCGCAACTGCCGCCCGCGCAAAACAACGCAGCGTCATCGCCAAGCGCCTCGCCCAGCGAAAGCGTTTCCAACCGTTGAAAACTTTAGATTGCATCCAATACCGGAGTGCTGGCCTTGAGCTGCTGCCGGTAGTTGGCTGCACGCTGAAGCACTCGGGTCAAGGCCATAAAGTTCGCCGGTTTGGTTAAAACGTCATTGGCCCCCGCGGCCCTGAAACGCTCTATCTCGCTCGAAAAAGCGCTCGCGGTGAAAGCAACGATGTAGCAAGTATCGCCCAATGGTAGTTTGCGGATTTTACGAATGGCCGCTAGCCCATCCATAACAGGCATGTTGATATCCATAAAAATGATATCTGGAGTCGAAGTCATAGACTGATTGACCGCCTCCAGGCCGTTTGACGCAAGGTCGGGTGTATAACCCAACTCCTGTAGCATCGCCATGGCAACTTTCTGACTCACGGGATGGTTTTCCACCAGCAGGATATCGAGCGGGAAATCCTCGGCAAAAGATGAGTCGAAACCCACCACTGCATGATCGTCCCCGATGGGTATTTCCGAGACTGAAAAAAGCTCCATGGGGAGGGAGAAGGAGAACGTCGATCCGACGCCAGGCTGACTGGTAAAGGATAAAGTCCCCTGCTGCGCCTCGACCAGATTTTTGCAGATTGAAAGGCCGAGCCCACTCCCGGTAAAGCGTTGACTGGCCGGCCCTTTGAACTGAGTAAAGGGCTTGAACAGGCTGTTTTGCCGTTCAGCGGGGATACCTATGCCGGTATCGCGTATGGAGAAGTCGAGTCGGGCTTGAGGGCCGTAACCGCTCGTCGTGACCATGAGCGATACTTTTCCGGCTTCGGTGAATTTGACCGCATTGCCCAACAAGTTGAGCAAGATCTGGCGAAGGCTATCGGTATCGGTTTTGACCAAGGAAGGTACGTCCGGTGAGACGTGGGCCTCAAGTGCTATTGGCTTGTCCTGAATGTTTTGCCGGATCATTTCAATACTGGATAAAACCAATGCTCTCACTTCGAAAACACGAGGTTTCAATTCAAGTTTGCCCGCTTCGATTTTTGCAAGGTCGAGAATGTTGTCGATAAGAGACAGCAGGGTTCGTCCGCTGGTATTAATCGTTTTTAACAGACTGCTTTGCTCGGGGCTCAGGGTGGACCGCGCCAGCAACTCGGTCGCGCCGATGACACCGTACATCGGTGTGCGGATCTCATGACTCATGGTGGCCAAAAATCTGGTTTTTGAACGATCAGCGTCCTCGGCGGCATTTTTTGCCTGATTCAATACCTGTTCGTTTATTTTCAATTGCTGGAGATGAGCACGCATGCGTAAAAGGCTGAGGGCGAGAAATACCAGAATGGCCAGGATGATATGGTGCAGGGAGTCCTGATTAAGTTGGTGGTAGTAGTCCGCCAACGTAATCTCCGCGCCAGTAACATAAATCGTACCGTCCTGCGATTTCATTGGGACGAAGACGGCGCGAAAGTCTCCCCAGTGATCCGAGTAGTCGATCCAGGTGGGTTCGGTGCGCTCAAAACTGTCGAGCAAAGCCTGACTGGCATCCGGGTAGGGATCGAAAAAGCGTACGAAATTCTTCTCCAGAATCTCTTTTTTCGATGCGCTGGAGCTGACCAGATAAGCCTCGCCCGAGCGTTTGACCACGCTGTAGACAAAGGCAGTACCCATGGAATTGTTGAAGCTGGAGAGTCGCTGAATGGCATTCCAGTCTTCCGTTTCGGATTTGGACTGTTTGTCGATCAGATTGTCATGGTAGCGGTCGCCAAGGATGGCCGAAGCACCCAACGCAGCATGCAGCAATTTGTTATTGATGTTTTCAGTGAGGACTCCTTGAGTCTCGACGTAGAGGTAGTAGATATAGCCACTGACACCTACGATGTAGACCAAGAGCAAGGCCCATGTTTTCCGCCTGAGTTTGAACATTTATCACAGCCTCCATACTGCGCGCGGAAGTATAGTTTGAAGGTTGGGTGAAAACCATGGTTTTGTTTTTCGCGGTTTTCAGGTGAGGCGGTGAGAAGTTACTTGACCGAAGAGACGGTTTTTTGGTTTTTTGTGCTCACGATGTTGAGTAAATTTTTTGGAATAATCAGAAGTTTAAAGACAGTTTTTAACAAGCTCTTGCGAAGTGCTGCGTGCATAAGTCTGGGAGGCGGTGTTTAAAAGTTGCGGATATAAAAATGGGCGACCCTACCTTGGGTCGCCCATTTTTATTAATGATTTAAAGTTGCGCTCGCAACCGCCGCCCGACCACATCCAGCAAATCGCAACCATCACGCAATTGGATTGCTAACACCCTCGCAAACTCTTGCAACAGCGCAGCATCACCACCAAGCGCCTCACCCAGGGACAGGGTTTCCAACAGTTGAGTGACGCTGCGAATGCGATACGCCGCCGTCTCGTGCAACACATCGACAGGCGCTTCGGTGTCGATCAGCAGCGAAGGGATCGTGCAGTCGATGCCGGTAATCGGCATGTATCGAGTCATGGCTGCACCTCCTGAGCGTCGGACACCCCACCGGGTGGATCGAGATTGTCCAGCGCCCGGTTTACCAACAATTCACCCAGCACGGCCAATTGCTGAATTGATAACGCCAGACTGCGGTGCGAGCCTTCGAGCTCGCACGCAAGATCAGTGGTCAGCACGTTGAGCGAAGCGAGGGTTTCGCAGGCGTGGCTTAGCAGGGTTTCGGTGTCGATGTTGGGGAGGAGGGTGAAAACGTGGCTGATGGGGTCGGGATGTTTTGGGTCGCGGAGGCGGGCGCTGATGGTGCGTTGGGTTGCTTGGCTGAGTTGGAGGGGGTCAAGGGAATCGGGTGGAAATTTTTTCATCGTGAAGCTCCTGAAACAATGGAGCCGCAAAGCGGCATTTGCATGCCTTGATCGTGTTCGGTCTGTCAAAACCGGTCGCTGAGGTTGCAGCGACTGGGGGAGGTTATCTGGGGAGGGAGGGGTATACAAGTTCATGGATGGCGATAGAAGTTGCGGGAAATATCCGAAGCTTTTGTCAGGCGACGAACTTCAACTCAACAGGCGGTTCCACGGTCACTACCGGGCTTGATCATGAGCAAGTGGTCCATTTGTTGAATTCGACATTGCTCGACGAACTCCAGTGCGCTATCTGGTTTTTCCAGATATTGGTCGAAGCACGCTTTTGGGATTTCGTAGTACTCCTCGTAATCGACGAGGCAGTTGCTGACCGGGATTGACAGGTAGAACTTTCTCGATGTTATTTCCTGCCCGATGCTGAAGTAATCAGTTTTGTTTGTGAGAATATCTTTGAACTTCATCTGGATGCCAGTATATATTTAATTTTGTCAAAATTAAGATTTGTAACGGTGCTGGGTATTTCGGTCATGATTGTTCTAGGTTAATGGGGCTGCCGTATGCCTTGATTTCGAATAAGAGCTGGTCAAGGATTATGACAACTCTCCCGGTGTTTTGTGCTGCGTACTCCGCACGAAGTATTATAAAAAACTCGCCGACTGTTTTTGGGGGGGGCGCTGAGGCTTGCTATTAGATGAAAGTCTTTTTGTGACATAAATCAGTTTCTGAAGTAAGTCTCATCCAGCTGACGTCTACGTATCAGCAGATACTCCTCCCACACCTTGGGAAAGTCCTCATCTTTGGTAAATGGGAAGGTCAGATAGATATGTTTTCCCGTCACGCTTATATACTCACGTGCACGTTTGAAGGCGGGTTGTTCGTATATCGAGATGCTTTCATCGTAACCGTCATGACGGTGAGAGATACTTACCCAATGTGGAGCGATCATGCCTCGCGCAAAATCAATCACCCAACCATGATCCAGTCCAGTGCTCAAGTAACCGTAAACACCATCGTTTGAGAGACGGATACACGATTTGGCCTGAGCACCGTTGTCGTCATTTACTACTACTATCTTGTCGTTGAAGTATTGGATGCTTTTCTTATCCGGTCCTTTCAAAATCAGATTCCAGCCTTCGGCGGACATTCGAAACTCACCTTGGTTTTCGAATTCGGCGATCCAGCCGTTTGAAAGAGTGATTCGATGTTTGTTCATGTTTTATCCTGTAAGCCAAAAGGGGGCAGATTTGTTTTCATAGTATAGAAAATAAATCTGTCCCCTTTGTAGTTTGTCCAGGTTGTTTGATTTTTACTGCTGTGCACCATATTGTTCTTTAAGTCTTTGGCACTTTAATAGTATTTCTTCTCGGTCATCTATTGCGTTTTTTTCGCACCAGTCGTTGATGAGTTTGGCGCCGTAGTTTAGTGGTAATATTACATGCTCGTTCACGAATTCAAATGCCATGCCATCTTGAAGGTAGTCAGGGATATTTAACTGGTCTTCATCTATGCTTACATAGATTCCGGACATTTCAATTCCAAATCCTTCTGAGTTTAAAAGACTGTCCAAGGCTAATGGTAAAAAGCTTTTTATTTCCCAGGCGAACGAGTCACGTAGATCCAAGAGGCAGTTGTGAATGATACTTTGTTGTGAAGCAGTTAAAGTAGAATTGCTCATGGTTGGGCCTACATGCTGGGGTGAAAGTTTGTAACGTATGTGCGTGTTTCGTCGAGATAGATTCGAAACGTTATCCCATCACTTGATGCAGTATAAACACGGTTTCCACTGGCTTTAGCGCCAGCATATCCGCTGGCTGCAGCATCTTTACCTGCGTTGTACATTCTTTCAGTAGAAATTACATTTGGGTCGTAAACTGTTTTAGGACTTTTGAATTGCTTTACCCCTACCACTTGCCCTGTTCGGTCCAGTGCATCTCTTCCGTACGTGATCGTGGAAACTCCAGGAGTGCTTGGGCTTTGGACCTCTGAGAGGACATAGAGCTTGTTGTCCTTGGTCGCTTTCATAAAATCGTCCCGATTGTGAGCGCCTGAAACACCTGTTTGCGTGTTATAGCCGTCCGCTTTCTCAAGGTGGTGTTTTGCATTGTCACTGATGGGGACTCCCTTATGGTCAGTAGTCCCTGGAGGGCAGTTATTCAACCCCAACGGATCCACCCACCCCGTAGGGTTAGGCACGTACTGGTAGTTATTCAACCCACCCGCAAGCTTGATCGGATCCGGCGTCAAAAACCGTCCAGTGCCCGGATTGTAGTAGCGATGCCGGTTGTAATGTAAGCCCGTTTCGGCGTCGAAGTACTGACCCTGGAAGCGCAGCGGGTTGTCGATTTCGGCGATATCGAGGGTGGCAAGGTTGCCGTAGGCGCGGTATTTCGCCGACCACATGATCTCGCCGCTGTAGTCGGTAAGTTCCTGCGGGGTGCCGAGGTGGTCGAGTTGGTAGTAGAACGGTGTGGCTTTCAGCGGGCCTTCGCCATCGAGCATGGCCAGCGGGCGGAAGCTGCCGGGTTCGTAGATGTAAGTGCGATAGCGGCTGTCGGCGCTTTCAGCAATAAGGCGTTCGCCTTGCCACAGGAATTCGATGGTGTGGCCATCGACGGTTTTGGCGATACGACGGCCGAAGGCGTCGTACTTGTAGCTTGCGATGCTACCGCCGGGCAGGCTGACGCCGATCAGGCGATGTTGGCAGTCGTAGCGATACTCGGTGACGAGTTTCTGGCCGGCGCCACGGCGTTCGCGGATCAGGTTACCGTGGGCGTCGTAGTCATAGTGGCGGTCGCCCTGCATGAGCAGGCGGTTGCCTTTGACGTTGGCCAGGTTTGCGGTTGGCTGGTCGCCTTGGCCGAGGAGGTTGCCCGCCGGGTCATGGGCGAAGCTTTCCGGAGTGGTGCCACGGACGTTGATCAGACGGTCCAGCGGATCATAGTGATAGCTGCGGTTGCCTTTGCGGCTGTCGTCGATGCCGGCAAGGTTGCCGTTGGCATCGTAGGCGTAACGGCGGCGGAACAGGTTGCGTTCCTGTTGGCTGACGGTGTGGGCTTGCAGTCGGCCTTGTTCGTCATACTGGTATTGGCTGAGCAGCAGGCCTTGTTGGCGCTGCAGTTCGCGGCCCGCGTTGAACTGGTGCGTGGTGAGGCGAGAGCCGTTGAGGTCGATGCTGCTCAGGCGTCCACCGGATTGGTGGCGGTAGTCGAGTTTACTGCCGTCGGGGAGGCGGCAGTGGCTCAGTTGGCCGAGGTTGTCGTACTCATAACGCAGGGTGCCCCAGCCTTGGTGTTCGGTGATCAGGCGGTCTTGCAGATCGTATTCGTAGGCGAGAGGCCAATGGCCGTCGTCGACGTTGACGAGGCGGCCGAGGGCGTCATAGCTGTAGTGAATTTCCTCGCCATCGGCCAGGGTTTTCACCAGCAAGCGACCAGCGGCGTCGCGTTGGTACTCGGTGACCAACTCACTGGCGTCGTCGCCGAATTCGGTTTTCTTCAGCAGTTGGCCGTTGAGGTCGTACTCGTAAGCGGTACGGCGACCGTCGAACCCGGTTTCCTGCTGGATCAGGCCGTTCGGGTAGTAATCGAGGTGGTAGTGCTCGCCACGTTCGTTTTCGATCTCAGTGAGCAGCAAGCGCGAGTTGTCGTAACGGTAGCGAAGCTGACTGCCGTCCGGGTTGAGGCGACGGCTGACCAGGTGCAGGCCATCGGCGTATTCGTAGCGGGTGACGCGACCCAATTCGTCGCGTTCAGCGGTGACTTTGCCGTAGGCGTTGTAGGTGAACGCGCGGGTTGCACCGCCGGGCAGGGTGATTTGCGCGAGGCGGTTGGCGGCGTCCCATTGGTAGTGGGTGATGGCGCCGGTTTCTTCCTGACGGGTAATCTGCCGGCCCAAGGCGTCGTAACGGTATTTGCGCTGGCCGCCATCGGGCAGGCGCTCTTCCAGCAGTTGGCCGAGGTTGTTCCAGCCCAGTTGATGACGGCTGCCATCCGGGTGACGGATTTCCAGCAGGCGGCCTTGACGGTCGTAGCTGTAGAGGGTGGCATTACCATCAGGGTCAATCTGTTGAGTGATGTCGCCCTGATTGTTTCGTTGATACTTCCAGGTGGCTTTGCCTCGGTGCACGTCACTGACGAACCCGTTGCTGTATTCATACGAAACGGGTTCATCTTCCGGAGGAATGACGGCCGTCATCAAGCCGTCTTCGTCGTACCGATACTCGGTAACGGCGCCTAGCGGATCTTTTTCTGCAATCAACTGGCCTTTATCGTTGTAGGCCTTCAGGTGTTCAGCGCCATCCGGATCGATCTTGCTGATAAGCCGCGCTTTATCGTCGTGGGTGTAAACCTCTTCGCTGCCATCGGCGTTGGTAACGGTGACGCTGCCTTTATCGTCCCAGGCGTAATGCGCTTCCATCTGCGAAAAGCTCGCCCAGTGATGGACGCAGCGTGACAACTTGCCTTCGTTCTCCCACTCCCAAAAGAAACTCGCGCCACCCGCCAGTTGCCGCTCAAGAATCACGTGCTGATCGTTGTAGCGATAGTGTTCGGCTTCACCGGCAGCGTTCTTCGCTTCAATCAGGCGATGCTGCGCGTCATAGTTGTACGTGACCAGCGTCTGGACAGTGTTCCAGGCGTCTTCCAGATTGTCGGCGGGAATAAACTGTTGATAGTCGACGGCGATGATGTGCTTGCGGTCGTATCGCAAGAGCAGGGCACGACCGGCGCCATTGTCGAGGCGTTTGATCCTGCCGTGGATGTCACGGGTGATGTGCAGCCGGTTGCCATAGCTGTCGCTGATGGCGATCAGGGTTGCGCCTTTGCTGTTGTAACGGAAGTGGTAGAAGGACGGTCGACTCCCGGCTTGAGCCAGGACAAGTTCCGACGGGTCGTCACCGATGAAAATCGCTGCCCGTGACAGGCTGTTGGTAATCGCCGGACGCTGTTGGCTTGGAAGCGGAAATGGCGTCGCCCGATTTTCGTGGTCAGTCCAGATGACTTCATCGCCATTGATTTCGATTCGATGAGCCAGTGCATGGCTCCAGCCATAACCCAGGCCGCAATCGATTTCCACTGCGCTGCTTCGGTAAAGACGTGTCCACTCAAATGGCAGCAGGCCGTCGAGTTGGCCATCGTTGAGCGTCAATAACTCTTCACCGGTGACCATCGATACAGGGCACTTGTCGGTGCAGGTTTTGGCCGCGGGTTCAGCGCTTTGGTCAGCAGGTGTCTTGGCTTGCCTGGAGGCGTCGTCGCCCGTTTTGCCCTTGCCCAGTTTTGTGTTTTTCTTCCCGTCAAAGCGAACCTGCGCCACCCCTTTCTTCACCTGAGCCGTCACGCCACGAGCCGCTACCGCGGTGTACTTCGCGACGTATTCCATGAAGCCTTTGATGATCTTGAACACCGACTCCACAAAACCGGTCACGGCCTTGATGATGATTTCGCCGTACTTTTTCAATCGCGCGGCGAGGTAGATGACACCAGTACCCTCTGCAGCAATGGTCAGCACGATCGAAATCACGATGTCGATCGCGATGCCGACGACCGCCGCCGTGGTCATTTTTGCGGCGTCACCGGCCATCTTCATCGGTGGCATGCCGGCCAGCCAGATCACGGCACTGCGTACCATCAGGAACAGGGCGGCCTCGTCGCTGGCCAGCAGCATGGCTTTCTTCATGACGTCTGGCGATTCTTTTGCCAGTGCTATCAGCTTTTGGGTGCCGGCACCGAGGTCTTTCGCAAACTTGCTCGGGTCTTGCAGGATGTCGAGCACCAGGCTGATGCCGTCCCAGACGCCTTTGATCGCTTCCCAACCGCCTTCGAGGATGCCGTTGCCGACCGCCATGGCGGTTCCCGAAGCGGACATGTTCGACCATTGCGGTTTGAAGCCGGCCCATTCCTTACGCAGGAAACCTTCCAGTTGACCGGTCAGGCCGTCATAGGACTTGAACAGGGTATCGATCTGAGCCGGGGTCACTTCGTTATGGATACGGATTTTGTAGAACTTGCCCGGAATACCACCCGTCCAGCTGGCTTTGCCTTGGGCGTCGAGTTTGACTTTGCTGACCGCGCCGCCTTCTACCGCAACGATTTCGACTTCGATGTCACCCAGCGGGATGTCATACACCGATTCGAATTTGCTCTCGATCAGCAGCGGCCCCTTGAGTGGGCACTGGGCAACGTTCGAGGCAAAGTCGCCATCGGTCATGCTCACCGATTTGCTGGTGTTGCCGACCTTTATGACGCGCTCCATGCCCAGCAGGGAGGGCAGGTCTGTTGCTCGACTGCCTTTATCGGCGGCTTTCGCGTACCAGGTTTTGGTCTGTTCTTGATACAGCTTCAAGCTGTCCTTGAACGTGCTCAGTTGGTTGTCAACGTAGGCAACGCGATCCATCAGCCTTGCTCCAGAATCAGGTGGTTTAACAGTGCTTCATTAAGATTTTTCGGAGCATCCGGGCGGCGCACGAAGCGTGCGATTTTCAGCTTCAGATTGCTCTCGGGGTAAGCGGCGAAGATGTCTGGACGCTCCTCTTCCAGCCATTGCATCAGGTTGCCGATCAGGGTCGACGGGTTTTGCTTCGCAAGGCTGTCGAGCAGCTTCTGCGGCACCTCCCACCAAGGCCAGTCCTTCGCCGTTGGCACCGCGCGCGGCCCCACCTTCAGGCTTTTCCCATTAATCAGATACCGATCAAACACCGGCAGCACCTCACCGGCGGCATCGCCGAGTCCTTCCAGAATCGGGTAGATATGCCGCCCGTCCCAGAACCGGAAAAACACTTCGGTCCCATTCGGCATGCGCACTTGAGTCAGGCTGCGCAGATGTTCGAACACCACGTTCGGTTCGCTGCTGGAAACGGCCAGCCATCCCCAATCGAGGGCGTCGGTTTCAGCAATCCAAGGCAGGAAATTTGAGTTGGGTTTCAACTCGGTGAGGTAGGGCATCACTGGCTGCCAAGCCGCATAGGGTGTACCGCCCCAGATCGGGATTGCCTGGGTTGTGGGTTCATTTTGGTAAAGCGTCTTGAGCGCTTCGGCATCACTGGCCGCGCTAACGATCAAGTACAAACGCTCACCCGTCTGCAACGGCCGTTCGGCAAGCCACGCCTGCGGAGTCATCGGATCAGATCGCACAAGCACCTGCCTTGCACTTCTCGCACTCTTCACAGAATGGCGCGTTACGTTTCAGGGTATTGATCTGCGCCGGGCTCAGAACCGCGCCGGCCTTGTCCGCATCGGCCTGTTTCAGCGCGCCGGGCATCAGCGGCGCAGCCCCCGTCCCGCTGCCGGGGCTGCCGCCGGAGTTCATGTTGATCACCGGTCCGCTCAGCGTCACGCCGCTGGCGTCGATCTTGATGAAGCTGCCGCCGCCCTTGAGGGTGAGTTCGCTGCCGGCTTCGAGCACGACTTTCATGCCGCTGCTCAGGTGGATTTCCTGGCCGGCTTCGATGAACTGGCCGGTGCCGACTTTGATGTGCTGGTTGACGCCCACGGTGAGGTGGTCGTTGGCGCGGGTTTCGACTTTGCGGTCGGCGTAGACAGTGTGGTGTTCTTCGGCCTTGAATTCGCTGTAGCTGTTTTGCTCGACGGTGTCGTGGCGTTCGTTGCCGACGCGGATTTTCTGGTCGTGCTCGATGTTTTCGTCCCAGTCGCGCTGGGCGTGCAGGAAGATCTGTTCCTGGCCCTTTTTGTCTTCGATGCGCAGTTCGTTGTAACCGCCGCCGCCCGGAGAGCTCAGGGTTTTGAAGGTGCTGCGGGTCTTATTCGCTGGCAGGGCGTACGGGACGATGTTTTCCTTGTGATACAGGCAGCCGCTGATCAGCGGTTGGTCGGGGTCGCCTTCGAGGAAGCTGACCAGCACTTCCATGCCGATCCGTGGAATGGCGATGCCGCCGTAATGGGCGCCGGCCCAGGCGGAGGAGACGCGCAGCCAGCAACTGGTCTTGTCGTCGGCCTGGCCTTCGCGATCCCAGTGGAATTGCACTTTGACGCGGCCGTATTGGTCGCAGTGGATCTCTTCACCTTTGGGCCCGGTGACCACGGCGCTCTGGCTGCCGAGGATCCGTGGTTTGGGGTGGTTCAGCGGCGGGCGGTTCGGCACGTCCCAAGGGGTGGCCTGGAAGCGGTTGCGGTAGCCCTGGTGGAAATCGTCCTTGAGGTTAGTCGTGCTGCTGGTGACCGACTCTTCCAGCACTTGCGGCTGTTTGCCTTCGTGGAGGATTTCGGTGAGCAGCCACAGGTCGTTCCATTTGGCTTTGGGGTGTTGGGTCAGGGCCAGGAAGTGGCCGCTGACCAGCAACGGCTGATCGCTTTTGCCTTCCGCCAGTTGAAAGTCGCTGCGGTGACGCTCGAGGGCGCGCTTGGCCAGGTGCTTGCCGCGTTCGCGGTCGATGAAGCGACCGGGGTAGTCGTAGTCTTCGAGGTCGGGCAGGGCGTCGCCACGGTTTTCGCTTTCCAGGGTCAGGCGCGGTTTTTCGAAGTCGTAGTCGCGGCGGGTGGTGCGGCTGGTGCGGGTTTCCAGGCGCAGGTCGAAGCGCTTGATCACCGGGTCGTTGGCGACCATGCCGGAGTCTTGCTGATAGGCCACGGGCGCGAGTTTCGGGAACACCGTCTGGTCATCGCCGAACACCAGCTTGTGGGCCGTGGCGCTGTGCTGGAAGTGGTAATGGATTCCTTCTTCCTCGCACAGGCGCTGGATGAACTGCAGGTCCGATTCATCGTACTGAACGCAGTAAATGCGCTCGGGATAAATCGCCCCGACTTTGAATTCGTAGGCATTGCTCTGGATGCCGTGCTCTTCGAGGACCATGCCGACGATTTTCGGCACAGTGAGGTTCTGGAAGATTCGTTGGTTGATGCGGTGCGCCAGGTAGGACAGCTGCGGGCGCAGGGTCACGGCGTAGCGGGTCAGGCGTTTGCCCGAATCGCCCTGGGCGGCGCGGTAGATCTGGCCATGAATGCCGCTACCGTCAGGCGAAAGCTGCAAGAAGGCCGGTTTGTGCAATAGCGTTTCGAGGTCCAGGGACGGTTGCTCACTGACCAGCTCCACCTCAAACACAAAAGGCTGGCTGATAGCTTCCCGACCTTGCAGGGCAAGGACCTGGAGATCGTTTTCCAGACCTTCGACAGTCAGGGCAAAGTGAGTCTGATTGGCCGGCGCGAACATCCCTTGTTCCTCGTGCAGTGCTGCGGCGTTCGTTGACACCCGGAAGTCGGGTCAACGGACGCAAAAATTCCTGGAAGGCGCAAATGACATCGACCAGCAGAGCTGGCCGATGTTTGGAACCGTCAGCCGCGATTAAGCGACTGGAACACGCCAGTCATCGGAACCCGAAGTACCGGATACTTCGTGGGTCCAGGTGATTTTGCGGTAGGTGAATTGCACTTCTTCCAGGTGCGTGAAGTGCGAGTTCGACGGATCCTGGCAGTTGTGCATTTTGTTGTTGATGGCGACGATGATCGCGTCTTCCAGTTTGGTGGTGTAGTAGTGCTCTTGGGTACCTTGAGCCGAAGTGCGGTACCACTGGATAACGATTTCGCTCATGCGCTCGCCGGAGGTCAGCGCCGCTTGCAGCAGTGGCGAAGACTTGTCGTATACCTTGGTGATCACGACTGGCTTGTGTACACGCTGACCGGTCGGTTGGCCGGACTGTGGGTCACGCGGGATGATCACGTCGTGGCTGAAAGCCTGAACCATGACCTGGTCTTCGTGACCTTCCTGGTAGGTGTTGCCAACGGAGTCGGCGGTGAACGCGCCGGCAGTGATCAGGCCTTGTTTTTCGCCAGTAACGGACATGTACGCTGGTGTAGCCATGGATGTGCTCCTTGCTAAAAGTTAGGGTGCCCGGGAGGCGGTATCGCCCGGTGGGTGCCTGACTGTTATCAAGGTTCGTGCCAGAAATGATTAACGCTATATAAATCAGGTGGTTGAATGGATTTATCCAGCGCCGAAAGAGTTTTCGGCAAGGATCAGTTGAAAAGGTGCGCAAGAAGTTGCGCACCACTGCGCAACTTCTTGCGCACTCGGCTGGAGGGCTTGATAAACCTGGCGTTCAGCTTCGCTAGAGGACTTTTCACCGAAATAGTTGCGCAACTTCTTGCGCATCAAGGCCATGAGCCGTCACCCCGACAATGGGCGCAACGAACAGCGCTGTCTGAGGGTCAAACCCAGCGCCGAGATCACTGAATAACCCTGAAATCGACTGGAGAACGACATGAAAATCCTGATGGTTTTAACGTCCCACGATCAATTGGGTAACACCGGTAAGAAAACCGGCTTCTGGCTCGAAGAATTCGCCGCACCGTATTACATCTTCAAGGACGCTGGCGCGCAGCTGACCCTGGTTTCACCCAAGGGCGGCCAGCCACCGCTGGACCCCAAAAGCGATGAGCCAGACGCGCAAACCGCGGCTACCGATCGCTTTCGCAAGGATTCCGCTGCCCAGTCCGCATTGGCGTCTACCGGGGTGCTGAGCACTGTGAGGGCCGAAGACTATGACGCTGTTTTTTATCCAGGCGGGCATGGCCCGTTGTGGGATCTGGCTGAAGACCCCTTTTCAATTGCGCTGATCGAGTCGTTTTTCAAGGCGGGCAAACCGGTGGCGGCGGTCTGTCACGCACCGGGGGTGTTGCGTCACGTCAAGGATGCAGACGGCCAGCCGTTGGTTAAAGGCAAGCGGGTGACGGGCTTCACCAACTCCGAAGAAGCCGCTGTGCAGCTGACGGATGTGGTGCCGTTTTTGGTGGAGGACATGCTCAAGGCCAATGGTGGTCTTTACTCCAAGGCCGATGACTGGGCGAGTTACGTGATCGCGGATGGTCTGTTGCTGACCGGTCAGAACCCGGCCTCGTCGGAAGCGACCGCCAAGGCTTTATTGGCGAAGCTGGGTTAAGCCCACATAGCCTGCGGGTCGAAAATTTTTATGTGGCGAGCGAGCTTGCTCCGGGCGGCGTTCCGACGCCGGGCTGCGCAGCGGCCCCAAAATTCTGCGTACGAGCGGAGATTTTGTGAGTGCTACGCACTCAAGCGGGAGCAAGCTCCCTCGCCACAAAGTACATTTGACTGGTCAAGTCAGACTCGGCAATCCCAATGTTTTGCAGCACTCATCAATCGACCGCCGCTGCGTCTCGGCATACAACCCCAACTCATCAATCGTCGATTTTCCCAAGGCCTTTTCGAACGCTTGCTGGTTCGAATGCACGCCATAGTGGGTTTGCGCGGCATCCCCCAGGTTCGACTGAAAAATCCCCGCCGCGCTGACCGGCAGGAAATCTTCGTACACCAGCGGTTCAACCCGCACATAGCCGTCGCGGAGCAAATCCTCCAGCGACGCGCCTTTCAGTTCATCCGCCGCCAGGCCTTTTTCTGTCACGAAGTAGCGAAAGTACGCCAGTTCCTGTTGGCGCATGGCCTCGACGGTGTCAGGGAATTCGCCGAAGTGCTGCGTCATTAGCGCGTTGTAGCGTGCGGCGTTGGCTTCGTTGGGGAAGTCCTTCAGTTCATCCCGGGCAGCGTTGAGCAAGCGGTCATAAAGCGCCCGGCCTTTGGGGGTGAGCGCCGCGCCGCGTTGCTCGATCTCACCGAAGCGGGCGCTGTGGCTGCCACGGGTTTCGGCTTGATCGGCAAACGCAATCGGCTCGTCCAGTGCCTTGAAGCTGGTTTGGCGCAGCAGGATCGGGCATTGGCGGCGGGGCGGGCCTTCGATCACCGCTTTGGGGGTGATGCCATGGGCGGGCATTTGCGCCTGGACGATGTCGATGTCCAGGGTGCGCGGTGTCAGGTGGTTGATGTGCGGGCCTTTGAACGCCACCACGTCGGCGATCAGTCGATGCTGGGCGCTGAGTTGCTGGTACTGCTCGGCGGTGACGGTGGCGCTGTGGTGCCAGCGGAAGGTTTCCAGGGCTTGTGCGACAAAGTCCTGCGCCTCGTATTCAGTCAGGCCACCTTGGGTTTCAGCGCGCTCAATGAGGGCCAATGCCGCCGGGGTGAAGATCGAGCGCGTGTCCAGCACCGACTGGGCAAAGGCCCGCAGTTCGGCGTCTTCGATCAGCTCCAGACGCAGCAGCGAGGTGAATACCCGGAACGGGCTGACCTGCAACGCCGCTTCATGTACCGCACGGAAAGCCGTGGAATGCACCGGCACGCCGGCCGGGGTCAGGTCGTAATAGCCTACCGGTTGCATGCCCATCACCGCGAACAGGCGGGCGAGGGTCGCCAGTTCAGCGGCGGTACCGACGCGGATCGCACCGTGGCGCTCCAGGTCCAGTCGCTGGATTTCGCCGGTGCTGTGCAACTGTCGGGCGATCTGCGGATCGCTGTCCAGCACGTGACGGTTGGTCTGTTCCACCAGTTCCATCAGCGCGCCATACAGCGGCACTTCTTCGCGGTACATGTCGGACATCGCTTTGGAGAAGCGTTGGCGGATCAGGTCGGGGCTGACGAAGTTCGGATGGCTCATGAAAAGTTTCCTGGCGCAGTGACGTAACGGATGCCGGAAAAGATCGCAGCCTTCGGCGGCGCCGACAAACGAAGTTTCTGACGAACTTCATTCTGCCAAGGACTGTTCTTGCCACTCAGGCTGTTCGGTTAACGCAGCACTTGGTCCACCAATTCGATCCAGTGCCTGACCGGCGTTCGTCCGGCGCTGTTGAGGTGGCTCTGGCAGCCGATGTTGGCGGTGGCGATGACCTCGGGATGACCGCTTTCAAGGGCGTTGAGTTTGTTGTCGCGCAGTTGCCGCGCCAGTTCCGGTTGGGTGATCGAGTAGGTGCCGGCCGAGCCG
Organism: Pseudomonas wuhanensis; assembly: GCF_030687395.1. Taxonomy (GTDB): domain Bacteria; phylum Pseudomonadota; class Gammaproteobacteria; order Pseudomonadales; family Pseudomonadaceae; genus Aquipseudomonas; species Aquipseudomonas wuhanensis. The sequence continues at coordinate 3,962,987 of NZ_CP117430.1, read as the reverse complement.
CAACACAAATGACTGTCGGGCACCGCCGTGAGATTGAAGCCCAACCGCGTCAGCACGGCTTCTACCGCGCCGCCGAGTTTCTGCGCGTGCTGCAAGGTGCAGGGGCAATGGAAGGCGATTCGTCGGTCGGTGGCGGCGCAAACCCGTTCCAAAGGTTCATCGGCCAACACTTGCACCAGGTCCAGGGCCAGTTCGCTGACCCGCCGGGCTTTGGCCGCATAGACCGGGTCACGCTCCAGCAAATGCCCGTAATCCTTGATGAAGGCGCCGCAACCGCTGGCGGTTTGCACGATGGCTTCGGCACCGTTTTCCAGGTGTGGCCACCATGCGTCGATGTTGCGTCGGGCACGGTCCAGGCCCAAGGCTTGGGCGTCGAGGTGATAGTCCAGTGCGCCACAACAGCCGGCGTCTGGCGCCGGAATCACGCTGATCCCCAGCCGATCCAGCACCCGCGCGGTCGCGGCATTGGTGTTCGGCGACAGACCGGGCTGCACGCAGCCTTCGAGCATCAGCACCCGGCGCGCATGCCGAGGGGCAGGGCGCTCGCCTGTGGCGGGGAGGTCGTGGGGCAACTTTGCCTCAATGCCCCGTGGCAGCAATGGCCGGAAGGTGGCGCCGATTTGCAGCAAAGTCCTGAACAGATTCGGATTCGGTGCCAGTGCCCGCAGCCCCTGGCGCAACAGCCGCTGACTGGCTGGGCGCGGCACCGCTTGATCGATCACGGCGCGGCCAATGTCCAGCAAGTTGTGATAATCCACCCCGGACGGGCAGGTGGTTTCGCAGTTGCGGCAGGTCAGGCAGCGATCCAGGTGCAACTGGGCCTGGGCCGTGGCGGGGGCGCCTTCGAGCACTTGCTTGATCAGGTAGATGCGCCCGCGCGGCCCGTCCAGTTCATCGCCCAGCAGTTGATAGGTCGGGCACGTCGCGTTGCAGAACCCGCAATGCACACAGGTGCGCAGAATCTTGTCCGCTTCTTCGGCGCGGGGCAGTAGTTTGGACTGTTCGCTGAGATTGGTTTGCATACTAGAGTTTCGCGTACATCCGCCCAGGGTTGAACAGCCCTTGCGGGTCCAGTTGCGCCTTGAGTTGCTGGTGATAACGCAGCAGTGCCGGGGCCAGCGGCTGGAAAGGCGTTTCGCTGACGCCATGGCTGAAACAGGTGGCGTGGCCGCCGAGTTCAAGGGCCCGCGACTGAATGTTGTCGGCCGCGGATTTCAACCAGCGTTGCGCGCCGCCCCAGTCGATCAATTGCTCACCGGGCAAGTCCAGAGGCCCGAGGTTGTTGGGCAGTGACAAGCGCCACAGCGGCAGGCCCTCATTAAAAAAGTCTAGTCGCTGTTCGTTCAGGTCGGCCCAATAACCAGAATCCAACGGTTCGCCGCCGAGCCGTTGATGGGCGGCCGTCACCGAACCTTCGCCGCCTTCCAGCCGCAGATACAAACGCTGGCCGTCGTGGCTGGCGGCGCTGATGGGCAGCGGTTGCTGGCCCCATTGCGCCAGATTGGCCAAGGCACGGTCGCAATCGATGTCCAGGCTGATGCTCAAGCATTGCCGGGGTTTGGGCAGCACTTTGAGCGAGACTTCGGTCAGCACGCCGAGGCAGCCATAACTGCCCACCATCAGACGCGACAGGTCGTAGCCGGCGACGTTTTTCATCACTTCACCGCCGAAGCGCAGGTGAGTGCCGAGGCCGCTGATCACCCGCGTACCGAGGACAAAATCCCGCACTGAGCCGGACCACGGCCGCCGCGGCCCGGACAGTCCCGCCGCGATCATCCCGCCGACAGTGGCGTCTTCGCCGAACGATGGCGGCTCGCAAGGCAGCATTTGTCCCTTTGCATCCAGTGCGGCAAACAGCTCGCTCAGCGGCGTGCCGGCGCGAACGCTGATCACCAGTTCAGTCGGGTCGTAGCTGACGATGCCGCGATGGGCGCGGGTGTCGAGTATTTCTCCGGCCACTTCACGGCCGAGAAACGCTTTGGTGTTACCGCCCTGAATGCGCAGCGGCGTGGCGTTCTCCCGCGCCTGTTTGACCTGCTCCAGCAGGGCTTCACTGGCATCGAAGTCCGGCATCAGAAACGCTCCAGCTCAGGAAACGGCAATTGCCCGGCGTGGATGTGCATCGCGCCGAATTCCGCGCAGCGGTGCAGGGTCGGGATATTTTTGCCGGGGTTGAGCAGGCCTTTTGGGTCGAACGCGGCTTTGACGGCGTGAAACAGGGTCAACTCGTCACTGTTGAATTGCGCGCACATCTGGTTGATTTTCTCCCGGCCAACACCGTGCTCGCCGGTGATGCTGCCGCCGACTTTCACGCACAGTTCGAGGATCTTGCCGCCGAGGGCTTCAGCCCGTTCCAGTTCGCCGGGCTGGTTAGCGTCGAACAGAATCAGCGGGTGCATGTTGCCGTCGCCGGCATGGAACACGTTGGCCACCCGCAAGCCGTATTCTTGCGCCAGGCGGGCGATGCCCTGGAGCACGCCGGGCAGTTCGCGGCGGGGGATGGTGCCGTCCATGCAGTAATAATCCGGCGAGAGGCGGCCAATAGCCGGGAAGGCATTCTTGCGCCCGGCCCAGAACCGCACGCGTTCGGCTTCGTCCCGGGCCTGACGCACCTCGCTGGCGCCGGCCTGTTGCAGCACCTCGCGGACTCGCTCGCAGTCGTCGTGGACATCGGCTTCGACGCCGTCCAGTTCGCACAGCAGGATTGCCTCGGCGTTCACGGGGTAACCGGCATGGATGAAATCTTCGGCAGCCCGGATTGCCAGGTTGTCCATCATCTCCAGGCCTCCGGGGATGATCCCGGCGGCGATGATTTCAGCCACCGCGCGACCGGCCTTTTCCACCGAGTCGAAGCTCGCTAGCAGGACTTTGGCGACCTGGGGTTTGGGCAGCAATTTGACCGTGACTTCGGTGATGATCCCCAGCAAGCCTTCAGAACCGGTGAACAGCGCCAGCAGGTCGAAACCCGGCGCGTCCAGCGAATCGGCGCCGAGGGTCAGGTGTTCGCCTTCGAGCGTCAGCACTTCAAGTTTCAGCAGGTTGTGCACGGTCAGACCATATTTGAGGCAATGCACGCCACCAGCGTTTTCCGCGACGTTGCCGCCGATGGAGCAGGCGATTTGCGAGGACGGGTCCGGCGCGTAATACAAACCGAAGGGGGCCGCCGCCTGGGAAATCGCCAGGTTACGCACCCCCGGCTGGACCCGTGCGGTGCGGGCGGCGGGGTCGATGTGCAGGATGTTGTTGAACCGCACCATCACCAGCAACACGCCTTTGTCCAACGGCAGCGCGCCGCCGGACAACCCGGTGCCGGCCCCGCGCGCCACCACCGGCACGTTGCGGGCATGACAGAGCCTGAGCAGCGCCTGCACCTGTTCCAGATGCCGGGGCAGGGCGACCAGCATCGGCGTGGTGCGATAGGCCGAGAGACCGTCGCATTCGTAGGGTTTGAGTTCTTCTTCGCGCCAGAGAATGTCCAGGTCCGGCACCTCCTGCTGCAAGGCCTTGAGTAACGCCGCCTTGTCGACATTGGGCAGAACACCGTCGATGCGTTCGTCGTAAAGAATATTCATCAATCGCGCCTCGTATAAATCGCCGAGCATCTCCCTCCGAATTATCCGCCAAACCCCCGTAGCGGCTGCTGAGCCTGCGAGGCTGCTGCTACGGGGCGGTGGGGGTCATGTGATGCTCCCCCAGAAACTCCCGGTACAACTGCGCCGTGTTGGTCGGCTGTTCAACCATCGGCATATGGCCGACGCCGTCCCAGATTTCCACCCGCAGATCGGCGATGCCCTTGCTCCAGACCGGCACGCTGCTGACGTCGATCAAGCGGTCCTTGCGCCCCCATAGGAGCAGCGTCGGGCATTTGATGTCGGGCAGTTTCGGCTCCATCGGCGGGCTGGCGTGGAAGTCCCTGAAAATTTCTTCCAGCTCGTCGCGCTGCTGTTCATAGCGCTGGGCGACGGCATCCAGCACGATTCCCGGCACCCACGGCGGGGAGGCCATGGTCATGGCGTAGAAATACTGGAACTCTTCACGGGAATGAATCAAAAACGGGTTGTGGCCGCGGGCCAGGTGTCGCTCCATATCGCTGAGCTCCGGGGCAGTGACGCCGGCCGGGTCGAGCAGCGCCAGCGAGATAATGCGCTCCGGGTAAGTAGCCGCCAGCCACGCCGCGATGTAGCCGCCCATGGAGTTGCCGATCACATGCACCTTTTCGACCCCGCAGATATCGAGCAACTGGATCAATCGTTTGGCCTGGACCGGAATGTCATAGCCACCGCCGGCCTTGAAGCCGGTTTCGCCGTGCCCCGCGAGGTCAGGAATAATCACCCGGTAGTCGTCGACAAAATGCCGGGCGAAGCGCAGCCAGATGTTCTTGTCGGCGCTGAAGCCGTGCAGCATCAGCACGCTGCTGGAGGCTTCGTAAGGCCCGCCTTGCCAAGTCGAGACGGTCATTTCGGGGATTGGCACGACAATTTTGTGCAACCGGTACAGCCGGGCCTCCAGCGCCATGTTCAAGTCATAGAGCCAGTAACCGATGGCCGGGTAGCTCAACCAGCTCCAGGCCACGAAGACGGCGATAGTGACAACCAACAAAAGCATCAGGCTATTCCTTTGCAGTGATCAGGACAGAGTGTGGTCAGCGGGTTCGAGCGCCCGAGTCAATGGGTGATAACTGCCTCTTTGCGCCGCGACACTCTCTTTGTAGCAGCTGGCGAAGCCTGCGTTCGGCTGCGAAGCAGTCGTCAAACCAGAACTCGCGGTGCAATAGGCAAATCGCATCAGCCGGATTCACGACTGCTTCGCAGCCGAACGCAGCCTCGCAGGCTCGGCAGCTGCTACTGCCGAACGCGACATTCGCCAGGGACTACGGACCTCCTCTTCATCGTTGTTTATCGATCCCTCCCTTCATGTATAGACCAAACAGTGGGCATTCAGCTCATGGCGAGGCCATGCTATTCAGACCGCCAACCGGTGATGGCTATTTGCCGTTGCCCTGATAGACTTCAAACAAACTTTCAATCCCGTGTGTTGTCAGGCTCCGTTCAGTGGTACAGAGGCCTCTATGGAAAAAAAGGGAGGAAAGGGACTTTCACTGGCCAGGAGGCTTTATGGGTCGCGAATCCTGGGGCTGGCCCTTGGATTATTGTGCGTCGGTGCAGGGATGTCCCCACTCAACCCGGCGCCTTGGGTCTGGGGGGTGATGCTGTTCAACGGGCTGCTCTGGCCGCATGTGGCCTATCAATGGGCGCGCCGGGCGGAAATTCCTTTTCGTGCCGAACACCGCAACATCCTGGTGGACGCGTTTCTCGGCGGTTTCTGGGTGGCCGCCATGCAATTCAATCCGCTGCCCAGCGCGGCAACGCTGTCGATGATGGCGATGCACAACGTGGCCATCGGCGGTTTGCGTTTTCTGTTGGTGGGCGCCGTCGCGCAGATACTCGGGATCGGCGTCGGGCTGCTGGTGTTCATGCCGGCTTTTGTCCCGCAAACCAGTCCGTTTCAGCTGTACGCCTGCTTGCCTTTGCTGTCGATTTATCCGATGTCCCTGGGCTGGATCTGCTTCCATCAGGCCCATACTCTTGGCCGCCATAAGCGCGAACTGTTGGCCCTGAGCCGCACCGACAGCCTGACTGGCCTGCTGAATCACGGCGCCTGGAAAGATCAGCTGGAAATCGAGTTTCAGCGTTGCCAACGCCAGCAGCAGGGCGGGGCGATCGCTTTGATCGACATCGACCATTTCAAAATCATCAACGACACCTACGGCCATGTCGCCGGGGACATCGTCCTGCGTCAACTGAGCAAAATGCTCAAGCAGAACCTGCGCGCAGCGGATGTCGCCGGGCGCTATGGCGGCGACGAATTTTGTGTGCTGCTGCCGGATCTGCCGCTGGACCGCGCCGCCGTGGCGATGGACGCGCTGCGTGATCGTTTCGCCACGTTGGGTTACGAGCAGAACCCTGCGCTGAAAGTCAGTTTGAGCATTGGCCTGGCGGCCTTCAACCCGGCCCACGACGACGCGACCCTGTGGCTCAACGACGCCGACCAGGCGCTCTACGAAGCCAAGACCACCGGCCGCAACCGCGTCATCTGCCACAGCGATGGTAAACCGCATAAGGCATTGCTCGATTCGGTGTAACCCAGTAACTACACATTCCCTGTGGGAGCGGGCTTGCCCGCGATGACGGCGGCACATTCAACATCTCTGTGATTGTCAGACCGCTATCGCGGGCAAGCCCGCTCCCACAGGAGATGTGTGGTCATTGAGGTTTGTGTACGTCGCATCCGGTGTAGAGCCTTGCGTCGTAGTCAGGTAGGGTATTTTCGACCCCCGACACGAAACAAGGATCGATTCATGACGTTCAAGCTCCCGCGCTCCCTCCTGGCCACCAGCCTCGGCCTGACCCTCGCCCTCGGTGCTTTCTCCCCGCTAGTCTTGGCCGAACCGCACAAACAAGTCCTCGCCGATGCCGAACAGTACAAGGGTGAAGCCCTGAAACTGCTGGAGCGGCTGGTGAACATCGACTCCGGCTCCGGCTATGAACCGGGCTTGACCCAGGTGAGTGACATCGCCATCGAAGAGTTGAAGAAGCTCGGTGCCACCATCGAACTCGTGCCCAACACCCCGGACAAGAGCAACCATGTACTGGCCACGCTCAAAGGCACCGGCAAGGCGAAAATCCTGCTGATGGCGCACATGGACACCGTGTTCAAGGAAGGTTCGGCCGCGGCGCGCCCGTTCCAGATCAAGGAAGGCCGCGCGTATGGGCCGGGTGTGATGGACGACAAGGGCGGCATCGTCGCCGGGATCTATGCGCTGAAAGTCCTGAAAAACCTCGATTTCAAGGATTACGCGCAAATCACCTTCCTGCTTGATGCCAGCGAAGAAACCGGCTCGGATGTCGCCACTGACCTGATCAAGAAAACCGCCAAGGCCCACGACGTGACGCTCAACCTCGAACCGGGCCGCCCGGCGGATGGTTTGGTGGTGTGGCGCAAAGGCAGTGCCACCGCCGTGGTCGAAGTCAAAGGCAAGGCATCCCACGCCGGCGTCGCGCCGGAACTGGGGCGTAACGCCGCCATGGAAGCCGCGCACCAGATTCTGCAACTCGGCAAACTGGGGGATGCGCAGAAGAAAACCACCATCAACTTCACCGTGCTCAATGCTGGCGATCGCACCAACGTGATTCCGGATCAGGCCACCGCCAAGGCTGACGTGCGGGCAGCGGTGCCGGAAGAGTTCGACCGGATCGAAAAGGACCTGGTGCGGGTTTCCAAGGACAAACTGATTCCCGAGACTGAAGTCACCACCACCCTTAAACGCGGCTTGCCGCCGATGCCGCAAACGGCGGAGTCGGATCGCTTGATGGCCATGGCTCAAGGGATTTACGGCGAAATTGGCCGCAAGTTGACCGAAGAAGGCAGCGGTGGGGCCGCGGATGCCAGCCTCTCGGCCGGGGTGGGCACACCGACGCTGGACGGGTTCGGGATTGTCGGCGGGAATATCCATACGCCCGAGGAATATGCCGAGGTCGAGAGCGTGGCGCCGAGGATTTATCTGTTGTCGCGGATGATTATGGAGTTGACTAAAGCCCGTTGATTCGGGAGCAGGCAGGGTGACGAATATTCTTCATATCGGGACGTCACCGTGCCTACCTCCTGTTCAGGCTACTCCGCCCCCAGCAATGACAACGCGTGTTCGTAGAACGCTGTCTCCTGCGTTGCGATGCCGGGATACGTGGGCAAGTAGTCCTCGTCAAAACACCAGGCCTGAGCACTGGTCGTTGGCGGCGCATGAATGATCAGGCTTAGTGAAGAGGACATGTCCCGGGGCGGCAGCTGTCGATGCACTTCGTAATAAGGTTGCATGTGCATCACTTCGCCTTGGGCGAGTTTGAGTGTTGTTTCGTCGCCCAGGGGAGGGCGAATGCCGGCGCGTAATTGCGTCTGATCGAGGATTTTGCGCTTGATGGTGGTGTAGCCATCGCCGCTGTAACCCACCGCGTAAATCTCGAAATCGTGGGTGTGGTTCAAGTTGTAGATAAACGTTTCGCTTTCGTCCCGGCTAGACACTGGAGCCCAGAAACCGAGACGGACGGTATAGGCATCCGAGTAATGCAGCACAAAGGCATAGGCGTTATACAAACTGTTTTTGGTGCTGTACCCGTCACGTTGAAGGGTGTTGTAAAGGTGTTCGCTCAGCAATGTTCTGTTGGTGGCGAGTTCGCGCAGGTCAGCGATGATGTGTGACTTGTCTTGATGGAGGTCGTACGTGTCCATGCGTTCAACAAAGGTGGCCAATTTCATGCGATCTCACCCGCGTGCTGATCCAGTAAATCATTGAGTCGAGTGTTTTGCAGGTTTCTTAAAAGAGGCGCATAACCCAGCGCTGCGGCGGGATTTACCAGATGAATCATCTGGAACGCCTTCCATGCGACGGCGGGGTGATAGTGATAAATCAGTTCTTCAGCCACTTTGCCGGCTCCGGGATCCTGGGCTGCCTCCAGCAATTCCAGGCTGACCAGATAGCGGGCGGCGCTGTCGTCATGAGGGAACCAGGCAGTTTTTTGCAATGACACGCGATCAAAGACGTAAATGTCGGCGCTCTTGTCAGGAAAATTAAGACTGCCGATAAATGCGGAGTGTCCAGTGCCGTGCGCATTACTGTCGAACAGGGTCTGCGTGCCGTCGATGAACAACGGGTTACCGGCATCTACGATGACCAGCTCTGCGCGAGTCAGATGTTCATCTTCGAGCTTGTAAAGTTGAAGGAAAAACGGTTCCGCGTTGATCGAAAATAAAACACTGTTGCCGGGTACGGAATAGAGTTGTTCAGACGCCGGTGCGTTATCAGGTGCCTTGAGACTGATATTGCCACTTTTGTTGCAATGTAAAGTCAACGTTCCAGTGTGGGTGTTTGTCAGTCTCAGTATTTCCGCACAGTGAGCCGAATCAAAAGTGCGTGCTGTTTTTTTAGGTAATTGGTCTGCCAGTTTTTTTACTTCGGCAGTCATATTCAGTGTGTTGATGCTGGCAATAAGTTGTGAAGGCGTCAAGTGAGTGTTGAGCAAGGTTTTTATCACGAAAAATTTGCCTTTGTTTTTATGGTTTTTAATGATGAGAGGATAGAATCGTTCAGTTGTTGTTATTGAGGTGGGTGCCTTTTATGTATCAAGCCCGTTAGTTGTAAGCAGACGTCAGAGGCTGAGTGCTATGGCCGCTGACGTCTATCTAACAGATGGGGGACATTGCTATCAGGCAGGTTCGAGCATCGCGCTCAACTGCCAGTAGCACTTGATTACGTGAAGGTTGCCAACATTAAGGCAGGGGTATACTTCCCCATCAGTTCATGCCGTGGTGTTTTCTGGTCGACGCGGCAATGATGTTTTTTTCGCGTGAAGGGATTGCAGCCCCGGTAATCGCTCTACGGTCTTAATCCTTGGCGGGAACGTTCCAGAATTTCTTGATTTCGTGAATGTTACCTATGTTAAAGCGGAGCCCATCCCAGCCAGGACAGTTGGCCTCATGGTTGGATTTTGTCGGCGTGTTGATAACTTTGGCTTCGGCGCGTAATAGCGGGGTATTTTGCCAGTTGCTAGTAGTGGTATTCATAAGTAGTTCCTTGTGATTGTGAGTTGGGCGAGGATGAATCGCTCGGAATTTAAGTAGTGGCGTTGCATTAAGTTGTTGCTTTCAGGGTTAAATGTTTTTTTGTTATTTAACGGTTTTGAGATTATAGAGGGCGATATTTAATATCAACTCTGGAGTTGTTATTAAATATTGGTGTTTGTTTTCAGGTGTGTATTCCCTGGCAGAAACAGATGACAGCCATTCGGCCCCAATTTCCTTGCAACCCTGCCGGTGACATTGCGTCTACCGGCTGAATCACAAGTCGCTTTAGGCGCCGAAGTCAGAGAAGACTCATTCCTTGACGCTCATGAACTCTTCCGCCCAACGAATGTAGTCCTCAGGCTGCGTGTACGTATGCGTCAGCTCAGTGGCGCTCAAGTCCGATGCCTGAGTGAAGATCTGCCGCTGTTCGCGCAGGCTGTCGTAAGTCGCCTTGATCGCCGCGAAGTAGGCGCCATGGCCGTCGATGGTGACGCGCACGCCCAGTTCGGCCAGGCGATTGTCGTCGCGCAGCAGCGGGTTGCCGTAGGTGACCAGCATCAGCGGCACGCTCAGGTGCTCGGCGATTTGTTCGAGGTGGTCGAAGTCCCGCACGCCCACCATGCAAATCCCGTCTGCCCCGGCCTGTTGGTATTGCTGGGTGCGGCTGATGATTTCCTGAACCGGCAGGATCCCGGCATTGGTCCGCGCAATGATCGCCATTTCCGAGTCGACCCGGGCTTCCAGAGCCGCGCGGATCTTGCCGACGCCTTCCGCCACCCCGATCAGGTCAGTGGATTTGCGGCCGAATTGCGCGGGCAGCAAGGTGTCTTCAATGGTCAGGGCGGCCACGCCAGCGCGTTCGAGCTCGACGATGGTGCGCATGACGTTAAGCGCGTTGCCATAGCCGTGGTCGGCATCGGCGATGACCGGCAATTGGGCCACGCGGCCGATGCGGGTGGCCTGCTCGGCGAACTCGCTCAGGGTGATCAAGGCAAAGTCGGGGGCGCCCAGTACCTGCAACGACGCGACCGAACCACCGAGAATCCCCACTTCAAAACCCAGGTCAGCGGCGATGCGTGCCGACATGGGGTCGAAGACCGACGCGGTGTGATAGCAGGCGTTGGAAGCGAACAGTTGGCGGAAATTACGGCGCAAATCTTGATGTGACAGCCTGGACATATGAGTTCCACCAATACAAAGGAATGGAAGGGCTTGAGCAAAAGTGTCAACGCCGAAGGAACAAAAGGCTATCACGGTGAAGGGTAAAGAATGATGACGAATTTTCCGTGCAAGGAATGCGAGATCAAAAGATCGCAGCCTGCGGCACCTGCTACACGTTACGCCGCCACCGCCTGCTGCTGTTGGTTGCGCAGCGGCACGGCGCGGACCGAGTTGCCGGGTTGCAGTTGCAGGCGTTTGGCGGTGAGCCGGTCGACGATCAGGTTGTTACCGACCAGCCGCGCCCGGGCGGTGGTGATGCGGCAGTTTTCCAGGCGGCGATTGTGGATCAGCCATACCGGCGCCTGGTCGTCGGGCGTGCCGATGGCCAGCTCCAATCGTTGGCTGTCACGCACCGTGCGGATTCTCGACACCGGGGCTTCGATCACCGGGCCTGCGTCGAAGATGTCGATGTAACCCTTATGAGCAAACCCCTCGGCAGTGAGGATCTTCAGCGCAGGTTCGGTGTGCGGGTGCGGCTTGCCGATCACCGCCTGGGCCTGTTCGGTGAGCAGGCAGGTGTAGAGCGGCTGGCGTGGCATCAGTTCAGCGATGAATGCTTTGTTGCCCAGCCCCGACAAATGATCGGCATGGCTGAAATCCATCTTGAAAAAATGCCGGCCCAGGCTGTCCCAAAACGGAGAGCAGCCTTGTTCGTCGGCACTGCCGCGCAGTTCGGCAATAAGCTTGTCGCCAAACAGGTGGGGGAACTCGGCAACGAACAGCAGGCGCCCCAGCGACAGCAACCGACCATTATTGCCGTGACGTTGATCGTGTCGCAGAAACAGCGAACAGATTTCCGATTGGCCGGTCATTTCGTTATTCAGAAACAACGTGGGGATCTGGCGCTGGATACCCAGATCCGGCGACGAGCTGACCGTCAGTCCGACCCGGTAGTTGTACCAGGGCTCCCGCAGGCCGACAGCCCCCGCCAGGGCACTGACGCCGACCACTTGTTGATCGTCGTCTTCAAGCACGAACAGGTAATCGGCATCCGCACGTTCGACCTGTTCGGCAAAGGTGCGCTGGGACCAGCGCACTCGGTGGGTCAGGCGTTCCTCACTGGCCGGCAGGGTGGTGACCCTGGGGGCGGCCCGTTGCACCAGATCCAGCAGGGCGGGCAGGTCGGTGACTTGAACCGGACGGACAATCATGATGCAGCTCCTTCTTCGCGCTTGTTCGGGCGCTGTCGTTGGGCACGGGGCCGGTGGCGGCTCACAGGGCGATCAACCGGATCGCGCTGGCGTCGGTCACATTCAGGGCCGCGCACATCTCGGCGCTCAAGGCCACGGGTTGCCCGGCGTGGTAGTCCAGCTCGGCAACAATTGCGCGGTAGTCCTTCAACGAATCGTTGCTCACCAGGTAGCTGCTCACCAGGGAACTACCGCGGGCATCAATGGCCGAGCCAGGGTGCACCGTGCCGGTCTGGCTTTGGGCGATGGAGCGAATGTTCGAGGTGCGTGCGTACAACGTCGGGCCACCGTCGAACAGGTCGATGTAGCTGTTGGTCTCGAAGCCTTCGCGTTCAAGAATGTCGAAGGCCTCCTGACCGTCAGGATGAATCCGGCCGATACATTCCTGTGCCGCCGGGGGCAGCATCGGCACGTAGATCGGGTATTGCGGCATCAGTTCGGCGAGAAATGTCCGGCTCTGCAAACCACAAAGCCGCTCGGCCTCGACGTACGGCAGGTCGAAGAAATGCTTGCCCAGCGCATCCCAGAACGGTGACTGGCCCTGTTCGTCGCTGTAGCCAACGATTTCGGTGATCACCGCTTCGGCAAAGCGCGCCTTGTAGGCGGCGATGAACAGCAGCCGCGCCCGGGACAGCAATTCGGAAAACCGCGTGCGTTCCAGCGCCGCGTCGATATGGAAACCGCGCAGCAAAGTATGACCACTGAGGTCGTGGCACAACGACAGCGCCGGCACCCCGTGCTCGATGTTCAGCTCCCGTGAGGTGCTGGTGAAATGACGGTTGCGCAAACTGTAGAACGGCTCGTTGAACCCTGCGGTGGCGAGGATTTCCGAGCAGCCGACCAAATGGCGAGTCGTGAGATTTTCCAGCACGAAGAAATAGTTCTCCGGGCCAGGACCCTGGACGTCTTTCTCGAACGAAGCGCAGGAGGCGAGAATTTTCTCGCGCAGGCGTTCGGTGTCGTCCGGCAAGGACGTGACCCCCACCAGACTGTCGCGCGCCAGTTGCTGCAACTGGGGCAGGTCGGTTAACTCCACTGGGCGTAAGACCAGCATGGATGTACTCCTGTATCAAAGGGTTCGGCGATTTGCACCGAACCTGACTATCACTGTCGGTTTCCACGCGTTAAATCGGCAGTCGCCTGAATTCATGTCAGACGCTGCCCTTTTTCTTGTCAGCCATTGCTTGGGTCGGGTAGGACCGTGCTGGCACCCAGTTTGTTGAGGAAGAATAGATAGACCAGCCCCAGGGCAATCCAGATCAGGCCGAGTTTCTGTGCATCGACGCCCATGTTGTACATGATGGCTGCGACGATGATGAAGCCGATCACCGGGCAGAGCAGGTGACGAATCACCTGGCCGGACTTCTGCCGACGCCAGTAATAGTTGATGACGGTCAGGTGCAGCAACATGAAGCCGCTCAGGGCGCCGAAGTTCACCAGGGAGGTGAGGGTGTCCACCGAGTTGATGAACAGGTAGCAGATCACCAGCGACAGCGCCGCCACCAGATAGATGCTCACATACGGCGTGTTGTGCTTCGGGTGCACCTTGGCCAGCACTTTCGGCAGTTTGCCGTCCCGGGCCATGCCGAACAGCAGGCGCGAAACCGCCGCTTGCGAGGTGATCGCGACCGCGACGCCCCAGGCCAGGGCGGTGGCTACGGCGGTCAGGGTCGCCAGCCAACTGCCAGCGGCGATTTCGGCGATTTCATAGAACGCGGTGTCGGCGGACTTGAAGCCCAGGCCGGCGGCCAGGTCGGTAGCAATCCAGGTCTGCACCACGAAGATCACGCCCATCACCAGCAATGTAATCAGCGCAGCCTTGCCGACGCTGCGGCCCGGGTCTCCCTTGATCTCTTCGGCGAGGGTGGAAATCGCATCGAAACCAAGGAACGACAGCACCGCAATCGACACCGCTTGCATCAGCAGGGCGAAGTTGAACGTCTCGGGGTTGTACAGCGGCGCCAGAGTCAGTTGACCGTTACCGCCGCCGTTGTGCAGGGCATTCCAGGCGTAGAACAGGAAGATCCCCAGCACCACCAGTTGCGCCAGTAGAAAGATGATGTTCATCCGCGCGGTGAAGGTGATGCCCCGCAGGTTGACGAAGGTGGCGCTGACCAGAAAGGCCAGGATGAAGCCGACTTTCGGGATGTCCGGGTACAAATGATTCAGCGCCATCGCCGCGTACACGTAGAGCAGCGGTGGAATCAGCAGGTAGTCGAGCAACATCAGCCAACCGGCGATAAACCCGACATGCGGGTTAAGCCCGCGTTGTGCGTAGGAATACACGGAGCCTGCAATCGGAAAGGCCCGGGCCATGCTGCCGTAACTGAGGGCGGTGAACAGCATCGCCACCATGCCGATGATGTAGGCCAGCGGCACCATCCCCGGCGCTTCGGCGTTGACGTAACCATAAACGCCGAACGGGGCGATGGGGATCATGAAGATCATCCCGTACACCACCAGGTCTGTCAGCGACAGGCTGCGTTTCAACTCTTGCTTGTAGCCGAATTCTTCAATTTCCATGAAGCCCTTCTCCTTGATGAAAGCAGCTGCACGCTGCGAGTTCGAAGCTATTGCTCTACAGCAGTGGCGCCAGATAGTCGGTCCAGCGACCGATGTTTTCGGGGGTGCGCAGCAGATCGTTGCGTACCTCGATCAACACCGACTCAAGCCCTCGTGCATCGCCATGAACCGGCACGGTCATGTCACCCAGCGGATCGACTTTGTACGGTTGATTCCCGGCGACTTTCAACGGGTGCAGGCTCAACCCGTCGATCACTCGCTGGGCGTACTCCTCGGCCTGTCCGTACAACACGCCGGCTTCCAGCGACCTTGGCTGGCCGTAATAAATCGGCGTGAAACTGTGAATCCCTACCACGCGAACCGGTCGACCTTGCGCCACACGGGCGTCGATCAAGGTTTGCAGGCGTGCATGAAACGGCTTGAACAGGCAGTGCCGGCGATAGTCGCGGGTGGCCTCGTCCAGATCCCGATTGCCCGGCACCTGATAAATCTCGCTCTGCAACGGAATGCTGTCCGGCGCATGGCGCGGGCGGTTGAGGTCGATCAACAGCCGTGAATAATTGGCCGCCAACAGGGTCGCGCCCAGTGCTTCGGACAAGCCCTCGGCCAGCGCCAGGGCACCGATGTCCCAGGCGATGTGTTCGCGGGCGGCTTCATGGCTCAAGCCCAGGTCATTCAACCCCGCCGGGATAAAACGGCTGGCGTGTTCACACACCAGAATCAGCGGGTGCCCGGAGGCTTCCCGGCTCAGCGTGTACGCAGGCTGGGTATAGAGCCCCCGTTCGGCGGACTCAGTAAAGGCGCGCATAGTGCTCACAAAGATCGGCGGGCGAGAGCTGTTCCGTCAGCCTCAGTTCCTCGGTTTTAAGGGCGAACCAGGTGTCCAGCAAGGCGCTCGGCAGGGCTTCGATCAGCGCTTCGCTGTTGCGCAGGCATTCCAGGGCCTGGGACAGGGACCCGGGCAGGGCGACGATGCCGCGGGCCTGGCGTTGCTCTTCGTTCAGGGAGTCGGGGACTTCATCGGTGATCGCGTTCAGGGCCAGTTGCTGCTCGATGCCCAGGCGCCCGGCGATCAGCAACGCGGCCATGGCCAGATGCGGCGAGGCGGTGGCGTCCATGGCGCGAAATTCCAGGTTGTACTGCGCCGCCACGGCTTTGCCGCCCAGGCTCACGGTCGGGCAAATCCGCAGCGCCGCTTCGCGGTTGCGTTGGCCGAGGCAGGCGTAGGAAGCGCTCCAGTGATGGGGCTGCAAGCGCTCGTAGGAAACCGGTGTCGGTGCGGTAAAGGCGCAGAGCGCCGGCAAATAATGCAGAACGCCGGCGGCCCAATGCTGGCCGAGGGTCGACAGGCCGTTGGTGGTGCCGGCGTCGTACATCACCGGGTGGCCGGCCAGATCCTGCAGGCTCACGTGCAAATGCACGCCATTGCACACCGCCTGCTCGGAGGTCTTGGGCGCGAAACTCAGGTCCAGGCCCATTTGCCGGGCGATCTCCCGGGTGATCTCGCGCACGTTCACCGCGCGATCGGCGGCGGCGACGCCAAGGGCCGGGCGGCAGGTGATTTCGTATTGGTGCTTGCCATATTCCGGCAGGAACATTTCCGGTTCCACACCGCCGGCACGCAGTGCGCTGAGCAGCCAGCCGCCGAACTCGGCACCCTGGCGCTGAGCCTCAAGAGAGAACGCCAGATGCTCAGCCGCGCCGCTGCCGAGGTTGAATTCATGTTCGAACGCGGCGTTGATCTGCAGTCCCAATTCATCGCGATAACGCTCCACCTCGTTGCGCAACAGCGTGCGCGGGCAGGCGCCCCACGGGCGGCCATCGGTTTCGCGAATGTCGCCGTGAATGAAGTCCAGCGCCGGGGCATTGGCATCCGGGCCGTTGTTGACGGTCACCCGGCTGCTCAAGTCGGGGATCAACCGCAAGTCGCCATAAGCACCCCATGGATTGCTGGAGGCGATGATGTCTTGCGGGGTCAGGGCGCTGTTGGCCGGCACCCAGCCGCAGCCCGCCATTTGATAGGCATCGAGTTCGTCGGTGGGAAAGGAACGGCCACGTGTCACGCCAATCAGGTCGGTGGTGACGATCGTGGTCATCGGCAGTGGCGACAGGCGAGCGCTCATGGCTGCATCTCCTGCAACCGGCGGAGCACGGTTTGGGTGTCGGCGATCCAGCAGTAGCCCTTGATGGCGTTCAGGCAGGCGTGATGCCGTTGTTCGGTGTAGGTGGCGCAGGCATCTTCGACCAGCGTCACCAAGTAACCACGGTCGGCGGCGTCACGCACCGCCATGTCGACGCACTGGTCGGTGACGATGCCGGCGATGATCAGGTGCCGGGTTTCAAGGTTGCGCAGCACGTAGTCGATGTTGGTGGAGTTGAAGACCCCGGAAGAGGTCTTGGGCAACACGATTTCGTTTTCGACCGGCGTCAGGTCATCGATGATTCGCGCTTGCAGGCTGCCCTTGGGCAGGTGCATGTCCGAGAGTTTGTGGTCCAGCGAGCGGTCGCGACCATCGGCGGTGAGGCTCTCGATGAGCGTGTGCAGCACGTTTTGCCGGGCGCCGCGAAAGGCACTGAGCAACCGGCGTTGATTGGGCACCACTTGCATGTGGGCGCGGGTCAGAAAGTATTCGGCATCCGGCCCGTTGAGGTGCGGGTCGAACTGCGGCTCGAGCCAGGCACGCTGCATGTCCACCAGCAATAGTGCGGTGTGGTCGGCGGCAAACGGCAAGTCCCGGGGCGAGTGGTGGGGGAGCGTGAACATCCTTATTTATCCTCCAGCAGGTGAGTGTCGAAGTCGGTCCGCAGGGCATCGATGCCTTCCAGGCGCTCGGCGAGATCGGGGCTGCGCAGAGACAGACAGGCAACCAGTGCTTCAACCTGGGCCAGCGCCGGAACCATCGAGTCGAAGGCCGACGCCGATTCCACCGGTGCGCTGATGATCAGGTCGGCCATTTCCCGCAGCGGTGACGCGTAGATATCGGTGAACAGCACGACCCGCGCATGCCGGCTCTTCGCAGCATTGGCGACCCGCAGGGCCTGGGACTGGTAGCGGCGATAGTCGAACACCAGCACCACGTCCTGACGCTGCACGTCGAACAGCCGGTCCGGCAATTGCGCGTTGTCTTCCAGGGCAAAACAACCGGGCCGCAGCAGGCGCAGATGGTTGAGCAAATAGTTGGCGAGGAAACTGCTGAAGCGGCCGCCAAAGCAATGGACCTGATGGCGGGTGTCGAGCAGCCATTCGATCAGAATTCGTACATCTTCGGGTTGAGTCAGCGCCTGGGTATCGACCAATGCCCGATGACTGTTCGCCAAATAATAGTCCCAGGGATCATCTTTCTTGAGATGGGCGCGGGGTTGCAACAGGGTACTGGGGGAGCGCAGGCGGTCATCCATGTCGCTGAGCAAGGCTTCCTGAAAGTCGGCATAACCGCTGAAACCAAGCTTCTTTACCAACCGCACGATGGTCGGATCGCTGACACCGGCATGTTCGGCCAGACGTGACATCGGGCCCAGCCCGTTACGCGGGTACTGATCCAGCAAGGCACGTATGACTTTGCGTTCCGATGGCGTGAGTTCCAGGCCGGGATCGGTGATCAGGTCTCTGAGAGAGGGCATCCGGGCTCCTGCTGGATGAATGTGTCGGTTTCATTTCATAAATTGCTAAAACAGTATTTATGTAACGTGTGCTACATGTCTAGTGAATTTTCGCATGGATTTTAAAAGCCGCAAAATGGGGCGAAAACCCCGTGCGCCGGGGGCTACGCGGATGTCGACTGACGTTGTAGGACATCGCCCATAGTGGTGTCAGAGATCGCTACTTATGGGGGATAAAAAGGGGCCGCCAACCCGATCGACTGTTTGAAACGAAGCGCCCTGGATCGCGCTTCTTGCGGCACAATGGGCCGATTACTCGTAGCATCGTGCCGTTTTCCATCCTATCGACAGAGTGATCTTCCGTGCAGGCGACCCGCTTGACCCTGATGTGCCACGCTCGAACCGTCGCACAAAAATTGGCGTGTTTTCCTACGAATGAGCCGTTGGAAATGGATTGGCAATCGGCGAAGGGTTCGCGTTGCCGCCAGTTCAAGGGCACACCCCGTTTGCTCTGTGGCCCTGAACGGCGGACCCGGCAAACCGCTGAGCTGTTTGGCGGCGACGTGGAGATTGTCGCGGCACTGGCAGATTGCGATTTCGGGCGCTGGAAAGGCACGTCGATCGACGACCTGCAAACATCCGAACCGCAGATGCTGCAGGCCTGGCTCAATGACCCGACCTCGGCGCCTCACGGTGGAGAATCGGTGTCGCAACTCGGTGAGCGGGTGGCTGCGTGGTTGAGTACCCTTGAGGCGACGCCGGGGCATATCGTTGCCATCACCCATCCTTTTGTCATTCGCGCCGCACTGATGCAGGTGTTGCAGGGGGCGGCGTTCAACCAGATCGACGTCGAACCGTTGTCGGCCATCGAGTTGCGGTTCAACGGTCGCTGGCGGTTACGCTTGATGGGCACGGAACCTGAGGGAGCACGTTGATGAAAAAACTTCTGGTCATCGGTGTCGGCGCCGGCAACCCCGACTACATCACCATGCAGGCGGTGAAGGCGCTGAACCGTGTCGATGTGTTTTTCCTCATGGACAAGGGCCAGAGCAAAGACAAACTGATCGACCTGCGCCGCGAGATCTGTGAGCGCTACATCACCGATCACGACTACCGCTTTGTCGAAGCCCATAGCCCGGAGCGGGAGCGCGGGGATGTGGACTACAAGGCCAGCGTCGAAGATCTGAACCGCGCGAAGCAGCAGACCTTCGAGCGGCTGATCAACGAGGAAATGACTGACGACCAGTGCGGCGGTTTTCTGGTGTGGGGTGATCCCGCGTTGTACGACAGCACCATTCGGATTCTGCAGGCGATTCTGGCGTCAGGCCGGTGTGTGTTCGAGTTCGAGGTGATCCCCGGAATCACCAGCGTGCAGGCGTTGGCGGCGCAACATAAGGTGCCGCTGAATCGCATCGGTCGCTCGATTGAAATCACCACCGGCCGGCGGTTGGCGGCGGGGCAGGTGAGTGACGCCGACAGCCTGGTGGTGATGCTGGATGCGCAAGATGCCTACCATCACGTGGCCGATCAGGAGACGGAGATTTACTGGGGGGCTTACCTGGGGACGCCGGATGAAATCCTGATCAGTGGCAAACTCAAGGATGTCGCGGATGAGATTGAGCGAGTGCGCAAGGCGGCGCGGCTGGCGCATGGGTGGATCATGGATACCTATCTGTTGCGAAAGTCTTGAGATAATTGATGTCTGATGTGACGCTTTCGCGGGCAAGCCCGCTCCCACAGTGGATCTCTATTGAGCACAAAACTTGTGTACGACGCAGACTTTGTGGGAGCGGGCTCGCCCGCGATGAGGCCCTCAAGCACACCTCAAGAAATCGCCTTTACCTCACGCCCAAACCGCTCCCGATACACCGACGGTGGCACGCCGACCACGCTGCGAAACGCCACCCGGAAACTCTCCACCGATCGATAACCGCAGTGCTGGGCAATCTGCTCGGTGTTCTGGCGGGTGCTCTCCAGCAACTCGCGGGCCCGGGCCAGGCGCTCATGTTGCAACCATGCCTTGGGCGGCAGGCCGCTGGCTTCGGTGAAGCGCCGCAGGAACGTGCGCTCACTCATGGCCGCCTCGCTGGCAAGGTCGCGAACCTCCAGCGGTTCGTGCAGACGTTCCCGTGCCCATTGCATGACCCGCGACAGATCGCTGCGTGGCGTCGGGCTGACCGGTGACGGAATGAACTGCGCCTGACCGCCGGTGCGTTGCGGCGACATCACCAACCGTCGCGCCACCGAGTTGGCCACCTGAGTGCCGAAATCCCGCGCGACCAGGTGCAGGCAGGCATCGATGCCCGCGGCGCTGCCGGCCGAGGTGATCAATTGGCCGGAATCGACATAGAGCACATCCGGGTCCACTTGAATGTCCGGAAAACGTTCGGCCAGTTCAGCGGTGTAGCGCCAGTGTGTCGTGGCGCCGTGACCGTCGAGCAAACCGGTGGCCGCCAGGACGAATACCCCGGAACAGATCGACAGCAATCGCGCGCCCCGGGCATGGGCCTGGCGCAGGGCGGCGAGCAAAGGTTCAGGCACCGCCGCGCTGCGATCGCGCCAACCGGGAATGATAATGGTCCGGGCCTCCTCCAGCAGTTCCATCCCGCCGTCGGCCAGCACCTGAATGCCGCCCATGGCGCGCATCGGCCCTGGGTCGACAGCGACAATACGATGCTCATACCAAGGGAAATCGAACTCCGGCCGTGCCAGACCGAAGATCTCCACGGCGATGCCGAATTCGAACGTGCAGAGGCCGTCGTAGGCCAGAATCGCGACCAATCCAGGGGTGGGCTGCATTTGGCGGAAAATTCCCGGTGAGTGTCTTGTGCGCCACTGTAGCGATAAGCGCGGGGCAGATAAAGTCTTCCCACACCCACCGAGACTTTGGAGTACAGCCATGCCCAGCCTGGTTCGCGAAATTCCTGCTGCCCCGTCCGCCATTGCCCTGATGCATTTCAGCAATCGTCTGACCTTCGAGACCGATTGTTCCGACGTCTATGGCAGCCAACAGGCCGGCGAGGTGGATTTTGTCCTGGTCGACGTGCGTGGACCGTTAGCGTTTGAGCGCGGGCATGTGCCGGGCGCGATCAACATTCCGGGGCGACTGATCACGGCTGATGGCCTGGCGGCTTATTCGAAGTCCACGTTGTTCGTGGTCTATTGCGCAGGGCCCCATTGCAACGGCGCCAACAAGGCCGCGGTGAAACTGGCGGCGCTGGGTTACCCGGTCAAGGAGATGATTGGCGGGGTGACCGGGTGGCTGGATGAGGGGTTTGAATTGAGTGTTGCGGTGCAACCTGTCGTTGCGATGCCCATAAGTTGTGAATGCTGACTAATTGTGGCGAGGGAGCTTGCTCCCGTTGGGTCGCGAAGCGGCCCTGAAAACGGCCAACCACGATTCTCAGGAGAGATCGCATTCTCAGTATTTACGGCTGCTTCGCAGCCGAGCGGGAGCAAGCTCCCTCGCCACAGAAGTCCATCAATTCTCAGACTCAGCGATGAGCTGATGAAGCGTTCCACCATTCATCCAGCGTCGCCTGCAACCAATCATCGACGGCTTGATAGGCGGCGCTATCCTGTGGTCCCCGAGGCAACGGCGATTCCTCGGCAAAGTGCTCATTGAGAATCGCCACCGATTCGGCATTCCACTCCGGGTGGAACTGCAACCCCACCCGCGTCGCCCCGACGCGGTACATCTGCTGCTCACACACGTCACTGCTGGCCAGCAACTGTGCATCCGCCGGTAGATCAATCGCGTCTTCGTGCCATTCCAGCACCTTCAGCCTCTGGCCATCGGCAAAGGTCACGGTGGTCCAGCCCGTTTCGGGATGAGCCATGCGCCGCACATTGCCACCCAGGCTCAGCGCCAGCAATTGCGCGCCCAGACAAATCGCAAACACCGGCGCGTCCTGATCGAGACTGCCTGCCAGCCACTGACGTTCCGCTTCCAGCCACGTCGGCCCAGCATTGGATTCGTAAGGCCCACCCAACAGGATCGCGGGTGCCGCGCTCACCGGCGGCAACTGGTCGAGGTCGGCGCGAAACACGCTCAGCGAAATGCCACGGGCCCGGGTCCATTCGGCAATGGCGCCAGGACCTTCGGCTGGATGGTGCTGGATCAGGTTCAACGTGGGCATCACGCTTCTCTTCCGGGAATGGGGTGGGCGGGGTCAATGTGCCGCAAAAAAAAGTTCATCGCCAGTGCGACTGATCAATCGGATCACGCCCGAAACCTTGTAGGTTTTGTCTGAAACAATGGATTGTCCTACAGCCCTTGCACCACCGTGGCGCACGCTTCAAGTGCCTTGAATCTCTCGGCTGTTTTTCTATAAGTATTTGTCGCTTAAACACAATTTGCCCTCCTGAAGCCGCTCTAGACTGCCGGCCACTTCGGTCTTCACTAACCGAAAGTTGCCAATCGAAAGCTGCCAATAAAAGCCTCCGCACACAGGAGTTATAAATGAAGAAGCGAGTGATGTTCGGTGCCCTGGCACTGTCGATGTTGTCCCTGACCGCCGTGGCCGAAGACGCCAAGCCGATTCGCCTCGGTATCGAAGCCGGTTACCCGCCATTTTCGATGAAAACCCCGGACGGCAAACTCACCGGTTTCGACGTGGACATCGGCGATGCGTTGTGTGAGCAGATGAAAGTGAAGTGCACCTGGGTCGAGCAAGAGTTCGATGGCCTGATCCCGGCCCTGAAGGTCAAGAAAATCGACGCGATCCTGTCGTCCATGACCATCACTGACGATCGCAAGAAGAACGTCGATTTCACCATCAAGTACTACCACACCCCGGCGCGCTTCGTGATGAAGGAAGGCACCGACGTCAAGGACCCGCTGACCGAACTCAAAGGCAAGAAAGTCGGTGTGCTGCGCGCCAGTACCCACGACCGCTTCGCCACTGAAGTGCTGGTGCCGGCCGGGATCAATCTGGTGCGTTACGGTTCCCAGCAGGAAGCCAACCTGGACATGGTTGCCGGTCGCCTCGACGCAATGCTGGCCGACTCGGTCAACCTGGACGACGGTTTCCTGAAAACCGACGCCGGTAAAGGCTTCGCGTTTGTTGGCCCGACCTACGAAGACGCCAAGTACTTCGGCGGCGGTGCCGGCATCGCTGTGCGCAAGGGTGATAAAGAGCTGGCGGACAAATTCAACACCGCCATCACCGAAATCCGTGCCAACGGCAAGTACAAGCAAGTGCAGGACAAGTACTTCGCTTTTGATGTGTACGGCCATTAATACGACGTAGAAAAAAGTGGCCACTGTTGACGCGGTGGCCACTTTTTTTATGCTCCCTAATCAGGCCGCGATTTAATGTGGGATCGGGCTTGCTCGCGAAGACGGCTTCAGAAGCGGCGAAGATGCCTGGGCCATCATCGACATCCCAACTCACAGTGATAGGCTTTGCCCCGAATCCTGCGCGCTGTGAAGGAAGGTTTATGCTGAAGTTGCTCGCTCTGCTCACGCTCCTGGCGTCCACCGCCGTCCACGCTCAAACCCCGCTGCACACCGATCTGCCGCTCAAGTACCTGGAGCAGGCCGACGCTGAATCCCGCAACCAACCCCTGGTGATTTTCCTGCACGGTTACGGCAGTAACGAGCAGGACCTGTTCGACATCAAGGATGAATTGCCGCCGCAGTACAACTACCTGTCGGTGCGGGCGCCGATGACGTTGGAGGAGGGCAGTTACCAGTGGTTTCGCCAGAAGGGCGAGGGCGCCTATGACGGTGAGACGGACGACCTGAAGGCCAGCGGCCAGGTATTGCGGGATTTTGTCGCACAAGCGGCGAAGAAATATCACACCGAAGCGGACAAGGTATTCCTGGTGGGTTTCAGCCAGGGCGCGATGATGTCCTACGAGGTCGCGTTGCGTCATCCCGAGGCAGTGGGTGGAATTGCGGCACTGAGCGGGCGAATTCTGCCGGTGCTCAAGTCCGAACTCAAACCGGATGAAAAACGCCAGCTGCTGGCGATTTTCATCGGTCATGGCACTGCCGACACACTCCTGCCCTACAACGACGGTACTGAGGCCGACAGCCTGTTGCAGCGCCTGTCACTCAAGCCCGAGTTTCATGCTTATCCGGGTGTCGGTCACAGCATCAGCGCCACCGAGATGCAGGATTTGAGCGCCTGGTTGCAGCGCCTGAATCCCTGAATCGGTCGGGTTTATTTGCCGCTGACGATTTGTTTCACCAGCGTTTCGTGGCCGGTTTTGTCGTTGGGGCGGGAAATGATCTGGACGATGGCCATGCGCGTGCCGGAAGCGGCCATCAACGTGCTGTCCAGCGTCATGCCACCGCCCTGGGTGGCGGTGCTGTCGATCTGCCGAAGGCCCAGGCCCGTGCCTTTCTGGGTCAGGCTTTTTTCGCTGGTTTTGTTGAAGTCCGGCAAGGCGTTGCGTTGCTCGGTGGCGAACGCGGACACGGTGGCGTCAAGGAACTCACCGTCGTTGTCCGTGACGTTGGCGCCGCCGGGGATGGTGTTTTCAGCGGCGATCACCACGGTTTTGGTGGTCTGGTTGGTGTACATCGTGCCCGTCGCCCCGGCAGTGCCGGTGGCCGCATCGCCGGCCGGTAGCGGGTTGGCGATGAAACCCTTGGGCAGGGTGAAGGTGAACTTGCCGCCGAGCATCGAGACCTTCTGGGTCGGCGCTTTGGCGCTGGCAGTGGCCTTGGCCGCCTGCGCATTCAAGGCACCCAGGCTGGTAGCCGCCATCAGCAGCAGAACAACGGCTTTTTTACTCAACAATGACATTCAAACTCTCCGAGGGATGATCCGCGCGTTGATGGCGATCATCCCACGGATCGCGATTTGTAGCAGCTGCCGCAGCCTGCTACGTTCTCACCTTGGGCGCAACGCCAGCCGTTTGGTGATCACTAGCATCCCCAACGACGCGCCTACGCCCAAGACAAGCCCCAGCCATCCCAACCTCGGCAACGCCAACGCCAGCACCAGACAAAACGCCGCAAACGAATACATCCCGGTCGCCGTTGCCCTGAGCAACGCTGCAGTAAACGCCGGGCCGCGAGTCTGCTGGGAAAACACCGCCATCACACTGCCTAGCACCGGGAATACTGCGAGCAGACCGCTCCAGCGTTCGCCGACGGTGCTGGCCAGCAGCGTCACAGTCAATGTGAGCAGGGCGCCGGCCATCATGCGCAGCAGCAGTTTGTCGGACTTCGGCACCGGGCCTGAAACGATGGGCTGCACCGCGGGAAACAGGTACGGCGCAGCCAGCAACGCGGTGGCGGCCGCGATTACCGAGAACACCAGCGACGGCGGGATCAGCGATAGCACAATAGCCGTCAAGGCCCAGACCAGCAGCGAAATCGACAGCGCCCACGGCCAGCTCAAGCGTTGTGCAACTTGGGCGTAGGCCACGCAGAAGGCAATCATCGCGAACATCGCTGATAACGCTGCTGTCGCTGCTTGAGCCGCGAACACCTGACCCTGCTCGATGGCGAGGAAGAACAGAATCGGCCCGACCACCACCGGCAACCCCGACAGCCAACCGGCCACACTTGGGCCCCAGCGTTTTCCGGCCAGGGAAATCAGCAACAGAAATCCCGGAATTACCAGCAGTTTGAGCATCAGCACGCACGCGTCTCCATTCGGTGTGAGCCGGCCACGTTAGCATTGCGGGCGATGGATTGCTCTCAGAGAGGTAGCTGTATGCGGCGTGCCGATCAGCAAAGGATGTGATGTGGCTTTCGGACCATTGTGGCGAGGGAGCTTGCTCCCGCTGGGCTGCGCAGCTGCCCCAAAATCTCGGTATTTTTCGCAGATTTTTGTGAGTGCTACACACTCAAGCGGGAGCAAGCTCCCTCGCCACAGGGTATTGGTGAAGCCAAAAAGGCGCTTACGCCCGCTCGATGGCCAATGCCACGCCCTGACCACCGCCAATACACAGAGTGGCGAGGCCTTTTTTGGCATCACGCTTGATCATTTCATGCAGCAAGGTCACCAGCACCCGGCAACCCGAGGCCCCGATCGGATGGCCCAGGGCAATGGCGCCGCCGTTGACGTTGACCTTGTTCAGGTCCCATTCCAGATCCTTGGCCACGGCCAGAGATTGCGCGGCGAAGGCTTCGTTGGCTTCGATCAGGTCCAGTTGATCGATGGACCAACCGGCCTTGCCCAGGCAACGACGAGTGGCCGACACCGGACCGATGCCCATGATTGCCGGGTCGACGCCTGCGTTGGCATAAGCGGCGATCTTCGCCAGTACTGGCAGCCCCAGCGCCTTGGCTTTCTGCGCACTCATCAGAATCACCGCAGCGGCGCCGTCGTTCAGCGAAGAAGCGTTACCGGCCGTCACCGAACCGTCCTTCTTGAAGGCCGCTTTCAGTTTGCCCAGGGAGTCGGCGGTGGTGCCGGCCCGAGGCTGTTCATCGGTGGCGAAGGACAGCGGATCGCCCTTGCGCTGGGGGATCAGGATCGGCGTGATCTCATCGGCAAACCGCCCGGCTTCGATGGCGGCCACGGCTTTCTGCTGGGACGCGGCAGCGAAGGCGTCCTGTTGCTCACGGGTCAGGCTGTATTTCTCGGCCAGATTCTCAGCGGTGATGCCCATGTGGTAATCGTTGAACGCATCCCACAGGCCATCGCTGATCATCGTGTCGACGATCTGTGCGTGACCCATGCGCAACCCCGTGCGGGCGCCCGGCATGACGTAATTGGCCAGGCTCATGTTTTCCTGGCCGCCAGCGATGATCACTTCGGCATCGCCGCAGCGAATCGCCTGAGCCGCCAGATGCAGCGCTTTCAGGCCCGAACCGCAGACCTTGTTCAGGGTCATGGCCGGCACGGCGAAGGGCAGGCCGGCCTTGATCGCGGCCTGGCGGGCAGGGTTTTGCCCGGCACCGGCGGTCAGCACCTGGCCCATGATCACTTCATCGACCTGCGCCGGGTCCAGACCGGTTTGCGCCAGCAGTTGACGGATCACCGCAGCACCGAGGTCAACCGCGGACACATTGGCCAACGCCCCCTGGAAGCTGCCGATGGCAGTGCGAGTGGCGGCAACAATTACGACTTCTTGCATGGAAGGATTCCTCACTGGGCAGCGAACTGCATTTCCGGGACGTGGTCAGGCACGATCAGTTTACCAGCGGTCTTGGCGACGATTTCCTCGACGCTGACGCCCGGCGCGCGCTCTTTGAGCACAAACGCGCCATCCTTGATTTCCAGGTAGGCCAAGTCGGTCAGCACACGTTTGATGCAACCGGCGCCGGTCAGCGGCAGGCTGCAACGCGACAGCAGTTTCGACTCGCCGTCCTTGGAAGCGTGAGTCATGGTGACGATGATGTTGTCCGCACCGGCCACCAGGTCCATCGCACCGCCCATGCCCTTGACCAGTTTACCGGGGATCATCCAGGAGGCGATGTTGCCTTCGACGTCCACTTCAAACGCGCCCAGCACGGTCAGGTCGATGTGGCCACCGCGGATCATCGCGAAGGATTCGGCGGACGAGAAAATCGATGCGCCGATACGCGCGGTCACGGTTTGCTTGCCGGCGTTGATCATGTCTGCGTCGACTTCGGCGTCGGTCGGAAACGCGCCCATGCCGAGCAGGCCGTTTTCCGATTGCAGCATGACTTCCATGCCTTCAGGGATGTAATTGGCGACCAGGGTCGGGATACCGATGCCGAGGTTCACGTAGTAGCCGTCCTGCATTTCGCGGGCGACGCGTTGAGCCATTTGTTCGCGGGAAAGTGCCATTGTTGTTATTCCTTCATTCGGTCCGGGGGCAGGGGATCACTTACGCACGGTGCGCTGTTCGATGCGCTTCTCGAACGTGCCGCAAATGACCCGGTCGACGTAGATGCCAGGGGTGTGGATCTGCGACGGGTCCAGTTCGCCGGGTTCGACGATTTCTTCGACTTCGACCACGGTGATCTTGCCCGCGGTGGCGGCCAGCGGGTTGAAGTTCTGGGCGGTGTGGCGATAGACCACGTTACCGAAATGGTCGGCTTTCCAGCCTTTGACGATGGCGAAGTCACCGGTGATGGATTCTTCCATCAGGTACTGGCGGCCCTTGAATTCGCGGACTTCCTTGCCATCGGCCACCGGAGTGCCGACGCCGGTCGCGGTGAAGAACGCCGGGATGCCGGCACCGCCTGCGCGCATTTTTTCGGCGAGGGTGCCTTGGGGGGTCAGGACGACTTCGATTTCGCCGCTCAGCAGTTGTTTCTCGAACAGCGCGTTTTCGCCGACGTAAGAGGCCACCACTTTGCGGATCTGCCGGTCTACCAGCAGCACACCAAGGCCGAAACCATCGACGCCGCAGTTGTTGGAGACCACGGTGAGATCACGCGTGCCGCGGTGCTGGATCTCGGCGATGAGGTTTTCCGGAATCCCGCACAGGCCGAAGCCGCCGGAGATCACAGTCATGCCGTCTTCAAGACCTGCCATCGCTTCCTCGTAGGAATACACGCGCTTGTCGAACCCTGCCATATGCACCTCTTTTATTCTTTGTGGGCGGCTGGCTAGCCGGATGGGGAGGGAGTGTCTCGCTGACAGATTTATTTGTTAAGTTGATTTTTAAGGTTGATTGATAGATAAAACTCACCAATCAATACGGCGTTAGAGACAGTGATCATGACCGTCAAACAGATCCGCGCATTCCTGGCCGTGGCCCAGAGTTTGAGTTTTGCCGTGGCTTGCGAGCGATTGCACCTGTCCCAGTCGGCGTTGAGCCTGACCATCAAGGCGCTGGAGGAGGGGTTGGGCGGGCGCCTGTTCACGCGCAATACCCGTAAC
The DNA here is from genome assembly GCF_030687395.1 of Pseudomonas wuhanensis. Lineage (GTDB taxonomy): Bacteria > Pseudomonadota > Gammaproteobacteria > Pseudomonadales > Pseudomonadaceae > Aquipseudomonas > Aquipseudomonas wuhanensis. The sequence continues at coordinate 3,934,075 of NZ_CP117430.1, read as the reverse complement.
GTTGCACTGACCGCCGAAGGCGAATCGCTGCTGCCACTGGCTCGTCGATTGATCGCGGACTGGGACAATGCCGAGGATGAACTGCGCCAACGCTTCACCCTCCAGCGCGGCCGCGTGACCCTGGCGGCGATGCCCTCGTTTGCCGGCAACTTGCTGCCGCCGATCCTCAAGACCTTTCGCGCGCGTTATCCCAAGGTCAACGTCACGGTGAACGACGTGATCAACGAGCAGGTGCTGGAAATGGTTCGCGACCGTCAGGTGGAATTGGGCGTGGCGTTCGAACCGACCCAGAGTTCGTCGCTGGAATTTACCCCGTTGTACATAGACCGGTTTGTGGCGGTGGTGCCCCTCGATTCACCGCTGACGGAGCGGGACGACATTGATTGGCAGACCTTGCTCAAGGAACCGTTCATTACCTTGCAGCGACCCTCGACGGTGCGGGTGATGCTTGAAGAACACTTGCAGGCGCGGGGCATGAAGCTGCCGGTGGAGTTTGAAAGCCATCAATTGGCGACAGTCGGGCGGATGGTGGCCAGCGGATTGGGTGTGAGCGCGGTACCGGCCTTGTGCGCCGGGCAGATGCGCGAGTTGGGCGCGCGTTGCATTACCCTGCGCGACCCGGTGGTGGAACGGGCGATCGGGGTGCTGACGACGGGGCATGAACTGTCGGCGGCGGCGCAGGCGTTGTTCGATATTCTCAAGGCTGAAAACCTTGGCGAGCGTCTGAGCTGATCACGGTCACCTATGGGAGCGGGTTTCGTCAGTTGCATCCGGGCAGGTCAACCTGCCCGGTTATGTGCCTGCCCTTATTTACGCGCCTCCAGAATGAGGTTGAACGGCGTTTCCGTGGCCCGCCGGAACTGGGTGAATCCCGCCTCGGTGAAGACCTTGCGCAACCGTGCCTCGCCCGCCTGGGCTCCGAGCCCGAGGCCGACCTCCTGGGACAGCGAGTTGGGCGTGCAGATAAAGGTCGAAGCGGCGTAGAACAGTCGTCCCACCGGGGTGGTGTTGGCGTCGAGCGTGTCGTTGGCGAAGGGCTCTACCAGCAGCACCGAGCCATCGGGTTTGAGCGATTCATAGGCATGCTTTGCGGCGCCGACCGGGTCACCCATATCGTGCAGGCAGTCGAAGTAGCAAACCAAGTCATAGTCGTCGCCCGGATAGCTCTTGGCGGTGCCCTGGAAGAACCGCGCCCGGCCGGACACGCCACCTTCTTCGGCGCGCTGGGTGGCGACGGTGATCGAAGGCGCGTGGTAATCGAAACCGACGAACCGTGAGTTCGGAAACGCCTGGGCCATGATCACGGTCGAGGCGCCGTGGCCGCAGCCGATGTCCGCCACCTTGGCGCCGCTTTCCAGTTTGGCGACCACACCGTCGAGGGCCGGTAGCCATTCGCTGACCAAATGCGCCTTATACCCTGGGCGGAAGAATCGCTCGGTGCCGCTGAACATGCACGGATGGTGATCGCCCCAAGGCAGGGCGCCGTTGCCGCGCATGGCATTGACCAGTTTGTCCTTGTCATGGAAAAACGACGCGACCACTCCGATACCACCGGCCACATAGACCGGTGAGTCTTCGATCGCCAGCGCCAGGGCTTGCTCTTCCGGCAGGCGGAATTGACCGTCGCGGTGCTCCATGTAACCGGAGGCGGCGTGGGCGCTGAGCCATTCACGCAGCAGGCGGGTGTTGCAGCCGGTCTTTTCGGCGAGTGCTTCGGGGGTGACTGGCTGACTGTCGGCCATGGCCCGGTACAGGCCGAGCTCTTCGCCGAGGATGACGTTGGCGAGCATCGCCGCGCCACCCATGTCGTTCACCAGTTTGCCCATGAAATCATTGAGTCTGGCCTCGTCCATCATGTGTGCTCCTTCAGCAGGATCACGGTCCAGAGGCATTGTTTGTCGAGGCATGCACCTTTGGGCGGTGATCGTGGGAATGAACAGGACGATAACCGCGTCCTGGCTCCCCTACGGGGGTAATCAGTAAGTCTAGTTCGTGTATCCCACTGTATCTGACTGCCTGTCCGATACAGTGGCCTGAGAAGAGCGGCGTTTGTGACACAGACCCGACACACAGCGGCGCTTGACTGGGCCTGCCGGCCGGCACTGAGTTTTCAGACGCTGGAGACCGGATCCCAGGATGAGATCGACACCATGCAGACTCCCCTCACATCAGCGAAGGCGACCGTCGGGCTAGGCTTGCGCCGCGGTTTAATGCAGGACCTTCAAGCGGCCCCGCCAGGCGCTTTCGACTTCCTGGAAGTCGCGCCAGAGAATTGGATCGGCATCGGCGGCGCTCATGGCGCGGCGTTTCGCGCCCTGGCCGAGCGTTATCCGTTGTCCTGTCACGGCTTGTCCTTGTCTTTGGGCGGGCCGGCGCCGCTGGACGTCGGGTTCCTGCAGGAGGTGCGGGTTTTCCTCGATCATCACAAGGTGCCGCTGTACAGCGAACACCTCAGCTACTGCAGCGATGACGGGCATCTTTACGATCTGCTGCCGTTGCCGTTTACCGAAGAAGCGGTGCACCACGTCGCCGCTCGAATTCGCCAGTCCCAGGACATTCTCGGTCGGCGCCTGGCGGTGGAAAACGTCTCCTACTACGCCGCGCCGCAGCAGGACATGGACGAACTGACGTTCACCAACGCCGTGCTGCGCGAAGCCGATTGCGACCTGCTGCTGGACGTCAACAATGTCTACGTCAACTCGATCAATCACGGCTTCGATCCGCAGACATTTCTGGCGGGCATCGACACGGGGAGGGTGGTTGCCATGCACGTGGCTGGGCACTTTGATGAGTCCGACATACTGAAGATCGACACCCATGGCGCCTCGGTCAAACCGGTGGTCTGGTCATTGCTGGCCGAGGCGTATGCGCGGTTCGGCGTACAGCCGACGCTGCTTGAACGGGACTTCAATTACCCGGCGTTCTCTGAACTGGTGAGCGAGTTGCAGACCATCCGCCGACTGCAAGACGAGGAGGCGAACCGTGGATAAGCCGACGCTGCACCAGCAGCAAGACACATTGACTCGCTACCTGCGCGACCCTGACCACTGTGCTCCACCCGCCGGGATGGACGTGGCACGGGCGCAGGTTTATCGCGATCTGGTGTTCTCCAATCTGTCGTCGTTGCTCAGTGGCACTTTTCCGGTACTGGTGAAAATTCTCGGCGATGATCAGTGGCGTTTACTGGTGCGAATCTTCCTGCGGGATCACCACGCTCACACGCCAAAATTCGGTGAGATTGCCCAGGAGTTTGTCGAGTTCCTGGCCTCCGAGCCCCAGGCGCTGAACGATGGACCGTGGCCGCCGTTCATGGTCGAGCTGGCGCATTACGAGTGGGTCGAAATGGCCCTGCAACAATCCGACGCCGAGCCGCTGTCGGCCAGCGATGCTGGATTGCTGCTGGAGCGACCGTCGCAGGTTTCTCCACTGGCCTGGCCGTTGGCCTATGGCTGGCCGGTGCAAAAAGTGGGGCCGGATTACCAGCCACAAGTGCCACCGACTCAGCCGACGTTGCTGTTGGTTCGTCGGGCCGAAGACTGGAGTGTTCGCTTTTCCGAACTGAGCCCGTTGGCGTGGCGGTTGTTGCAGCGAATCGGGGAATTTCCTCGGCTCAATGGCCGAGCGCAGCTGGAAGGGCTGGCAATGGAAGCGGGGATGGTTGGGTCGCCGGAGTTTATCGACAGCGGGTTGGCGTTGTTGCGGAAGATGCATGAGGAAGGGGTAATTGGCATCGCCGCCTGATCGCAATCTTCAAAACACCACGCATCAATTGTAGAAGCGAGGCTTGCCCGCGAAGGCGGTGTGTCAGTCAACATGGATGTTGGATGTGCTGGCCTCATCGCGGGCAAGCCCGCTCCCACATTGGATTCGCGGTGTTTATTGGGGCTTTGGCAACTTGAGTTCTGCACACAACCCACCGCCCTCGCGATTGCTCAAGGTCAGTGATCCGCCAATCGCCAGCGCCAGCTGCTGGGCAATCGCCAACCCCAACCCGGTCCCGCCGGTGCTGCGATTACGCGAATTCTCCACGCGGTAGAACGGCTGCATCACCTGCGCCAATTGCTCTTCGGCAATCCCCGGCCCACGGTCCATGACCTTCACCGACAAGCTGCCATCAGCCTTCGTTTCCACCCACAACTCTGCCGCGCCAGCGAATTTCAGCGCGTTGTCCACCAGGTTCACCAGCACCCGCCGCAAGGCATGGGGCCGGGTGTCGATCACCGCAGCGCTTTTACCGCCCAGCTGCACGTCTTTGCCCATGTCCTGATAGTCGAACACCAGGCTGTCGAGGAACGAATCCAGATCGGTGCGGCGACTTTCCTCGGTGGCGCCATGGATGCTGCGGGCGTAGGCCACGCCTTCGCGCACCAGGTGTTCCATCTCGCCGAGGTCATTCCACAGTTTGTCTTTTTCGCTGGAGTCGTCCATGAATTCGGCACGCAGTTTCATGCGCGTGATCGGCGTTTGCAGGTCGTGGGAAATCGCCGCCAACAGTTGCATGCGTTCCTTGAGATAAGCCGCAATCCGCGCCTGCATCGCATTGAAGGCCCGGGCGGCGTAGGCGACTTCGGTCGGGCCTTTTTCATCCAGGTGTATGGCGTGGGTGTTGGGGTCAAGGGTTTCCACCGCTTGGGCGAGGCGGGTGAGCGGGCGGATGGCGATTCTGACCGCCAGCCAGGTGCAGAGGATCATCAGCGCCAGTTGCCCCAGTAATACCGCCGGTAACCACGGGGACAAAGGCACCATCGCGGGTCGCACGTCGATGGTGACGGGGCTGCCGTCCTTCAGTTTCAGGTGGGCCTGGAAGTGTTTCTTCGGGCCGGGGATGTCGGTAAAAGTCAGCGGATATTCATGGCCGATGGCGTCCTGAATCGAGGGGACTGCAATCGGCACATCGCTGGGCGCCATCGGTGTGCCCGGCGAGCCTTCATTCAGCAGATAACCATAGTTGGCGCGTTCCAGCCGCTGCAGCCAGTTCGGGCGTTCGTTGGCGGGCAAGCGGTCGAGGATGGCGAGGGAGGTCGAAACGTCGGTTTCCAGATTGCCCAACATCGTATTTTTCGCACTTTCATAACGCTCGTAGTACTGCGCGCCAAAGGACAGCGCCTGGGCGAGGATCAGGCCGATCAGGAAAATCAGTGACAGCCGCGAGGCCAGTGTGCGAGGCCAGTGCAGCGCAAGATTCATGACGGCGCACCCAGCACTTCCACCGGCAGCGAAAACACATAACCTTCACTGCGCACGGTCTTGATGTAGGCCGGTTCCCGGGCATCGTCGAGCAGACGCTGACGCAAGCGGCTCACCAGTAAATCGATGGAGCGGTCGAACAGATCGGCATCGCGGCCCTGGGTCAGGTTGAGCAATTGGTCGCGATTGAGCACCCGCTGAGGATGATCGAGGAACACCCGCAGCAAACGATATTCCGCGCCGCTGAGGGCGACCATGGTGCCGTCCTCATCCAGCAGATGCCGGGCCGAGGTGTCCAGGCGCCAGCGACCGAACGCCAGCAGGCGACCGCTTTCGGTGATCACCAGGTTGGGCGGCAGCATTCGCGTGCGCCGCAGCACGGCGTTGATGCGGGCGAGCAGTTCACGGGCGGCGAACGGCTTGACCAGGTAATCATCGGCGCCCATTTCCAGGCCGATGATGCGGTCGGTTTCATCATTGCGCGCGGTGAGCATCAGCACCGGCGTGGCCTTGTGTTTGCCGGCGCGCAACTCGCGGCAGAGCACCAGGCCATCGTCGCCCGGCATCATGATATCGAGCACGATCAAGTCTACCGGCGTGGACTCCAGAAACGAGCGCATCTGCCGTCCATCCGCTACCACGGTGGTGCGCAGGCCGTTCTTCTTCAGGTAATTGCCTACCAGTTCCCGGATCTCGCGGTCATCGTCCACGATGAGAATGTGATCGACGTGTTCCATGGTGACCAAGCCTCTTGAATGGGAGTTGTTGCGCAGTCTATCGAGCGTTGGCCCGCTCGCCTGCCGCCGATTGTATTGCAGTGTATCTGGTGTGCCGAAAGATACACGGGGACGTAAAAATGGCCGATTCCGGGCGTTTTGTATCGCTGTGTATCGCAGGCCTGCGCGGATACACAGCGATTTAATCCGCGCCTGTTCTGGACACAGACGAGATACCTCGCGGGTTTCAAATAGGTTCCATCGAGGCAAACCCAACCGCCTCGGCTCAATCAACGATTGACCTATTGAAGCCCAGAGGAAGCCTCCATGAACACCAAAGCCATCTACGCCGCCTGCCTGTTTGCCGCCCTGAACATCTGCACCTTGTCGGCCCGGGCCGAAGCCGATGTAACCCCTCAAACCTACACCTACGGCACGCACCTGGATATCCAGAAAGTGCTGTCGATGAAACAGGACGCCACACCTGCCTGCGGGATTGTGAATGCCCGGATGACCTACCTGGATTCCCAAGGCAAAACCCAGGTTCTGGATTACAGCAAATTCGCTGACGGCTGCAACGAAGGCAACTGAGTCCTTCGATTACCCATTGCCCAACCCCTTTGAAACAGGAAGAACATCATGAATAACGTTACCCGCTTTTTGACCGCCATCGTTTTTTCCATAGCCGGCGTCGCCGCCCATGCCAACGCTGCGGTTGAACAAAATACCGGTGGCAGCAGCACCTGCTTCCAACTGACTCCGCTGCTGACTGAGGATGGTTCGAGCCGCACGCCGCAAGGGCAATTGGTTGCAGAGAATGGCTACAGCCGGACGCCACAGGGTCAACAGCTGGAGTCCTGAAGCCTGGTCCAGTTCTGCCAATTCCCGCCGTTCCAGTGTGGGAGCGGGCTTGCTCGCGAAGAGGCCAGTACATTCAACATTGATGTCGACTGACACTCCTCCTTCGCGAGCAGGCCCGCTCCCACAGGGGAACTGCGGTGTATCACCCTTCACATTCTCAAGGTGATTCCCATGTTTCTCATCGCATTCCTGGGCGGCATTTTGACCGTCCTCAGCCCCTGCATCCTCCCGGTCGTGCCGTTTCTGTTTGCCGGTGTAAAACGCACACGTGCCTCGATCTTGCTCACCCTCGGTGGCATGGCCCTGACCTTCGCTCTGATCTCCAGCCTGGCCGTGGTCAGCAGCGATTGGGTGATACAAGCCAGCAACACCGGCCGCCATGTGGCGCTGATCGTGATGGTGCTGTTTGCCCTGTCGCTGATCTCCGTCCGCATTGGTGGCTGGCTGGCGCGCCCGTTCGTGCTGCTGGGCAATCGCATCGATCCCAACTCCCGCAAAGTCTCCGGTCCGTTGGGCTCGGTCCTGATCGGCGTCGCCACGGGTCTGCTCTGGGCGCCGTGTGCCGGGCCGATCCTCGGGGTGATCCTCACCGGCGCCATGCTGCAAGGCGCCAACGCTCAGACCAGTCTGTTGCTGTTGGCGTATGGCCTGGGCAGCGCGTTGTCCCTGGGCACTTTGATCTTCGCCGGTCGCGGCCTGGTCAATCGCTTGAAACCGTCGATTCCGCTCACTGGCTGGCTGCGTCGCGGCACGGGGGTTGCGGTGTTGGTCGCCGCGGCGGTCATCTCCACTGGTGCCGACAATAAGTTGCTCGCCAGCACCTCATCCGAAGGCATCACCACGGTTGAACAGCGGGTGCTGGAAACCGTACCGAAAGTGGTCGATTACTTCGTCAGCAAGGTCAAGGCAGACTCGACCATGAACGCGGCCAAAGGCGCGATGCCGTCACTTTCCGGCGCAGTCGAATGGCTCAACTCACCAGCGCTGAGCAACGATTCCCTGCGCGGCAAAGTGGTGCTGGTGGACTTCTGGACGTACGACTGCATCAACTGCCAGCACACCTTGCCCTACGTGAAGGACTGGGCGAAAAAATATGAGAAGGACGGCCTGGTTGTGATCGGCGTGCACACCCCTGAATACGGTTACGAACGCATCATCGACAACGTCCGCGATCAGGTGAAAAAACTCGGTATCACCTACCCCGTGGCGATCGACAACAACTACGCGATCTGGCGCGCTTTCGACAACCAGTACTGGCCCGCTCACTACCTGATCGATGCCAAGGGGCAGGTGCGTTACACCCACTTTGGCGAAGGCCGATACGAGACTCAGGAACAGATGATTCAGCAACTGCTGGAAGAGGCCAAAGCGCCTGCCGCGTAACCCGTTTTCGGCGAAGCAAGCCAATCTGTTAATGCGGCGTTACAGAAGGGTGACCATGCATCGGAGAATGTCATATTTCGTGAATTCTCCGGACGATCGGCAGGACGTCGGCGTATCCGGGAGCGATAGTTTGTGGACGACGGGATCATTGCCGACCCTGTCATCACCCTCAAGAAAAGGAAGTTGCCATGCCTAAATACATTATTGAACGCGAGCTTCCGGGCGCCGGCGCATTGCCGCAACAGGAACTCAAAGCGATCTCGCAAAAATCCTGCGATGTGTTGCGCGAGATGGGACCAGAAGTGCAATGGCTGGAGAGTTACATCACTGGCGACAAAATTTACTGCGTGTACATCGCGCCGAATGAGGGACTGATCAGGGAGCACGCCCAAAAGGGTGAATTTCCCATCAACAGCGTTTCCCGGGTCATGAACATCATCGATCCCACCACGGCGGAGTGAGCCGGGACACGTCCCAACCCGCAACGGAGCAGACTTCATGAGCACACCCATTGACCTCACTGCCCTGAAAAACCGTCAGATGGCCACGTGGGCCAGCGGCGACTACGCCGTGATCGGCACCACCTTACAGATCGTCGGCGAACAACTGGCCGAGGCCTGCGACCTGCTCTGCGATGAGCGGGTGCTGGACGTCGCCGCCGGCAACGGTAACGCAACCCTCGCCGCCGCGCGCCGGGGCTGCAAGGTCACGTCCACCGACTACGTGGCCAAGCTGCTTGAACGCGGCGAAGATCGCACACGGGCGGAACACCTGGACGTGACCTTTCAGGTGGCCGATGCCGAGGACCTGCCGTTCGAAGATGCCAGTTTCGATGCCGTGCTCTCGACCTTTGGTGTGATGTTTACACCGGATCAGCCCAAGGCTGCAGCGGAACTGGCGCGGGTGTGCCGTCCTGGCGGGCGGATCGGCCTTGCCAACTGGACGCCTGAAGGCTACATCGGCCAGGTGTTCAAGACCCTGGGCCGCCACATGCCGCCACCGCCAGGAGTGCAACCACCTTCGAACTGGGGCACCGAAGCCTGGTTAAACTCGCACTTCGACCAGCGCGACTTCCAGCTCCAGGTGACGCGGCGGCTGTTCAACTTTCGCTATCGCTCGGCCGCGCACTGGATCGACACCTTCCGTACCTGGTATGGGCCGGTTCACAAGGCCTTTGCGACCCTGCCACCCGAAGGGGGCGCGGCCCTGGAAAAAGATCTGACTGAACTGCTGAATCGGCTGAACCGAGCGGGGGAGCGGTCGCTGGTGGTGCCCAGTGAATACCTGGAGGTGGTGATCACACGGCGTTGAATTGAAGGTGCAAAACACTTGCGGGAGCGAGCTTCTGTGGTGAGGGGGCTTGCCCCCGTTCGGCTGCGAAGCAGTCGCAAAGCTTTTAGGGCCGCTTCGCGACCCAACGGGGGCAAGCCCCCTCGCCACAGAAGCCCGCTCCCACAGGGGTATGTGATTAGCCGGCGCAGTCACTCATCCAGCCGCTCGGTGTACACCACCCACACACTGCACGGCATTTTGTACAGCAGATGCTCCACCGTGCTGCCGATCAACCGGCCCATGCCGCGATGGCCGACCCGGCCCATGACAATCACGTCGACGTCATAGGTATCGGCATAGCGGGTCAGCACTTTGGTCGGGCTGCCCATGAGCATGTGCCGTTGCTCCGGGGCGATGCCATTGCGCGCGGCCAATTCGTTGAAGGCATCCTCCTGGAAGTCGAACAGGGTCTTGGCCTTGTCCGAAGCGAAAAACGCCGAACCGTTTTCGAAGCTGAACTCGTCCGAGCTGATAGACGAAAGGTCATAGGCGTAAACCACGTCGAGTTCGGCGTGACAGGCACTCGCCAGTTTTGACGCTTCGTGCAGAATCCGGTCATTGAAGCTTTTGTATTGATCATCACGATGGAAGGGGTCGACCGCCGCAACGATCTTGCGCGGCAACGCATGCTTGGCATGGCTGACGAAGTGCAGCGGTACCGGGCATTCGCGCAGCAAATGCACGTCGAGGGGGGTAAACACCAGCCGCGACAGCCGCGATTGATGTTCCAGCGCCTTGATCAGCACGTCCATCGGCTGCTCTTTGAGGTGAATCAGGATTTCTTCCAGCGGGCGTTCGACCCAAGCCACCTCCGTGGTGACGTGCACACCGATCTTGCGCAAGGGACGGGCCTGGTCCTCAAGCCACTGGCGGTGGCGCTCGACATACCCCAGACGCATCTGCTCCAGGGCCTTTTCGTTGACCATGCCGGCGGTCGCGAGGCCTTCCAGATAGTCGAAGGCCACGATGTGCAGGGCCGCATCCTCGGCCTTGGCCAATGCTGCGGCCCGGTCGAAGGCGGGGCTGTGTTCCATCAGGGGCGAGGCGACCAGCATGAAACGTGCTTGACCAGACATGACAAACCTCCCGTGGGTAAACGAGCAGACGGTGGTCGTTTAATACATCTCAATCCCTTAATTATTGACCATGATCAGTCTCTGGGGTGCTTGGCCGCTCGAACGGGCCGTATAAGGCAGTGCAATGCTTCAATGCAAGTAACGGAATTGGCCGTGTTCATGCGATGGGGGGCACGCCGGAGTGGGAGCGGGCTTGCCCGCGATGGCGGTGGGACAGTCGATATGGATGCTGGATGGGCTGGCCTCTTCGCGGGCAAGCCTCGCTCCTACAGGGATTTGTGGTGTTGATGCGATGGATGTTACGCCGACGTTTTAATGTGGGAGCGGGCTTGCTCGCGAAGACGGCTTTCCAGTCGAAAAAGGTCTGCTCTGACACACCTCATGCAGATACAGGCCTTATGAATATCCAATGGCCTGCTCCATGACAATCGTGCGCTCGGCCCCGTGAAACTCATCCCGAACTTTTCGAAAGCCCAACTTGAAGTAAAAGCCTTCTGCGGTGATCGAGGACGGGACACGTAACGTCTCGATTTTCTCATCGATGGCTACGGTTCGAATCATCGCCATCAATTGCCCGCCGATACCGTTGCCTTGGTGGTGTGGATCGACGAAGACGCTGCGCACAACGTCGCGATCAAGGCTGGCGGTGGCGACTACTCGATGATCGATGGTTGCGACAAAGACCTGGCGTTGAGTGAGTAAGGAGAGAATGGCCTCGGTTGAAAAGCTTTGCTCTACCTGAGTAATCACTTCGGCCGGGTAATCCTGGGCATTGGAGCAGCGTAGCGACTGGATAATGACCCGGCTTATGGCTGGCGCATCCTCGGGGGTTGCGGTTCGAATCTGAGTATTCACTTGAAGACCTCATTCCTTGTGTCTTGACTGGACGCTATGCGTGGGAACGACCAAACACCGCAATCGAATGTGGGAGCGGGCTTGCTCGCGAAGGCGGAGTATCAGGCAACATTTCTATCGACTGGAAGACCGCCTTCGCGAGCAAGCCCGCTCCCACAGGGATTTGTGGTGTTTTCTAAATAACTTTCGCGCCCCGGACCTCCAGCAATTCCCGTAATACGGAACGGTGGCAGTGTGCTTCTTCCTCGCAATAACACCCCAGAGCCAGCGACGTTTGGTGGGAGAGGGCGGCTAGCAGGTCGAGCATCTGGCTGGGGGCGGGATGGTTCATCTCGGCCTTGAATTTGCGCTTGAAGGCTCCCCAGGCTTTGGCATCTTCCGCCGCTTTGGCTTCGGCCACCAATTCGGGGCTGGGGGACAGCAGCGGTTGCCACACATCGTAAAAATCCCGGCTGGCGAATTCAGCCTTCGGCACGCCTCGAGGCGGGCGGCGTACCGTGCCCAGGCGCAGTCCTTCATTCGCGGTGCGGGGTGAGCCGAGCTGGACGATGTGGATGGGCATGATCGCAGTGCCTATTTGAGCCGCGAGCTGTCGAACCATTCCAGCGCTGTGCGCCAGAAGCAGATCCCCAGGAAGTACGCCGACATCAGTAGCCACAAGCCCATCACCAGCGGATTGATGACTGGATGGTTGACCACCAGCGACAAGCTGCACAACAGCCAGATGGCCGTCACGGCAATGTTGATCGGCATGAACCGCCGCACGCGGAACGGGTGCAGGAATTTCATTCGGGTCACGGTCAACAGCGCCAGACCGATGACGGTGAGCAAGGTGATCCACGGCGACGGGTCGATGATGTACAGGCACAGCGCGACTACGTTCCACGCGGCAGGGAAGCCCTGAAAGTAGTTGTCTTTGCTCTTCATGTTGACGTTACAGAAGCAAAACAGCGACGACACCAGAATCAGCGACACGGTCAGCAGCAGGGTGTAGTCCGGCAACGGGATGTAGCGGTAGATGAACAGTGCCGGGATAAACACATACGTCAGGTAGTCGATCACCAGGTCGAGGATCGAACCGTCGAAACTCGGCAGCACCGACTGTACATTCACCTTGCGCGCCAGCGCGCCGTCCAGGCCGTCGACGATCAGCGCTACGCCCAGCCACAGTAGGCAATTGGTCGGCTGGTTCTCCAACAAGGCGAGGGTCGCGAGGAAGGCTGTGACCACGCCAGTGGCGGTAAAACCATGGGCGCCCCATGCTTTGAGCCTGGCAATGTATACAGTGGATATCACGGGGGCGTTCTCCAGAAAGTGAAGCAAGCCAGTTATCACCCTCTTGTTGAGGGCGTCGGCAAACCGGGTCGGGTTGCAGGTATCGACCGGATTTTCGGGAATAAGGTTCACCACCTATGAATCTTAGCCGCCGCGCAAAAAAATACCCCGGAAATATCCGGGGCAAGAATTAAAGCGCTGTACGCCTGTGCCCGACCGATGCCGGGACGGGTGTCAGCTCAGCGAGGGGTGGAACACGCGCAGCCGATGGTTATCCGGGTCGAGCGCGACGAAGGTGCGACCGAAGTCCAGCTCTGTCGGTGCTTGCGCCATGGTCAGCCCGAGCGCGCTCCAATTGGCAAACAGCGCATCGACCTGCTCGGCGGACTCCACCGGGAACGCCAGCTCGGTCCCGCCGCCCGTCGCTTGTGCTGCCGGTTCGGCGGTATGCCGTGACCAGAGCCCCAGTTTATAACCGCCCTCCAGGACAAACAGCGCGAAGGTCGACGACTCTTCCACGGGCGCGCGCTCCAGCAGAAACTCATAGAACCGCGCACTGACGGCGGGGTTTTCCACGAAAAGCAAAATATAACGGGGAGTGATCATAGGGGCTGCTCCATTCAAAGTGGGCGCAGCATAAAAGGAGGCGGTGTCAGTTTCTGTCAGGAGTGTGAAGGGCAAGGGCAGTACCCATGACGTCAGCCAGACGGAGTTGGCGGAATGTCGGGCGAGGACTATCGTTGCCTGACTGAGTTTCTGCCCATTAATGAGGACGACGTCATGAACACCAGCGATTTGCTTGAGCAATTACTGCGGGCCGGCCAGGGCTCACGGCCGCAACAAGGTGGTAGTGCGGCGTCAGCTCAAGGAGGCTTGGGCGATCTTGGCGGGTTGCTTGGTGGTCTGTTGGGGCGCGGCGCGGGTGGCGGTGCGGGCGGCGGAGGCCTGGGTGGCTTGCTCGGAGGTCTGCTGGGCGGCGGTTCACCCATGGGCGGTTCGACGCAAACGCGCTCGGGCGGCACCAATTACGCGGCGCTGGCTTCTTTGGGGATGATGGCGTTCCAGGCGTATCAGGCCTGGCAACGCAGCCAGGCCACGGCACCACAACAGGCGCCGCGCACCGTTGACTTGTTGTCTGGCCCGGAAATCGAGGACCACAGCCATGCCATCCTTCGCGCCTTGATCGCCGCCGCCAAGGCCGATGGCCGCATCGATGAGGCAGAGAAACACATGATCAGTACCGAAATCGGTCGCCATACTGACGATCCGCAACTGCAGCAATGGCTCGATGACGAAGTCGCCCGGCCACTGGATGCCGCCGATGTGGCGCAGTCCGCCCAGGACCCGGGCATGGCCGCCGAGATGTACCTGGCCAGCGTGATGTTGGTGGACGATCAGCAGGACGCCGAGCGCAATTATCTGGATGAATTGGCCGCTGCGTTGAAGATCGATCCAGAGTTGCAGGTGCAGCTGGAGCGGCGGGCCAAGGGCGGTGCGGCCTGAACATTTCCCTGCGGCAGCTGCTACGTGCGTTCTGTTGATTTCGGCAGCAGAAACGTAACGCCGAAGCCTTCAGATATCTCCAGTATCCGAGGCAGGTCTTCGGGCACTTTGAGCTGATCCAGCGCCGCAAAGAACTGACCGCCGCGTGGATCGGAAACCACGCCGATCATTTTCGCGGTAGGGCTGATGTTCTTGTAAGCATGGATCGACCCTGCGGGGATGTGTATGTAACCCCCGGTCGAGAGGGTGGTGGATTGCCCTTCGACAGTCACTTCAACCTGCCCATCGATGACATAGAACGCTTCGTCCCAAGGGTGAAAGTGCAGCGGTGGCCCGCCACCCTGCACACCTTCCTGGATGTGCATCTCAAAGGGTTTGGTCAGATCGCCGCCGGCAAGAATAGTGATGGTCTCTCCAACAACTTTGACCGGCGTGGGCGTTTTCCCGGCTTCGATGACGTGAACCGTTCGCATGATTGCTCTCCGAGGCATGAATCCCCTCCGCTGAGTATATGCACTGCGCCGCGAGCGAGTGCCGCAACACCGGTCCGTCTGTCCGGGCAATTTCAACGGCGATGGAATTTTCTTCCGGGCCTGTCGCTCTGCTGATGTAGAACCTGCCCACTCGGCAACGAGTATCAGCCATGAACAAGAACCTGGACGATTACAACCGCATGCGCGATTTCTCGGCGACCTCGGAACCGGTCGCCGCCAAACGCTCGGGCAAAAAAACGGCGAAGGATCATGCGTTGCAATTCTGCATTCAGAAACATGCCGCCTCGCACCTGCACTATGACTTTCGCCTGGAACTCGACGGCGCGCTGAAAAGTTGGGCCGTGCCCAAAGGGCCGTCGCTAGACCCCAAGGTCAAGCGCCTGGCCATCCACGTCGAAGACCATCCGCTGGATTACGCCACGTTCGAGGGCACCATTCCCGAAGGGCATTACGGCGCTGGCGATGTAATCGTCTGGGATCGTGGCGTGTGGATTCCCCAGGACGATCCGGCCAAGGCGTACACCAAGGGCCGGCTGAAATTCGAGCTGAAAGGAGAAAAGCTCGGCGGCCTGTGGAACCTCGTGCGCACGCACATGCCGGGCAAGCAGGAGCAGTGGTTTCTGATCAAGCATCAGGACAGCGCCGCCAGACCCGACAGCGAGTACGACGTGGTCGCCGCCGAGCCGGACAGCGTGCTCAGCGACCGCACCCTCGTGGAAAAAAAGCACGGTGCTGAACAACCAAAACCGATCAAAAAAGCCCCGGCCAAGGCGCGCAAGGAAAAGTCGACACAACTGACGGGCGCGCGCAAAGCCAAGCTGCCGGAGCTGCTCAAACCCGAACTGGCAACGCTGGTCGAATCCGCACCGAGCGGCGACTGGAGTTATGAGATCAAGTTCGACGGCTACCGGGTCATGGCGCGCATCGACCACGATGAGGTCAAACTTTTCACCCGCAACGGTCACGACTGGACCCACAAATTGCCCAGGCAAGCCGAGGCGCTGGCAGCGTTGGGCCTGGAATCGGCCTGGCTCGACGGCGAAATGGTGGTGGCCAACGAGCAAGGCGTTCCGGATTTTCAGGCGCTGCAAAACGCGTTCGATTCCGGCAGTAGCGCCAGCATCGTTTACTACTTGTTTGACTTGCCCTACCTCAACGGCGTGGACTTGCGCGAAGTGCCCGTCGAGGAGCGCAGGGCCGCGCTGGCGACCGTGCTCAAGCCCAATGAAAGCTCGCTGTTGCGATTCTCCGACGCCTTCGACGAAGCCCCGGAGGCCTTGCTCAACAGTGCCTGCGAAATGCAGATGGAAGGACTGATCGGCAAACGCCTGGGGTCGCCTTACGTGTCCCGACGAACCAGTGACTGGATCAAACTCAAGTGCAAGCATCGGCAGGAATTCGTTGTGGTCGGCTTCACCGACCCCAAAGGCGCACGCAGTGCCTTTGGCGCGTTGTTGCTGGGGTTGCACGACCGCGACAGCGGTGAATTGCGTTATGCCGGCAAGGTTGGCACCGGGTTCAATGAGGCGACTCTCAAGCGCATTTACGAACAGTTGAAACCGTTGCAGACGAAAAAACCGTCAGTGGTCAATCCGCCCAGCGGTTTTGAAGCCAAGGGGGTGCATTGGCTCAAACCCACACTGCTGGCGGAAGTGGCCTTCGCCGAAATGACCAAGGACGGCCCGGTGCGCCACGCCGTGTTCCATGGTTTGCGTGACGACAAGCCTGCCAAAGAAATCACCGAAGATCTGCCCAAAACCGTGAAAACCTCAGCCTCGAAAACTGCCGCGCCAACATCAGCGGCGAAGAAGACATCCACCGCCGAAAAACCTGACGCCGCCGACCCAAAAACCGCCCGGTCGACTGTCGCGCCGTCGCAAATCGGCCTGGCCAGCGGCAAGGTGCGAATCACGCACCCGGACCGGGTGATCGACGCCAGCAGCGGCACCACCAAGATGCAACTGGCGCAGTACTACGCCAGCGTCGCCGAGTGGATTTTGCCGCAACTCAAGGACCGGCCGGTGGCGCTGGTGCGCGCGCCGGACGGCATCGCCGGCGAACTGTTCTTTCAGAAGAACGCCGAACGCCTGGCCATTCCGGGGATCGTTACCCTGGACAAAGAACTGACAGGCCAACCGGTGATGATCATCAACAACGCCAAAGCGCTGATCGGCGCGGTGCAGATGAGCACGGTGGAGCTGCACACCTGGAACGCCACGTCAGTCGATCTGGATAAACCCGATCGCTTCGTCCTCGATCTCGACCCGGATCCGGCGCTGCCGTGGAAAAGCATGATCGAAGCGACCCAGTTAACCCTCACGGTGCTGGATGAACTGGGTCTCCAGGCGTTTCTCAAAACCAGCGGCGGCAAGGGGATTCACCTGGTGGTACCGCTGACCCGCAAACACGGCTGGGACGAGGTCAAGGACTTCAGCCACGCGATTGTCAGCCACATGGCCAAATTACTGCCGGATCGTTTTTCTGCGATGTCCGGGCCGAAAAACCGCGTCGGGCGTATCTTCATCGACTACCTGCGCAACGGTCTGGGCGCCACCACTATTTGCGCCTACGCCGTGCGCACTCGCGAAGGACTGCCGGTGTCGGTGCCAATCTTTCGGGAGGAGGTGGCGCAGCTCAAGGGCGGCAATCAATGGAACGTGCACAACGTGCACGAACGCCTGGCCGAGATCGGTGACGAACCCTGGGCCGACCTGAAGAAAACCCGACAGACGATTACTGCCGAAATGCGGCGGCGGGTCGGGATGAGAAAATAGTGAATCGGAAGGAAGGCGGCGAGGGCACTCGCCGCCTCGTCGACTATTGCTTGCCGAGCGCGGCAGCCAGCAGCGGCGCCGCCTGTTCATCGGTCAATGCGGCGTGGACTTCCATGCTCATGAGGTCGCTCCATTCCAGCACCCACTTTTGTATCGACACCGGATCACTGGCCTCTGCAATGCCAAAACCACTCGAGCCACCGACGGCATGCCAGCGCCCCAGCATGTTGACGCCTGCGGGTGGCGCGCCACCGGTCTTGAGAAAACGTTCGATCGCGCTATTACGCTGTTGCGGACTGATGGACCAACGGACGATGAATAACATCGGCCACCTCCTGCTACGGATTGGCACCATTATCTTCGCGCACCTGGCTGGCGCCGGGGCCACGGTCACGCTTGTATTTCCAGCTCCATCCTGGCTGGCCTGAAACCCTTTCTCCCATGAGAAGGCATAGCAGCGCCCCGCGTTTCGCGTACGACCGCTGATCCTCTTTCAGGCATTTGAAACGAACATATCGGGATAACAGTGCAAACCATCAGGCATCACGCAACAAGTCGTTGGCATTGAGCAGCTCGTAGGCAATCTCCGGGCGCTTCTCCAGCCCTCGACGAATCGCCGCCGGAATCGACTGACGGGTTTTGCGGCACAGGCCCGGCAGTTCGCCGAGGGTGATGTTGATGCCGCGCATGGTGCGCACTTCATTGAAGCCTGGGACGATCTCCACGCGCAGACCCAACTGCTCATACATCCGGCGTTGCAGACGCTCCAGGTCGCTCAGGCTCTGGAGATTTTCCAGGCGTTCGACCAGGCGCTTTTCCTCCAACCGGGTCAGGCTCAGGATGCGCAAATCCGCGCCGGGGGTTTCCAGCAACGGCTCACGCTCGCAGATGCAGGCTCCGGGCGGGCAGGGTTGGCGGATTGGAAGAGAGGTCGTCATGGGGTTCAATCATAGAGCGCTATGATCGGGTTTGCCCATGGGGGTGTTGTGCCGTTGAGCGCGATGTCTACATCCCGGGCTTGCTGGCCTCGGCTATGTGTTATCGCGGCTCTTGTATTTCGTACGTGGATTCAACCGGTTTCTAGAGCCATCCAGATCAAAAAATTACGCAGCTGAGCCGTAAACTCTTTTGGCTTGACGTACGGGTTCCTTGCCTGGGACAAGAAAAAAGAGATCGGCCTCACCTACCATGCTGGCGACGTACTGGTTGAAAACGACCCATGGCTACCGTAGATGGCCGGATGCGTACCTCGACGTCCCTAACGGCCGCGGTTTTAACAGTAGGCCACCTTGCTAATGGCCCCAGGGTAGCTTTAATAAATGGTGATAGCCGTGGGCAACATTTGTTCCGCTCGAAAGGAGCAGAAAATGTACAGATCAAGAGTCTTTGTGGTGTGCGCGTTTACACTCGCTGCATTCATGACGTTACCCGTGTCGAGCGCTGAGCAACCGATGGCGGGCCACATATCAGTTCTACCCTCCGAGCTCAAATGGTCTGATGCGCCATCGGTCGCACCCGGCGCCCAAATCGTAGTCATTGAAGGCGACCTGAAAACTGCAGATCCGTTAACCTTTCGGCTCAAGCTACCTGCCAACTCTAAAATTGGTGTTCATACTCACCCGGTAGTGGAGCGTGTCACCGTAATTTCCGGCACTTTTCACCTAGGAGTCGGCGACAAATTTGACCCCGCCAAAGCCAGGGCCTACACGCCGGGCGGTATCACGATCATGCCTGTTGGTATGCCGATGTATGTGTTTACCGAAGAAGAAACGGTCGTGCAGATCCATGGGACCGGCCCATGGGGTATCAATTTTCTCAATCCCGTGGATGACCCCAGGAAGAAGTGACCTTATCTACGTGGTATTCCGATCATCACGCAGGCGCATGGGCGAGCACGCGCCTGCCCCTGCGACCAGTCCCTGACTGTGTTCATTGAATGAAATCAATGCGGCTTCTCTTGAGTTCGGTTGCAACGCGAAACGATCGGAGCTCTTCGACCCAATCGCTTCTTCAACGAGCATTGGCGAGTCGACTGTAAACGCTGCTCAGCACTAAAGTGACTTGTGATGGTCAATAAATCCCGCAACGACCATCAGTAGTCGTACTGCTCGGAACCGACCGAATCCGCATCGGTATTTTGATCAAGGACTGTGAAAGCATGCTTGCCGCAATTTAATCAGCAACCGCCTCCACCTGGTTCCGTGAATCGGGACTCGTCGTACGTTTTACCCCTCAATCCAATTCGAAGATTTAAAGCATGCACCTACGCAAAATTGCAGTTGGGCTGTCGGCCCTTGTTTTGCTCTCGACCGGGGCAGAAGCCCGCAGTCTGCTGGATCTCATCAAGCCGCCCACCCAACATCAGGAACACGTGTCCCGCTCGGGCTCGGTCAGCCAGAGCGCGGCCCTGGGCCTCTATTCGAACAAACAGAAACAGGCATCGTTCGACGGCTGCGCAGATCTGTTCCCGGCTGCGAAACCGATCAACATGGCCACTGTGCCTGCAACAATGAAACCCCTGGCCCTGTGTTCCGACAACTTTGCGGTGCTGTACTCGCAAACCAGCAAGACGCCATTGGTAGTGGTCGAACGCCTTAATGCCGCCCAACTGCAGGATGCCAAAGGCGAGGAGCGCACCAACCAGTTCTACCCGGACCCACGCATCCCCAAGAGTGGGCGGGCAGAGTTGAGCGACTACCGTAGTCAACATCCGGCCGTGGACCGCGGCCATCAATCCCCGGCAGCCGATGCACCGAACCCCAATGCAATGGCCCAATCCTTTGCACTGTCGAACATGGTGCCGCAGGACCCAACCAACAACCGGAAGATCTGGAGCAAGGTCGAGTCCGATGTCAGAAAGTTTGCCAAGCGAGCCGATGGCAATGTTTTTGTCTTTACCGGCCCGCTCTTTGACTCGGGCCACACCACCATCGGCGACAACAAGGTCTGGGTGCCGACCCGCCTGTTCAAATTGGTTTATGACGCATCGTCCAAGCGTGCCTGGGCCTATGTACTACCCAACGCTGAAACCCGTATGGAGAGACCGATGGACTATGACGCTTTCGTGAAGAGTACCGGGCTCAAATTGCTGGGGAATCTACCGGTCACAGGGTCCGTAGGGCGCTCTTGATGGCTTGATGAATTGCACCCCCGAAGGCTGGATGTAACGGGGGTGTTTAAGATGGATCAGCTTTCAGGGGGCTTGATTGACTCTAGAGTGGGTTCAGCAGCGAGTTTCAATCGGTCAGCTTTACTAATGTATTTAGACTTACTTGGCGGTGCCAGTTTGGCACTGGCCTTTTTGGCGTGAGCCTTTAATAACTGCTGTATTTTTTTGCGACGATTCATATTTTTTACTCGGTTTGTAAGTTCTTGAATGGTGAGAGGTTTGCGCGCGAAGCCTAGGTAGCGAGATAGGGCTTCACTGCGTCTTCGAGCATGTCCACCAGCTCAGCATCCATGTAGCGAAAGTCGTCGGGAATATCCAGAGAGTGAATCCGCTTGTGTTCAAGCAGACGGGCGTATTCGGCCTGCAGGCGATTCAGGTGTTTGCGTTCCATGACAAAGATGACATCGGCCCAGCGAATATCCGCTGGGCCGATGGGTTTGCGTGCGTTCGGGCTTGTGCCCGCCGAGCGGGCATTGAAGCCGGGGCGGCGGTGCCAGATCGCTTCCGCGGTGGGACTACGCCATTGGTTGCGACTGCAGACGAACAGGAGGTTTGTCACTCTTGATCCAACAATTGGCGGGTGGTGCGGATGGGATAGCTCATGCCGAGTTGGCGTGCCCTGACAAGCTTGTCGGCACGGGTGTACATCAGCTTCCAGTTCTTTTCCGGCTTGAATTCCAGCGGACGAACCGCTTTGTCATTGCCGCGTTTACGGGCCTGTGTGCGTCTCCAGGCGCGGGTTCTTTCCATGATCATTTCCTCGTGAGTACCGGGTTCAGCAGCCGCGGTAATACGAGTTGGGAGTATGGTAAGCGTGAATCGGGGGTAGTGGCCAGGTTGTTGAGTTCCCGATACCAGCAGCGCTCGCTTTTGGCCGATTGCTGCCTGTCGCGAAGGACAGCTATTGACCCCTTGGCCAGCCATCCATATCGACTGAATCCAAGGTGTATTCTTGCTCAAGCTTGAGCACGAAAGCCACCCTAGGCTTCAGCAGTGTTCAGAAGATCTCCAGCTCGTGCTGTTACATCACGATGGGCATCGGTCAGAACGCTTGAGCACCGCACTGAGGACGCGCTGTCCGTATAAGCCGACGCCAAGACCCGACACGAT
The DNA here is from genome assembly GCF_030687395.1 of Pseudomonas wuhanensis. Lineage (GTDB taxonomy): Bacteria > Pseudomonadota > Gammaproteobacteria > Pseudomonadales > Pseudomonadaceae > Aquipseudomonas > Aquipseudomonas wuhanensis. The sequence goes on along the minus strand of NZ_CP117430.1, from coordinate 3,912,340 downwards.
GAGAACGACTGCAACGATTTTGTTGGCCGACAGGCTCTCATTGAAAATCATGACTGAACCGAGCAGTCCGAATACCGGTACCAATAACGACAATGGCGCGACTGTAGACACTGGATATCGTTTCAGAAGTGAGTTCCACACCCAGTAGCCGAACAGTGTATTGGGGTATACTTGGAACAGGATCGACAGGACGGCGCGGTAGTCGAGTTGATTCACCAATGCGCTGTACCCCGTCGAGCCGTTAACAGCGTAATCAAGCGCGAAAAGAGGGATGGGCGAAAACGCGCTCGACCACACCAGGAAAGCGAAGACCTGCGTGGTCTTGGCTTTTTTGTTGATCACATTGGCCGCACTCCAGGCGACCGCTCCCAGCAGCACCAGGATCAGCCCGGCCGTCGTTACTGTCCCATCAACGATGGAGACGATGCTCAACAAACCACACAGAGCGAGACCTATGCCCGCGTACTGAAAGCGGGAAATGGTTTCCTTGAATATCCATGAGCCGAGCAGGATGGTGAAAAACGCGCTGAACTGAAGCACCAGTGAAGCGATGCCTGCGGAAAGACCAGACTTGATGCCAAGGTTAACGACGCCCCAAAGGCCGATACCGAAGACCAGGCCGTAACCAATGATGTAGCGCCACTGCACATCAGGTTTCGGAATGAAAAAGATCGCCGGGAGCGCGCATAGCGTGAAGCGAATGCCGGCAAGAATGAATGGGTCAACGGTGGTGAGTCCCAGTTTGATAACCGAGAAATTCACGCCCCATATGGCAGTAATCGAGATTGCGAGTAGTAAGTGCCTGGCTTTCATGCTGATCTTCCTTGATGGGTCGTTGAAAAATGAAACGTGAGAAACCACAGAACCAAGGCAGTAGCGCTGATCAAGGCGCCCAGCAGGCTTACTGCAATCCAGCCCCATAGCGCATAAACCTGGGTCGCGGCTGTGGCTCCCAGTGCGCTACCGACCGAGTAGAAGCACATGTATGCGCCGACCATGCGACTTTGGGCGTCGGGTCGTGCAGCAAAAATGAGGCTCTGGTTGGTGACGTGTACTGCCTGCACCGCGAAGTCGAGCAGGACTACGCCGCAGACCAGCGCGATCAGGGACGTCTCGGCAAACGTGATGGGCAACCAGGACAGCGTCAGGAGCCCCAGCGAAATGCCGGTAACTCGTTGCCCCAGGCCTTGATCGGCCCAGCGACCGGCTCTACTGGCAGCCAGGGCACCGGCGACGCCGGCCAATCCAAACATGCCGATGGCAGTGTGTGAAAGCGACAGCGGCGGGGCGCTCAACGGCAGCACCATGGATGTCCACAACACGGAAAAAGCGGCAAAGATCAGTAAGCCCAGAAGGCCCCTGGCGCGTAAAGTGCGTTCGGTGATGAACAGTTTGAAGAGTGAACTTATGAGCGCCAGGTAGGAGTCTTGGTGCCTAGGCGGCGCCGTGACAGGAACCACTTTCCACAGCACCGCCGCGATGGTCAGCATCAATCCTGAGGATACGAAGTAAACGGCTCGCCAGCCCGCGATGTCCGCAATCAGGCCAGAGGTAAACCGCGCCAGAAGAATGCCCAGGACAATTCCACTTGTTACCGTCCCCACTGCATGCCCGCGTTGTGATGGCGTTGCCAACACGGCGGCGTATGCCACAAGTACCTGAACAACCACTGCCAGTAGGCCCATCACGATCATGGCGCCCAACAGGGTCAGCCATTGCTGTGCTGCGCCGACCGCCGCGAGTGCAACCGCAGACAGCAGTACCTGAGTCAGAATCAGCCGCTTACGATTTACCAAATCGCCCAGTGGGACGATGAACAGCAACCCCAACGCGTAGCCAACCTGAGTAGCAGTCACGACAACTCCGATCATTGATGAGGCCACACCCAGGCTCTGAGCCATTGAATCGAGTAACGGTTGTGCGAAGTAAACGTTGGCTACTGCCAGCGCGCAGGTGACAGAAAACAATAACGTGAGCGACGGGGAAAGCCCTGGAGACCGGTCGGTCCTGCTGCTTTCTCCGGTGTCCGAATGCAGCAATCCCGAAGGCTGTCTGGAGAACCGTTTGGCGGCTGAGTCGGCATCTGCTGTCATGTACACCTCCATGGCGTTAAACTGGTTTCAATTAAAAACCGGATTCCATTGTTGTCGTAACAGGTTTTAAATTGCAACCACATTGCGCCAGGTTGATGGACAGACTTGGCAACTCCACATTGCGCAAGGTCAAGAAAATGGTCGAAGACGCCTCTCCGCACAGCAGTGAATGCCCGGTAGCAAGAACACTGGAGGCCATCGGGGATCGTTGGTCGCTCATGATCATCCGCGACGCTTTTGACGACATTCGCCGATTCAGCGAATTTCAAAAGAGCTTGGGCGTGGCCAAAAATATTCTGGCATCGCGACTGAAGACGCTGGTTGAGGTCGGGGTTTTCGACGTTCGACCGGCGTCAGATGGCAGCGCCTACAAGGAGTACGTCCTTACGGAAAAAGGACGGGAGATCTTTCCGGTTGTGGTCAGTATCAGGCAGTGGGGCGAACGTTTCCTGTTCACGCCGCAGGAGACGCGTTCTGTGCTGATGGACAACGAGTCCGGCCAGCCTCTGATGCCGATTGATGTTCGCTCATCAAACGGTCAAAAACTTGGACCGTCTGACTGTCACAGAGTGAGACTTGTCGGCGGCGAGTCGTGAATCGACAGCTGACTTGCCTCACACCAGAATGGCGCTGGGGGAGTTAGAGCCAGTGTGCTGGGCGTAGTTGACAAGAGCATGTCCTAAAACCGCGAGGGAGCGAAAGAAAGTAACGTTCGCAGGACCTCGCGGCTGACCTCGATTGTTTTCAGAAACGGCGCTGAGCAAGTCTTCTGATAGCGGTGAGATCGGGAGCACGGTGTCACGGCACGCCTCACTCAGAAGCGAGTGCGGCGTCCCTCATCACTTGTTGGCTGTCGGCGGCCGTCTGGCGACCCACTTTGAACCATGCGGCATACAACGCCGGGACGAAGAAGATCGTCAGTAGCGTCGCCACGGTAAGGGCGCCCATGATCGCAATCGCCATCGGCCCCCAGAACACACTGCGCGTTAGCGGGATCATTGCGAGCACGGTGGCCAGGCGAAATCGGAAAACTGATTACCTCCAGGCTGGATGCGTTTTCCAGCGACCTGACCACTGACACCGTTCAAGGATGACCCATGGCAGTCGTACACTTTCCCCGGCAGTTCATGTCGTACACCGAGCAGCATAAAACACACGCCACCGAGGGCCTGTGTGTCAGCGATGTACTCAACAACCTGACCGCACGGTTTCCCGACCTGATTGGCCCGGTCTTCTCTGAGGACCTGTACCCGCTGCCGTTCGTGGGGTTGTTCGTCGACGGCATGCCCGTGACCAGTGAGCATGACCGCCGTAGTCCTCTGGACAGTAACGCGCAATTGATTCTGATCAACGCCGTGGCAGGTGGCTGACATGCAATGCAACCTGAAGACGGACACCTCCCGTTACGCCCGCCAGATAATCCTCAGCGAGGTCGGCGCTGAGGGGCAGCAGCGCCTCAAAGACAGCAAGGTGCTGGTGGTCGGTGCCGGGGGGCTGGGTTGCCCGGTACTCCTGTACCTGGCAGGTGCTGGCGTCGGGACGATCGGCATCATTGATAACGACATCGTCGACGTGAGCAATCTGCACCGACAAATACTCTATTCGATTGCCGATGTAGGCGACCTGAAAGTGTCGGCAGCCTTGCGCCGCATCAACCAGTTGAACCCCGACATCGTCGTCCACACCGTTGCCACGACGCTGAACCCGGACAATGTCCTGTCGCTGCTGGCGGAATACGACATCATCGTCGACGCCACGGATAACTTCGACGCCAAATACCTCATCAGTGACGCCTGTATCGAGTGCGAAAAACCGATGGTCTATGCTTCGATCAGTCAGTTCGAGGGGCAGGTGTCGGTATTTAATTATTACAACCCACACACCCAACAACGGGGGCCGTGCTTCCGGGATCTGTTCGAAACACCGCCGCCACCGCACTTGACACAAAACTGCTCGGAAGCGGGAGTTCTTGGCGTCATACCTGGCTTGCTCGGTTGCTTTCAGGCCAATGAAGTACTCAAGCTCATCCTCCGTGCCGGGGAGCCATTGAGCGGGCAATTGTTGTCTATCGACGGCCTGGACAACACTTTCCACCTGTTGAGCATCAACAAGAAAACACGGAGCCGGCCCCCTGCTGGAACGCTTGGCGCCGCGACCACACCTCAGTGGCGCGACAGCGACTGGCTGTCACCCCATACACTGCATGACTGGATAGCGACACAAGCACCATTTCAATTGGTCGATGTGCGTGATGTCCACGAGCATCAGCAAGGTTCGCTGGGCGGTGGACTGATTCCGCTCAAAGACATCATCAAGCGCCAGGAAGAGCTCGATACCACCCGCCGTATCGTTTTCTATTGCAAATCCGGCATCAGAAGCAAGGCAGCCCTACTGGCCGTTCGCAGCGTCAACCAGGATGCGGAACTCTATAGCCTTGAGGGTGGGGTCGAGCAGTATCTGGCGATCTACCCTGATGACCGTCACCCCGTCGTTTCTTGAACACCCCCGGCTTGAGCAGTAGCCCTATCTGAATCAAAGGTACGTTAATGAGTGCAAATTTTTCAGGCATTACGTGGGGCTTTCCCGGCATCGACCGGCGTCTGCTGAAAGTGCAATTCAGCTTTTTGCTTATGGTTCTGGGTGGACGGTGCAATCAACTGGCGGTGGCCTGGTGGGCCTTGCAGGAAACAGGCTCTGCCCTGTACTTCGCCAACATGATTGCCTGTTCCATTGCGGCGGAGGTGTTAGCCAAACCCTTGTTGGGATGGCTGGGGGACAAGTACAACAAAATCCTGATCATCAAGCTGGCCTCATGGATCAGCCTGCTGACAGCGCTGTTGATGGTGGTGCTGTCCGCCACGGGGTCGTTCAATCCCTGGACGGTGGGCGCGCTGATGATGATCAGCAGTGCGATTGTCGGTGTGCGCGACCCTCTCCAGGCGTCGATCATTCCTTTGTTCGCAGACGACGATAAAGTCTCCCTGGCCTTTCGGACCAAAAGCGTAATGTCGTCCTTTTCTATTCTGCTGGGGCCGGTACTGGCCAGCGGGTTGATTTACGGGTTCGGTATCACGTTCGCCTTTGCTGCCGATTTTTTTGCGATTCTCATCGCCGGAGCGTTGATCGCGACCATCCCGAGCCACATCGGTGCCACCGGTCAAGGCGAAAAAGCCCCGGGTGCCAGCGGCTTCAGCATGATTTATTCCGGTTTCAAAGTGGTTTACGGAGTGAAAGTCGAGTTTTACCTGGCCATCATTGCAATGCTGATCAACTTTGCCCTGTTTCCGTTCTTCACCATTTTGATTCCACTGTACGTAAAGGACATCATCCAGTACCCGGTCACATACATCGGTCTGCTGGATTCATGCTTCGGGCTGGGCATTCTGGCGGGCAGTTACAAGATCATCGGCTGGTTATCCGACCGGGTCCCCCGTGACATGTGTGTGTCCGCAGGTTTTGCATTACTGGGGTGCAATCTGGTGGTGGTCGGCACCGTTTCATCGTCGTTCATCGTACCCGCGGCCTTTTTCTGCGGCGGCGTAGGCCTGATGTTGATCAACATCCCCACCTCCGCAGTGAGGCTGCTGGCGACGCCCAAGCTCCATCGCAACCGGATTTTTGCCACGGTTTCATTTCTGTCTGCGGCGGCCAGCCCCTTGGGCAGTTTTGCGATGAACACCCTGATCGCCGATCTGGGGGTTGCACTGACAATCACGCTGCTGGGTGTCATGGTGCTGCTGTTGTCTCTGCTGGTCTTTCTGGTACCCGATTTCAAAACTTTCATGCGTTCCCCGGATACGCAGCTCAATGATGCCTACCAGGAAAAATACCCTGAAGCGTTTGCGCACTGACGTGCCTCGCCGCCCCCCGCCTCTTACAAATGGAGTTGCCTTTCACCATGCCGGACTTCAAGGATCGACCAGAATCTGCTCAACATGAACAGATCTTCTGCGGCCAATATTATGATGATATGGGCTGTACCGGTTTCCTGGGGGACCCGTCCAAGGATCGAATCTCGGTTCTGATGCTGGGGCTTTCGGACGGTGTGGCGCTGGCGCCGATCGCAGCCAGCACCAGAGTGGCCCGTCTGTTGGCCGTTGATCTGGACGAGACCGCACTCGTGCGCAGCCTCGATAACCGGAACCGACTTGCAGCGCATATCGACTTTGACAGCGTGGTCGCTGATGCCGCGCACTTCCTGGACGTCACCCCCGACCGGTACGACGTCATTATTGTCGACCTCTACACCCAGAACGGTTATGCCCCGATAGTGTTTGATCACGCGTTCCACCAACTATTGAAGAGCCGCCTCAACCCCCTCGGTCATGTGGTGTTCAACGGTTTTGGCGTCCCCATGAATCTGGACCCGTTCAACGGCCCTACACCCCAGGCTTGGCTTGCACACTGCCTGAACGACAGCTGGGGCGACATTCATTACCTGCCTCACCGGCGCAATGCGACGTTCATTATCGGCCCACCTCCATCAACCACACCACGCACCGCAGCTGCCCTAGAGTCTTTATGTGCCAGTGACCGGCTCTTCATGGACATCATGAGCCTTCGCCTGCGCTATCTGACACCCACGGTTATCCGTGACGCGCCGCTTGAGCCTCCGCTGCTGGACTTCGTCGGAATTGATCTCGAGGTGCACAAACGCTGGAAGGAGTCGTTACCGGCCTTATCGGCACTGCTTCCAGCCTCACTGAAGCTGAACAAACCCAACGATCTTCGCGTGTTACTGGATGACCCGGACGCTTGCCAAGCGCTGCAAGAACGATTGTTGAAAGACAAGTCTTCGCTGCGTACCACGCTGGCGTTGCTGATCGCAGGCGAAGTCAACTTCTCGGACCGCGATATGTCATGGCTTCCCGACTGGGTCCTCGCGACACTGGAGAAAAGCGTCGAGATCCACCCACGAGACTGGCTGGAGGGTTTACTTCCTTATGCCTATGGCGTCGTTACGCACAGAACCCGGGGGGATGTGACCAAAGTGGAAGGCTTTCGACGGGCGCTAGCCCGATTGTCACCGAGCACATGGCGGTCCGACGTTTCACCGAGCCGAGCGCCAAGAGCGTAGCCACCTGCGCCGCCGATCAGCCCGCTGCGTCTTCAAGCATGTCCACCCGTTCAGGATCCATGTAACCCCCAGCGTCAAACCAAGGTTTCGGCGAGATCGGAGCCTATGCGTGCTCCGAATGGAATTGCGCGCAAAGGTGCAGTACCTTGTATTTGTAGCACTCTCGTGTCGCAGTCCCTGTCCAGATTGAGAGGTGGCCTTCATGAACAACATCATCTACATCGTTGGGGTCGTTGTGATCGTCGTGGTTATCCTGTCGTTCCTCGGGTTTGCATAACTTCGAAGACCCACTGAACGATTGCCGGGCACCTTGCAGATGCATCTGTGCTGCGAAAGCAATCAGGCCTTGACCCAGCGCTGACGGCTCCAGCTGCTCAATGTATCGACGGCGAGTACCAGTAACAGCATGGCCAGAATAACCGTGCTGGCTTGCGCTTCCTGGAACAGGCTGAGGCTGACATAGAGCATTTGCCCCAAACCACCTGCACCGACGAAGCCAAGCACACTGGCCATGCGGATATTGTTTTCCCAGCGGTACAGGATGTAGGCCAGTAGCTGTGGCAACAGGTTGGGCAGGGTGCCGTAACAGAACGCCCATACGGCGTTGCCGCCCTGCAGGCGGATGGCTTCGGCGGGTTCTGGTGGGGTGTTTTCCAGCGCTTCGGCGAACAGCCGACCGAGCACGCCGGTGGTGTGCAGGGCTAATGCCAGGGTGCCGGCATTGGGGCCGAGCCCAGCGGCAAGGACCATCAGCGCGGCCCACACCAGTTCCGGAACCGCGCGCAAGGCGTTGAGCACCAGACGCGACGCGCTCTGCAATGGCCAGCCGAAGCGCCCGGCCGCGGGCAATGCCAACAGCAGGCCGAATACCGCCGCGAGCAGGGTGCCAAGGGCAGACATGGCAATGGTTTCCAGGGCGCCGTGGCCGATGGCTTGCAGATGGCCGGAGCTCAAGTCCGGGCTGAGAAAGCGCTGCGCATAAGCACCCATCTGCTTCAGGTTGCCGGCACCCCCGAGCTCACCGAGGTCAATGCCCAGGTAGATGAACGAGGCGACCACCGCTGCGCCGATGCAGAGCAGCAGTGCCAGATTGATCAGGCGATTCATGCCAGCCTCCAGCGCAGCAGGCGGCTGAGTTGATCGGCGAGCAGCACCAGCACAAGGAACGTCAGCAACAAACTGGCCACTTCACCGCCGGCGAACATGCGCAACGACAGATCCATTTGCTGGCCCAGACCGCCGGCACCGACAAAGCCCATCACCACCGAGGCGCGGATTGCGCATTCCCAGCGGTACACCGTGTACGAGAGCAACTCCGCAGCGACATTGGGCAGGATCCCGTAGCAAAAGGCTGCGAGCCGACCGCTGCCCGATTGCAGTAGCGCGTGGGCCGGACGCTGGTCGACCGATTCGAAAATTTCCGCGTAAACCTTACCCAACATGCCGCTGTAGGTAATGGCAATGGCCAGCACCCCGGCCGTCGGGCCGAGGCCGACGGCGCGCACGAACAGCAGGGCCCAGACGATTTCCGGCACGCTGCGCAGAAAGATCAGTAAACCGCGTATGGGCCAGCGCAGCAGTTGGCCCCAATAACTCGGGTGACCGGCCCGGGAGGCAGCAGACAGCGACAGAGCACGGCTGGCCAACAGGCTGGCGGGGACTGCCAACAGCAACGCCAGGGCCATGCCCGCCGTGGCGATGGCCAGGGTCTGCAGGGTGGCTTGCAACAGCAGCTCAATGAACTCTTCGCCATGGGCCGGTGGCCAGAAGGCGGATACAAACCGGCCCATCTCGCTCTGACTGTCACTCGCCACCAGCACGCTGAGGTCCAACTCGCTGAAATGGATGCCCGGCCACAGCAGGGCAAGGGCCAGCAAGGTGAGCAGCAGGCGGGGCAGGGCGGCGGGATCTCGGGTATCACGGGTCAGCATCGGGGAATTTGCACACTCAAGGGCGCCGGAGCAATCGGTGGGGACAGCAATTGTTCGTTGGCGTAGAGCTTGTCGAGCAACTCACGGTCGACTTCGCTGGCCTGAAGGTCGAACAGGATCTGTCCATCACGCAAGCCGATGATGCGCGAAAAATGCGCCAGGGCCAGCTCCACCGCGTGCAGGCTGGCGACCAGGGTGACGTTGTGCTGCCGGGCATGGCGACAGAGCACCGAAAGCGTGTGTTGGGCCAACACAGGGTCCATGGCCGATACCGGCTCATCGGCCAGCAACACCTCGGGCGCTTGGTACAACACGCGGGCAATGCCCACGCGCTGCAGCTGTCCGCCGGACAGTTGCTGGCATTGCGCGAACAACTTGTCACTCAGGTCCAGCCTGGCCAATGCCGCGCGTGCGCCCGGAATATCCAGTGGATGCAGCAGGTTCAACAGGCTCTTGCCCAAACCCCACTGACCCAGCTTTCCGGCCAGAACCGCGGTGATCACGCGTTGGCGCGGTGGCAGGGGAGGCGATTGATGGATCAGGCCGATGCGAGCGCGCAGACGCTGACGCTGACGGGCAGATAGCCGCCAGGCGTGCTCGCCGAGCACCTGCAACTCGCCGTTGCCCGGTCTCAGGGCGGTGGCCAGCAGGTTGAGCAGGCTCGACTTGCCTGCGCCAGACGGGCCGATGATGGCGACCTGTTCGCTTGCACCGATATGCAGGTCCACGCCACGCAGCGCCCGGACGCCGTTGGCGTGGGTAAGGCTGACCTGGGTCAGACGCAATGTCATTTGAGCAGTTCGGCGGCGAGTGCGGCTTCCTCGATGCCTTTGTAGTTTTCAGGCTTGGTTTCGATGAATCGGCTGGCGGCCTGCAGATCCAGAATTTCCTTGTCCTTGGGGTTCGCCGGATCGAGAGCCAGGAAGGCAGCCTTGATCTTGGCCGCCAACGCTGGGTCGAGGGTCCCGCGCACTGTCCAGTTGTAGTCGAAGTAGGCCGGGGTGGTCGCAAACACCTTGACCTTGGTGGTGTCGACCTTGCCGGCGGCGACCAGTTTTTCCCACACGCTGGCGTTCAGTACCCCGGCGTCCACCTTGCCGGCCTGGACCCAGGCGACAGTGGCGTCATGGGCGCCGGAGTAGCCCACGCGACTGAAGTAGGTTTCTGGCTTGATGCCGTCCTTCAACATGAAATAACGCGGCATGAGACTGCCTGAAGTGGAGGACACCGAGCCAAATGCAAAGGTCTTGCCCTTGAGATCGGCGAGGGACCTGACGGCAGGGTCGGCGGTGATGAATTTGCTGGTGAATTGGGCGTCCTGTTCGCGCTGTACCAGTGGAATGGCATTGCCGGTTTTCAGGCGTGCCTGCACGAACGTGAAGCCGCCCAGCCAGGCCAGGTCGATGCGGTCGGTGGCCAGCGCCTCGACCACGGCCGGATAGTCGCTCACGGGCACGAACTCGACCTTCATGCCCAATTGTTGTTCCAGATAGGCGCCAAGCGGCTTGAACTTGCGGAGCAGTTCGGTAGGGGCTTCATCGGGAATCGCGCTGACTTTCAGCGTATCGGCAGCCTGCGCCAACAGGGTGCAAAATGACAGGGTCAAGCCGATGGCCAATGCCAGGGTGCGCTTGAGCATGGAAGATCTCCGGTGTATTAACGAAAGAGTGTCAAGGCGCCTGACATAAGCTAATGCTGCGTGGCGCTGTGTGAGGGTAGACGAAAGGAGCGATATTGACCGGTTTTGGCCCAATTGCAATCTGTTGTATCGACCGGTTGAATCCACAACCCAAAACGGTCAATTATCGGAGCGCATAACCCCGTTTGTGAGATCACCCTCGGCCAGCATTTGCATCATGATGTTTCTCGCCCCTCCGGCATTTTGCTAATTACCGTCCGCCACCTTGCGTTCTATCTCCGCTACTTTTCGCCTGAGCTCTTCAGCCTCCCGCTCCTGGTTTCGCGCTTCATCTAAACTTTCGGCGTCACTGTCGCTGTCCTCAAGCTCTCTTTCGACCACATCGACGGGTTTGCCAGACGTATCGGCAGGCGGGACGTTCGAGGTCGTTTCTGATTCGTCGTCATTAACATCGTCATTGTTCATTTCGCTCACCTCCATTGACCTACACATTAGATACAGCGGTATGAAGGGAGTTCGGGTTTTCAAGTATTTGTGGCTAGGCCCGGATCACCGGCCACAACATCATTTTCGTCGATGATAAAGACCCGCTTCGTCACGGCTTTCAACTCGCCTGATCGGTTGCATAATGGTACTAGGGTTTTTTGAGCTTTTGCCGTTAGCATGACGCTTTAAAAGCGCACCAGATGACAGATTGGCTAACGTAACCGAGTGGGTCGAACATTGATCGAGCGACGTCAATTCAGCGGAGGCATGAAAGGAAAAAACCTCCGCTATCTGAATGAAAACCCCAACGGGCCTACCCAGATGGTACGAGCAGGCTTTCTGCTGCTCGAGCATTTCTCGCTGCCCGCGTTCACGCAAGCGCTGGACACGATTGTCACCGCGAATCTTCTGCGCCCCGGCTTGTTCTCTTCCCGAACGTTCGGCTTGAACGAGGGGGAGGTCATCAGCGACTTGGGCCTGGTCATTCGGCCAGACGCACGTATCGATTCTTCAGCCATTCACGACCTGGACCTGCTGGTCATTTGCGGCGGCTACAGGACAGAACTGAAGACGACTGATGAGTTCATCAGCCTGTTGCGAGCGGCGGCAGATCAGGGCGTCAGTCTGGCCGGGTTGTGGAATGGTGCGTGGTTCCTGGGCAGCGCAGGCTTGCTCGATGGATACCGTTGCGCCATTCACCCCGAACATCGTCCCGCACTCGCGGAAATCTCCAAGGCGACGCATGTCACCAGTGAGCCCTATGTCATCGATCGAGACCGGCTCACCGCTTCCAGTCCCTCTGGGGCATTTCATATGGCGTTGGACTGGATCAAAGAACTGCACGATAAAGCCCTGGTCGAGGGTATCGAGGACATTCTCGCTTTCGAGGAGTCTCGCTACCGGCGTATTAAACCGGCTGAAAACATCTGTGTGAGCGCGCCGTTGCGAGAGGTGGTCAAGCTGATGGATGCCAACCTCGAAGAGCCTCTGGAGCTGGAGCAACTGGCGGTCTACGCGGGCCGTTCCCGGCGACAACTCGAACGCTTGTTCAAGGAGCAGCTCGGGACAACGCCGCAGCGATATTACATGGAGCTGCGCATCACCGAAGCGCGTCGACTGCTTCAGCACACAGAGCTATCCCAGGTAGACGTGCTGGTTGCCTGTGGCTTCGTGTCGCCCAGTCATTTCAGCAAGTGCTATAGCTCGTACTTCGGCTACAGGCCTTCCAAGGAAAAACGGCTCGTTAAATAATCACTGCTTTTTTGCGTACCAGTGAGGATCTCCCTGAATGAGTGATGCCCGGTGGCGGACGCTCGTTGGAGCAGGGCCACCGGACATGTCCGCAGGCTCAGCCCTTGGCCGCCATCGCGGTCACTTCCACGCGCATGCCTTCGACCGCCAGGGACGCCACGCCAACGGCGGCGCGAACCGGCCACGGCTTGGCGAAGAAGCGTTTGTAGACTTCGTTGAAAGCGGCGCGGTCGGCCATGTCAGTCAGGTAAATGGTCAGATGCAGCACCCGGTCCATGGAACTGCCGGCAAGCTCCAGCGCTACCTTGAGTGCTTGCAGAGTGCATTCACTCTGCTCGGCGATGCCACCCAGTTCCAGGCTGCCGTCGGCGCGAGTAGGGATTTGAGTGGAGACCAGAAGGCCGCCGAAACCGGCGACGTCGGAGGAGATGGATTCCGGGTCTGGGTCGGGGAGAAAGGTGAGGTCGTGGTTTGCCATGGGGGATCTCTTGTTTGAGGTGGTGAAGAGGGGCGACCAGCCTGGCATCGCCAGCTGGCTCAGTCTGGGGCGTCCAATAAGGCAATGCCTTTTTGAACGGCCAGTTTACAGTCCCATCGTCGTGCCGTTCATGAATTGGCTCGAAAACCCGGAAGGGCGGGCAATCCATCAACGGCAATGAGTTCCCTATAGGGCCTCGCAAACCGACTATTCGCTCAGTGAATCGAGAGCCTTTGCCTGTTCGTATGCTGCAGCGTGTGGTTGTGCTCGAGGACGTACAACCCAATCAGCAATGGATTCCGGTACTGCTGGAGGTTCAGGGGATTCACCAATCAGTGCGAATATTCGGGCAGGGTCTACGACTTTGCGCGAGCGGTCGATCAAGAGTGCCTTGACATTGGCCACTGCCGAAACTTTTGATCCCACCATGAAAACATGCTGGAAATAAAACCATTTTTCATCCCAGTAAAGCAGTTGGGTCTTAACGAGAGTTGCAGATACCTGCACCCGAAATGCTATGTTATGGATTGCCGCGCGGAGACATGGACATCGCTCTCGAACTGCAAGTAATTAAATAAAAACCAAGGACTCGGATAACTTCCGGCATCTGATAACTACAGGGAAAATAGATCAATGCCTAATGCGGTTTTTGTCAGCAGAACCATTCTGTTTGGAGATTGTGATCCGGCGGGAGTGGTGTACACCCCGCGATTTTCATATTTTGCAGTGGAAGCTATTTATGGAGCGCTTGATAAGTGGTTGGGAACACCCGGGCTTAGAACGCTGATGGGTTTTGATGTGTTACCACCCGTACGCGCCATGTCATTGGAGTTACTGACTCCCCTGACTTGGGATGATGAGTTGGACATCAAGGTTAGCGTCGCCAAGCTAGGGGTTCACTCCTTCACGTTTTTGGTTGAAGGATTTGTCGGCAACGAGACACTATCGTTTGTCGCGAATGTCACTCATGTTTGTGTCTCGCCTGAAACCAAAGACATTGTTGCCATTCCAGCACCGCTGAGAGCGCTTCTTTCATAACTCGCCTGCGATCGCAGGCTCGCAAGCTCGACAGCTCCTACGGATCACATGACGCCTCAGCCGGTATGGAACAGCTGACGGATCAAGTTGGGCGTACTGCCAGTCCAGCGCTTGAACGAGCGGCGGAAGTTTGCCGCATCGTTGAAACTCAGGTACTCGGCCACTGCTTCATTGCTGAACCCCTTGATCTGGTACAGGTACAGGGCCACGTGCTTGCGCACCAAATCTACCTGCTGCTGGAAACCGGTGTCGTGTTTCTGCAGTTTGCGCTTGAGGGTGGCGGGGCTCATGGCGAAGGCCTGGGCGGCTTGTTCCAGGCTTGGGGTGTGGCGCACGTGGCGCTGTAAATAGCGGTACATGCCGTCGAGAAAACTCGACGTGCAGCCCAACTGTTGCAGTTGCCCCTGAGCTTCCTGACGGGCGACCTGGCCAGCGGTGGCCGATGCATCGGGCCATCGCTGGGCGAGAAATTCCCGGGGGATGCGCATCAGGTCCAGAGGCCGGTTGAACTGAGTGTGCTCGCCCAAATGCACCCAATATTGCTCGATGTAACGGGGCTCGGCATGGCTGAAACTGCATTCCCACGGCAAGCGCTGGCCGCTCAGCGCGCGACTCATGGCCACCAGCGAAGTCATGCTTGCTTCCAGCAGAAAACGCCATTGTTCGCCGGCCCCGCAACTGTCCAGCCAATAGAGATAGGCGTGTTTTTCATCCAGCACCAATCGCGGCGTCATCAACGGGCTGAGCAGCGCCTGTTGTTGCACCAGAGTATCGAGTGCCTGGTGCAGGTTTTGTGCATGGCGCAAGGCGTGGCTGGCGGCGCCGTAGTGGCCGGGCAGCAGGCGCTGACCGAACAGAAAACTGCTGTCGTCGGCATCCAGCAGACGTCGGCTGTTGCCGATCAGCGCGAAAAACTGCAGGGGGCTGAGGCGGGTCTGACCAGCCAGAATGTCTTCATGAAACAGCCCGGTGCCGCGTAGCAGACGATGACTGTCGATGTCCCGGGACAGCGCCAGATCGATCAGGGATGCCGGTTGATAATGCCCGGGGATGAAACGGCTGTCGGATTCGTACCACGTGGTTTTCAGGGTCATGGCCGGGCCTCAAGCCGTTCTGGCCAGAGGCTGCTTGGCCCGGGCCAGCGCCAGGTTAAGGCGCTTGAACAGGGCGTCTGGCGACTCGTTCAGCGCCATCACCACCGCCGTGCTCGCCGACAGTTGCAAGCGTTCGCCGTGCTGTCGGGTTTTGTGCGCCAGGCCCTGAACCGCTTGTTGCAGTTCCAGCGCCAGCAACCGTGCCTGGCTCTCACCGGTATTGGGCAGCAGCACCACGAAACGATCGCCGGCCAGTCGGCAGAGCAAGTCCTGGCGCCGCAGATTGAGCAGCAGCAAATGACTGAGCGCTTGCAACACGGCGTCGCCTTCGGCATACCCGAAGGCCTGATTGATGGCCGAGAAGTTGTCCAGGTCCAGCGCCAACAGCGACAGCGGCTGTTGTTGGTCGTGGCTTTCCTCAAAGCTGCCGGCCAGTTGACGCTTGAGGTAATCGGCGCCGCCCAGTGGCGTGAGCTTGTCGAACAACCGATGCTCGCGGAACAGCCGCTCGCGTTTCTCCATCTGCGCGCTGATTGCCAGTTGTTCGCGGTGCCAGTGATAGATGCCGATGGTCAGCAGGATCATGCCGACCGGCATCGGCCCGGACTCGAGCCAGTGATCCCAAGTGATGCTGTCGGGCAGGCGGATGAACTCGTCGAGGCTGTCGATCCACCAGGAAAAAAAGATCCCGCTCAAACCCAGCGCCAGGTAATTGGTGACGCGCCCGGCCGGCCGACTCTTGAGCACCAACCCCAACCAGACCAGCGCCAGCAGCGCCGAACCGCCCTCACCGACGATGTCCAGCCAGACCCATTCGCTGACCGGTTTCACCTCGCCGCAGGCCAAATGCAGAAGCAACCCCAGGTTGGCGGCCAACAGCAGCAGGGCGAGTTTCCAACGGTGAGGTTTGAGCACTGAGAACATGGCCGCGATCCTTTGGCGAAGAAGCAATGCGCGCCAGCACAGCAGATGTTTGTGACAGTCGGGTGACGGGGGGGGGAGGTCGAATCAGCTCATGGTCCTGTGGAATTTTCTGGCGAGTGAGGACCTGTGGCGAAGGCGCTTGCTCCCGCTGGAGTGCGCAGCGCTCCCCAACTTCAGTGGGTCAGGCAAAACCCATGCGGCCGCTGCGCGACCGAGCGGGAGCAAGCTCCCTCGCCACAGAGTCCGTATCGATCGTATGCAAACAAGTCATTTCAGCTCACTTCCCTCCCCGAAACCCCGCAAAACCCCGGTTTACCTCACCTCCCGCCACCCCCTGTCACAGAACCGTCATCCCCCGTCCCTAGCGTGCCCTCCCAGTTGCCGGGCCTCTTGCCTGGCGTTAACGGACTCTTGGGGGAGGACATTCATGTACAAGCGCAGCAGCACCGCCGGAGTCGTCGGCTTCACGCTCACCGCCCTGGCCATGGCCATCGCCAGTGAACGCCTGAGCGCCGCCGAAGCCGTGGCGAACACCGAACACGTCGAAGTGGTGGGCCAGGCGGCGAGCATTGATCAGGCGCTCAAGGAGCAGCGCAGTTCCGACAGCATCAAGAGCGTGGTGCATGCCGACGGCGTGGCGCAGTTGCCGGACGAGAACGTTGCCGAAGCGGTGCAGCGCCTGCCGGGCGTCAGCGTCGAGCGCGACCAGGGCGAAGGGCGGTTTGTCAGCGTGCGCGGCCTCGGTCCGGATCTGAACAGCGTGACCATCAACGGTACGCTGGTGCCATCGCCGGAAAGCGAACGCCGGGCCGTGGCCCTCGATGTGTTGCCCTCGGAATTGGTGCAGTCTTTGTCGGTAATCAAAACCCTGACCCCGGACATGGACGCCAATTCCCTGGGCGGCACCGTGGATGTGAAAAGCCTCTCGGCCTTCGATCACAAAGGGCTGTTCTACACCGGCAGCAGCGAAGCCAGTTACGACAAGAATACTCACCAGACCAGCCCGAAATTTTCCGGCGCCATCAGTGATCGCTTCAGCCTTGGCGATGGCATCGACAACTTCGGCGTCGCCGCCGCGCTGAGTTGGCAGAAACGCGACTTCGGCTCGGACAACGTTGAAACCGGCGGCGCCTGGGACTTCGAGCAAAGCGCCAAATTGCAGGAGTTCGAGCAACGCGATTACGACATCCGCCGTGAACGCTCCGGTGGCGGCCTGAACTTCGATTACAAACCCGACGACCTCAGCAGCTATTACCTGCGCACCCTGTACAGCCGCTACAAGGACAGCGAGACGCGCAATTCCACCAGCCTCGAATTCGCCGACCCGCTGGCGGCGGGGGAGTTGGGCGACGCCGAAGGCTCCCGCAAACTCAAGCAGCGGGAAGAGACTCAGGAAATCCAGTCCTACGTATTGGGCGGCGAGCGTATGTTCGGCCTCTGGACCCTCAGCGGCCAGGCCGGCTACAGCCGCTCCAGCGAGGACAGCCCGGGCCACATTGCCAACGCCGCGTTCAATGGCACCGAGGACTTCGCCGACAGCGGTTTCTACGACACCGAAAAGCCGCGGCCCATCATCGGTCAGGGCTTCTACAACCCGGACAACTTCAGCCTCGACAAGATCGACTGGGAAAAGCAGAAAACCACCGACACCGAGAAAAACCTGCGCCTGGACCTGGCCCGCGATTACGACCTCAGCGGCTATGCGTCCCAGGTCAAATTCGGCGGCAAGGTCAGCCGCCGCAACAAAGACAACAACCTCGACGCCTGGGTCTATGAAGATTTCGACGATCTGGGTTTCAGCGATGAACAGCTCAACCTCAGCCGCTTCCAGAAAGGCACCGTGGATTATCGCCTCGGCCAGTTCGGCCCGGGCATCAGCGGTAGCGCCATCAAGCAGTTGATCGGTGGCCTGAACCAGGCGGACTTCTACGACGAGACCGAATCGCGGGTCAACGACTTCAAGATCAGCGAGGACATCAACGCCGGCTACCTGATGAACACCATCGATATCGATGACTGGCGTTTCATTGCCGGCCTGCGCTACGAAGGCACCGAGTTCGAAGCCAAAGGCACCGGCGCCACCGACGGCGAGTTCCAGTCCACCGAAACCAAACGCCGTTATCACCACTGGTTGCCGGGCCTGCATGCGCGCTATCAACTGGACAAGAACACCCAGGTGCGCGCGGCCTGGACCAAGTCCGTGGTGCGCCCGACGTTCGGTCAACTGGCGCCGGGTTTTGTCATCGACGATGACGAGGCGAGCTTCGGCAACCCGGACCTCAAGCCGCTGGAATCCAGCAACCTCGACCTGGGCATCGAGCACTACATGGGCCATGCCGGCACGGTCTCGGCGTTCGTGTTCTACAAAGACATCAAGAACTTCGTCTACAACACTGACCTGGCCGGCACCGGTGCTTGGGCCGATTTCTCCGAGGCCCATACGTTCGCCAACGGCGACAGCGCCAAACTCTATGGCCTGGAGCTGGCCTACTCGCAGAAATTCGACTGGTTGCCGGCGCCCTGGAACGGTCTGCTGCTCGGCGCCAACACCACCTTCAGCCGCTCCGATGCCGAGATCGAAGGCTTCGACGCCGCCAGTGGTATCAACCGCAAGCGCAGCATCGATTTGCCCAATCAGTCCGACACCGTCGGCAACCTGATGCTCGGCTGGGAAGACGACAAGCTGAGCCTGCGTCTGTCGGCCAACTACAAATCCGATTACCTCTTTGAGCTGGCCTCGATCAACGACAAGGCCCATGACCTGCACGTCGATGCCCAGACCTTCGTCGATTTCAGCGCGCGGTATTCGCTGACCAAGAACCTGCAAGTCAGCTTCGAGGCGCAGAACCTCACCGACGAGCCGTACTTCGTCTACACCGGCAACCGCTCCTACAACGGCCAATACGAAGAATACGGCCCGACCTACAAGCTCGGCCTGACCTTCACCCACTTTTAAGCCCCGGGGCGGCAGCCCGGTGCTGCCGCCCTGATGGATGCACGACAAGGACTTTGCCTGTTCATGAGTATTTCGTGGTTACCCAAACAGGGTCTGCTGACCACCCTGATGAGCTTGACCATCGGCCAGGCCATGGCGGCCGCGCCGAACCTGAGCCTCACACCCTGGGCGCCGAACCTGGCGGTGGACGCGGTAGCGTTTTTGCCCGCCGGCACCGGTCCTGAACGCCTGGCCGCCAGCGAACGCGACGGCTTGCTGCTGCTCGACGCGCAAGGCAAGGAGCTGGCGCGGCTGAAAGGTTCGTTCAGCAGCCTGGACAGCCGCGCCGCCGGCCAACACGTCTTGGTGGCCAGCCTCGACAACGCCCGTCAACAAGCGCTGCTGGTCAGCCTCGATCCGGCCAAGCGCAGTTGGGGGCAACCGGTGTATCTGCCAACGCGGGATTACCCGGTAAACGGCTTGTGCCTGTACCGCGACGAAGCCGGCAACCTGTTCCTGTTTCTGGTGGGCGAGGAGGGCAAGGGTGAGCAATGGTTGGTGGGCAACGGCGCCACTTTGAACCCGCAACCGCAACGGGTGCGCGGTCTGCCGCTGCCGCCATCGGCACAGTTCTGCCAGGTCGACGACGCGGCCAATCAATTGGTGGTCAATGAGGAGAACGTCGGTTGGTGGGCCTACCCGGCGCATGCCGAAGCCGATGTAACGCGCACGCCGGTGGCCATGCGCGAACCGTTCGGCGAGATCAAACAGGCTGCGGGTGCGATGGCCTTGATGCCCGGTGGCATCGTAGGACTCGATCCGAAAGTCGCGCAGTTGCATCTCTATCAGCAGCAGGGTGAACGCTGGACGGCTCAGGCCACCTTGGCGTTGCCGGGTTTGAAGGAACCGGAAAACCTCGCCCTGCGCCCGACGGCCAAAGGCTTGCAAGTACTGCTGCGCGACGATGATGACGGTCGTCTGTATCAGGGCGAACTCAACTGGCAAACCACGCCGATGCCCTTGGCGCCGGTGCTGGCGAACGTAAAGGCAATCAGCCAAAGCGACCCGGTCGGGCGCCAGGGCGATGCCGCGGATGATCCGGCGATCTGGATTCATCCGCAGCAACCCGCCCTGAGTCGGGTGCTGGGCACCAATAAAAAGCAGGGGCTGATGGCGTATGACCTGCAAGGCAAGCTGTTGCAGGAGTTGCCGGTGGGGCGGCTGAACAACGTCGATATACGGCCGAATTTCAAGCTTGGTCAGCAGACCGTCGACCTCGCGGTGGCGAGCAATCGCGATCACAACAGCCTCAGCCTGTTCAGCATCGACCGCACCAACGGTGAGTTGCGCGAAGCCGGGGAGATCCCCACGCCGCTCAAGGACATCTACGGCATCTGCCTGTTTCAACCGGCCAGCGGCGAAATCTACGCAATCGTCAACGGCAAGGACGGCACCTTCCTGCAATACCGCTTGAGCGCGCCGAACGGCAGCGTACAGGGCGAGCTGGTGCGCCAGTTCAAGGTCGACAGCCAACCTGAAGGCTGTGTTGCCGACGACCAGCGCCAGCGCCTGTTTCTCGGCGAAGAGGATGTCGGCGTGTGGGCGGTGGACGCCCGCGCCGATCAGCCAGCGACACTCAGCAGCGTGATCAAGGTCGGTGCGCAGTTGCAGGCGGATGTGGAAGGGCTGGCGCTCTATCAAAGCGCGGCGCAGGACTATCTGGTGATCTCAAGCCAGGGCAACGACAGCTATGTGGTGCTCGATGCCGAACCGCCGTTTGCGTCTCGCGGTGCATTCCGCGTCGGGCTGAACGCGGCGGCGGGTATCGACGGCGCTTCGGAAACCGATGGCCTGGAAGTCACTTCGGCCAACCTCGGCGGTCCCTGGAGCCAAGGCATGCTGGTGGTGCAGGACGGCCGCAAACGCATGCCCGAGCAAACCCAGAACTTCAAATTCGTGCCCTGGGCCGAGGTCACCAAGGCGTTGAAATTGCCCTGACCCGGCCAGTCATCAACCTGTCATCACTATTTCATCGAATAGCTCAACGGCCGTCGCGCATCGACGGCCCGAGAGCGCCAGACAAGGAGTTTCACCATGCAAGCGACACTGGAACACATGACCATCTGGGGCCTGATCAGTGACGCCAGCCTGCTGGTCAAAGCCGTCATGCTCATCCTGTTACTGGCGTCGGTGCTCAGCTGGTATCTGATCATCCAGCGCAGCGGCGTGCTGCAACGTCGCGAGCGGCAGCTGAACGGCTTCATGCAGCGCTTTCGCAGCACTGCGGACCTGTTGCCGCTGTACCGCGAAACCGCACAGAGCACTGACAGCGAAGCCGGTGTCGAGCCGATTTTCCATGCCGGGTTTCAGGAGTTCAGCCACCTCAGGCAGCACTCGGGCAACGCGGCCGACGTGGTGCTCGAAGGCGTTGAACGGGCGTTGTACGTGGCCATCAGCGAGCAAGAAGTCCGCCTGGAGAAGGGCTTGCAGTTCCTCGCCACGGTCGGTTCCGTCAGCCCTTATATCGGCCTGTTCGGCACGGTGTGGGGGATCATGAATTCCTTCCTCGGCCTGTCCCAGGTGCAGCAGGCGACGCTGTCCACCGTGGCCCCGGGCATCGCCGAGGCCCTGATCGCCACGGCCATCGGCCTGTTTGCCGCCATCCCGGCAGTGATCGCCTACAACCGTTTTTCGGCGCGCAGCCAGACCCTGCTGACTCGCTACTACGCCTTCGGCAATGAACTACAGGTGCGCTTGCATCGCACCTTGCATGGCACGCCGATGAACCTGGCCGTCGCAGCCTGAAAGGAGAATGCAGATGCTCGTCAGACCGCAACGCAAGCACGGGCCCAAGGCCGAAATGAATGTGGTGCCGTACATCGACGTGATGCTGGTGCTGCTGGTGATTTTCATGGTCACCGCACCGATGCTGACCCAGGGCGTGAAGATCGAACTGCCCAAGGTCGCCAGTGAAGCGTTGGCCACCGATACCCGCCAGCAAATCCTTACCCTGTCGGTGAAGGCCGAGGGCGGCTACTACTGGAACCTCGGCGGTGAACTGGATACGCAGCACCAGACCGACAGTGCGGTGGCGCTCGACGAGATGCGCGCCAAGGTCGCGCAAATCGTTGCCGAACGCCGTGACACTCAGGTTTACATTCGCGCCGACAAGGACGTCGGTTACGGCAGCGTGGTTGCAGCCATGGCGGCATTGCAGCAGGGCGGTGTGAGCAATCTCGGGCTGGTGACCGAGGCCCCGCGATGACGGCGATGATCATGCCCGGTCCATCCATGACGTTGCGGGGCGCTGCCCGCAGCGGGTTCTGGAAAAACAGTCTGGCGGCGAGCCTGGCGGTAGGGGTGCATGCCATCGTGCTGGCGTTGTTGGTGCACGGCTGGTCGCTGGAGAAACCGCCCATCGAACAGCCAGCGGTGTTGAGAACGCAACTGGTGATGCTGCCACCGGCGCCGCAGCCACAGGCGCCTGAACCGGTTGCAGCGCCGACGCCGGAACCGGTTGCCGAGGCGCCCATCCAGCCCGTCAAACCTGCGATCGATCCGCAGATCCAGGCGCAAAAACTTGAACAGGCCGTTCTTGCGCGCAAACGCATCGAAGACAAAAAACGCGAACTCCAGGCCGAGCAACAACGCCAGCGTCAGGAGACAGAAAAACGTACTCATGACCTCGAACAGCAGCGCCAGGCCCAAGAGCAGGCACAACGCGCCGAACAATCGCGTTTGGCCGCCGAACGCGCGCGTCAGCAGGCCGCCCAAGTGGCTGCCGACAGCCGCCAATACCTGCCCCTGAGCAAGGACGCGCCGGACTATCCGCAACGGGCGCTGGATAAAAACATCGAAGGCGATTGCACCGTGGAATACACCGTCAATCCCCAAGGCAACATCGAGAACCCCAAGGTGCTGGACGGTTGCCATCCGTTGTTCATGCGTCCGTCGCTGGCCGCCGCCAACACCTTCCGTTACCAGCCGAGAATCGTTGACGGCCACGCGGTTGCGGTGCCGGCCGTGCGCAATACCTTTCACTATCGGATCAAGTAAGCGGCTCCCATAGCGGATCGGCGGTCGTGAGATAGACTGATCAGCGGGCATCGATCGGTGGGGGGGGGATGACAGGTGGCGCGCTTCAGATGGATTCGCTGATCACGGCGGCGGCCCGTGCGCTCGCAACGGGTGATCCCCTCGGTGCGCTGAACCGCATCGCCTTGCGCGACGATGCGCCAGCCCTCGCGCTTCGCGGCATCGCGATGGCGCAGTTGGGCGACCTTGTGCGCGCGAAGACACTGGTGCGCAGCGCCGCACGTGCTTTCGGGCCGAAAGAGGCGTTGGCCCGGGCGCGGTGTGTCGTCGCCGAGGCCGAGATCGCGTTCGCCTCGCGGGATCTGAACTGGCCAACCAAGGCACTCGACGCCGCGCGGGCGACGCTTCAGGCGCACGGCGACTGGGTCAACGCCGCCCATGCACGGTACCTCGAGATCCGCCGCTTGCTGCTGATCGGGCACCTCGACGAGGCCGAACACCGGCTCGCCGAACTCGATCCAACGTCGTTACCACCCGCATCGAGAGCGGCCTACGAACTGGTCGTGGCGGGCATCGCGATGCGTCGCCTGCAAACAAAAGCGGCGCGCGTTGCACTCGAACGGGCCGAGCGCGCCGCACAACACGCCGCTATCCCCGCGTTGACGGCAGAGGTCGAAAGCGCCGCCCGCATCCTCGACACGCCGGCGGCGCGGCTGATTGTCGGTGGCCAGGAACGTCCGATGCTGCTCGATGAAATTGAAGCGTTATTGGCATCCCCTGCGCTGGTCGTGGACGCGTGCCGGTATGTCGTGCGCGATGCAGGCTCGTCGGTTTCACTCGCCCGGCGGCCGGTGCTATTCGCGCTCGCCCGAGCGCTAGGCGAAGCATGGCCCGCCGACGTGCCGAGGGAGACGCTGATTGCGCGTGCCTTTCGGATGAAGTTCGCGGATGACTCTCATCGTGCGCGGTTGCGCGTCGAACTCGGGCGGCTGCGCGCGGCGCTGCACCTGATCGCCGATGTCGTCGCGACCCGGCGAGGGTTTGCGCTGGTGCCGCGCGTTGCGCGTGACGTCGTGGTGCTGGCGCGGCCTGTCGAAGAGCAACATGCGACGCTGCTCGCCTTCCTCGCCGACAGCGAATCGTGGTCGAGCTCGGCCCTGGCGTTGGCGCTTGGCGCCAGTCAGCGCACCGTGCAACGAACCCTCGACACGCTGGCGGCTGCCGGCAAGGTGCAGTCATTCGGTCACGGCCGGGCCCGTCGCTGGATGACTCCGCAGGTTCCGGGATTCGCGACGGTATTGTTACTCACTGGGTTGCTGCCCAATGACTAGCATCCACTTCACCCACCCAGTGAATGCAGTCAGTAAATGAGGAGCAAGACATGAAACATTCAACAGCCCAAATTATCCGCGAATACGGACCCTTTCCAGGCGTCGACAGCGTGCATGGCGTTACCCATGACGGTCAGCGCGTCTGGTTTGCCTCCGGCGACAAACTCAACGCCCTTGACCCCGCGAGTGGCAAGACGCTGCGCTCGATCGATGTCGCGGCCCATGCCGGTACAGCCTTCGACGGTCAGCACCTGTTTCAGATCGCCGAGGATCGCATCCAGAAAATCGACCCGCAGACCGGACGTGTGCTCTCCACCATCCCCGCGCCCGGCGGCGGCGGTGACTCGGGGCTTGCATGGGCCGAAGGGACGCTCTGGGTCGGCGAATATCGCGAGCGCAAGATTCATCAGGTCGATCCCCAGACCGGGGCAGTGCTGCGCACCCTTGAATCCAACCGCTTCGTCACCGGGGTGACCTGGGTCGAGGGCGATCTGTGGCACGGCACCTGGGAAAGTGACGAGAGTGAGTTGCGGCGAGTCGATCCGGCCACGGGCGAGGTGCTGGAGAGCGTCCAGATGCCAGCTGGCATCGGGGTGTCGGGGCTCGAGTTCGATGGCCACGACCGGTTTTTCTGTGGCGGCGGCAACAGCGGGAAGGTGAGGGCGGTGCGCCGGCCTGAATAAGCCTTTGCGGTGCAAGTCCGGGCCGATAACCAGCGTTTGCTCGAACGTTTTCGGTGCACGGAGCCGACCTGTTTTGCCGATGGTCTGGGCCAGTTGCTCAGAAGTCTTGAGAGCGGCGACCGGTGAGCCCCGGGGTGTATAACTTATGGCGGAAAGTTAGCGGCTACAGGATTAGGTCGTATAACCGGATGGAACTGTTGCAGCAGGCGTACCGTCAATCGAGGACAGGGCCACCAGAGCTGAACGAGAGGAAACGCCGAGGTGCTGGAGGCCATTATCCTTCGACCCCATAACGGAGGGCCTCTCCATGAGGATCGCTCAGATCGCGCCGCTCACCGAACGTTGTCCGCCCCGTTTGTACGGTGGCACTGAGCGGATCGTGTCTTACCTGACCGAAGAACTGGTGCGCCAGGGCCATGATGTCACGCTCTTCGCCAGCGGCGATTCGCAAACCTCGGCACGTCTGGAGTCAGGCGCGCACCAGGCCCTGCGGTTCGATCCACGCATCAAGGACGGGGCGCCTCATCACATCCTGATGCTTGATCAAGTCCTGCGGCAGGCGGATCAATTCGACGTGATGCATTTTCATGTCGATATCTTCCATTTTCCGTTGATTCGACACTTGGCCGGGCGCAGCGTGACCACGCTTCATGGGCGTCTGGACCGGTGCCGCCAAAATCGCCCGTCGGCTGGGTGAGCCGGAGCGGGCCCAGCGCCTGAAATACAAGGCTCAACGCTTGCGCGAAGAATTCGATACGCACTTTTTCGACGAAGAGCTGGGTACTTATGTATTGGCTCTGGACGGCAACAAGAAGCCTTGTCGAATCCGTACCTCCAATGCCGGTCATGCCCTGTTCGCGGGCGTCGCTTACCCGGAACGCGCGGCATCGGTCGTCAGCGCCCTGATGGACCGCTCATCCTTATCTGGCTGGGGCGTGCGCACTGTCGCGTCTTCCCAGGCTTCGATGATTCAGTCATGTCTGGGGATGAGCTTCAGTCCGAGGAAGTTCAACATCCTGTTCGACGAACCGGTGCTCCCGGCGTTTCTGGACACCATCGCCTTGCGGCGTTTGGCTGTGGGGGGGGGAATCTGTGGACTTGATGCTCAGGCGCTCGGGGGAAAACGTCATGATCGAGGTTCTCAATCGTCAGGGCCCGGTGCGGATCTTGAGTACCAGTCAGGAAGATGGACGCCAGCGTGTCAGAAGGTGAACGCTTGTCCCGACCGTGACCAATGCTGAGCCATTTCAGTCTCCAGCAGATGCTCAACCAGCACATCATTCAAAAAGCGGAACTGATCGTTGAGCCCAACCACTTCGTTACTGAAGTGGTTGGTTGCTGCCGGCATCAGCAAGGCCTCGAAGTGCTCGTCGAATACCAGCGCGACTGCTTTGCGAGACACGACTTGCTGCGAATAATAGTTGCTGTCGAACACCGGGAAGCTCACGGCTAGGCTGACGGAGTGAATCATGATTTCGGCTCCTGGGTTTGACCGATATCCAGTACGAAGCGGGAAAACAGGGTCAGGGTGACGGCCGTCAGGGCCAGGCAGGTCAGGAGATGGATCAACATGATTTGCCCCTCCGGTGCGGGGTTTGATTGGGATGGGATTAATCCTGCACCTGACGGTTTTTTTGCGGAAGGCATTCGCGGCGATGGTGAATATTGATGTGAATGATGGTGGCGATCTTCGGTGGTCTTGAGGGCGCCATCCATTCATCTGACGGACGGCCCCCGCCCCCGACCTATACTCAAATCAGTACGCTTTTTAGCGTCGAACACTCCGTTCGGCGAAGTCCGTAGGACGCCGCGATCTTGAACCTGCGTTCGCTGATCGTCGCTGTGTTAGTGATATTGGCGGGATGCGCCACGCCCACGCCTGTCCCGGTAATCGTGGTGCCGGTGGTGGTGTCCCAGAGCACCTGGCAGCAGGTGGACCGGGAGATTGTCGCCGCTTCGCAACAGGCCACCGAACAGGCCAGGGTCTACGCCCGCGGGTCCATGGAGCACTGGCGCACGCGGGTTTACCAGCAGACCGAAGAAGTCTTCATCCCCTGGTTCAGCAGCTACTGGACCCAGGAATGGCTGTCGATGAAAGTCAGCTGGTACACCATCAATGCCGGGGACGAGCAGGATGCAACGACCCAACGCCTGGCGGCCTATCTGCTGGAGCAATATCACCGGCGGGTGCTGGAACCAGTGGCGGTGGAGATCGATCCCGACGCGATCCTCGGCCAGGCGACAGAGTTTTATGTGCAGCTGATGGGTCAGCAACTCGACGTTATTTCCAAGCGTCATGGCGTGCCCATGGCGCAGCTCAACAGTCGTGTCCAGAAAATTCCGGCTATTTCGCTGGGCCCACCGTCCACCCGTGACGCTTCGCTGTACCAGGTGGTGCATGCCGAACTGAGCAAATTACCGGCCTACCTGGCGCTGATCGAGAAGATCCACACGGCGGGCGGCGAGAAGGGCATTGCTGCGACGGACGCCGGCATGGCGCCGGTGGCCAAGCGTGCCAGTAAGCGAATACAAGCCGAAATGGCCCCCCGAGGGGCGGCCAGCGCGGTGGCGGCTGTGGCAGGGAAGGCGGCCGGGGCGTTGATTTCCTTGGGTGTGGCGGGGGTGCGCGCGATTATTCAGGCCAACGACCGGCCCGATAGCGAGGCACTGATTCGCAGCAGTCTGGGCAATTCATTCGACAAGGCATGGGTGAAGCTGGTGAATAACCCCGCCACCGGCGTCATGGCCGGAACGCTGTACATGGCCAGGCAGATCGAGGGCAGCCTGGCCGCCACCATCGAACAGCCAGTTGAAGAATCAGTGGAACAGTCAGTTGAACAGTCAGTTGAACATTCAGTCGGACAGCCAGTTGAACAGCCGGTTGAACAGCAAGTCGAGCCGTCGGTCGATCAGAACGCGGGATCTGTCGATTTTAGCCACGTTGATTCGACTACCCAGCGGATCACCCCATAACCCGAGGAGAACGATCATGGCTTATGTCGATGGCTTCGTCGCTGCAGTACCCACCGCCAACCGCGAAAAATTCAAGCAACACGCGCAATCCGCCGCCGCGATCTTCAAGGAAAACGGTGCACTCAGCCTCGCCGAATGCTGGGGCGATGACGTGCCCGATGGCAAAGTGACTTCGTTCCCCATGGCGGTAAAACTCAAGGAAGACGAAACCGTGGTGTTTTCCTGGATCGTCTGGCCCGACAAGGCTACCCGTGATGCCGGGATGGCGAAACTCATGAGCGATCCGCGGATGCAACCAGACGTCAATCCGATGCCGTTCGACGGCCAGCGGGCGATATTTGGCGGTTTCGAGATGCTCGTCAAAGCCTGAAGTGGCAGCAGGGTCATTCCGGCGTCGGGGTGGTCCTGCAGCTTTTGCGATTACGAATTTCGCTGTCCGACGGTCGCTCTTTGATGAACTCGAAGCGCGGCTCACCTTCGTTGTAGTGAACCAGCCAGCCCCATTCCAGCTCGAACTCATCCTGGCCGGGCTTCGGTGGCACGGCCCACCATGGCTCTTTACTGATGATCTGACGCATGGCGCCCTCCCGTCGATTCGGTTGCTTCAACTATAACGCGCATGTCGGCAGGTGCCAGAAATGCACTTGCTGGCGTGGTATCCCTTTGTAAAATCAAAGGGTCCCCGAAGCCTTGAGGTGGCAGACATGAGCGATGAATCCCGCGAGCCGTTCAAGCGGCTGTTCTTCGCCCTGAACTGCGCCCCCGAACAACGCCGGGCCATCGCACAATGGCGCGGCGCGCTGGCGCTCAACGTCGGGCGCCCGGTGCCGGCGGAGAACTTTCATCTGACGCTGCTGTTTCTCGGCACGGTGGGGATGGCGCAGATAGCGGGCGTCTGCGAGGCCGCCGCCAATGTGCGGATGCCCGGCGTGCCGTTGACGGTTGTGCTTGATCGTCTGGAAGTCTGGCGTCGCTCCGGGGTTCTGTTGCTGGCGCCCGCGCAGGCAGAACCGCAGTTGCTGCAGTTGGTGTATGCGCTGGAGCAGGCCATGTTGCCGTTCGGCTTTGAAGACACCCGCCGGGAATTTCGCCCGCATTTGACCCTGATGCGCGACTACCGGGCGCCGGTCCCCGAATCCGCTACGCCGCCAGAGTTTTTCCTGCGTGCTGACCGCTTCACCTTGTTCGAATCCCATAAAGGCCGGTACCGGGCGCTGGCCGAATGGCCGCTGGTCTCGGCATAAAAAAAGGCGCCCGAGGGCGCCTGAAGTTCACCTTAACCGAGGAAGCCAGGTGAAGCCGTTCTTTAGAGAGGAGTGCAGCGGTGGTAAGGCGCTGCGTGAACGGAAAAGGAGAGAACACCTCGGTCCTGCATTGGTCTGTGGTGCTCAAATATTTTGTATCCGATACATCACCCCTGTGGGAGCCGGATTCCATGTTGACTACACGACCGCCATCGCGGGCAAGCCCGCTCCCACAGTGATCAGTGTCGTTCACAAATCCTTTGATCGAAGCAGATACCTGTGGGAGCGGGCTTGCCCGCGAAAGCGGTGGGTCAGTCACCAATGATGTTGAATGTGATGGCGCCTTCGCGAGCAAGCCCGCTCCCACATTTTGGTCCGTGGTAGTCAGATATTTTGTGTTCGATCGTGAATCACTTACCGAGCTTCACCCGCGTCCAGCCCCGGGTCATCACCCTCTGTGTAGCAATCGGCATATCTGGAATCGCATACAACGTCGCCATCACCGCTTGCGGCGGGTAGGAACCCGGGTCGTCGCGAATGGCTTCATCCACCAACGGCGTGGCCGCCGCGTTGGCGTTGCTGTAGCCGACGCTGTTGGTGACTTCGGCGATGATGTCCGGGCGCATCAGGAAGTTCATGAACAGGTAGGCGTTGTCGACGTTGGCCGCGTCCCGTGGGATGGCGACCATGTCGTAAAAGCTGCCGGCACCTTCTTTCGGGATGCTGTATTCGATTTTCACCTTGTCGCCAGCTTCCTGGGCGCGGGCCTTGGCTTGCAGCACGTCGCCGGAGTAACCGACGGCGACGCAGATGTTGCCGTTAGCCAGGTCGGAGATGTACTTCGACGAATGGAAATAAGCCACCGACGGGCGAATCTTCATGAACAGCGCTTCGGCTTCGGCGATCTGCGCCTTGTCCTGGGAGTTCACCGGGTAGCCCAGATAGTGCAGGGCGGCGGGGAGCATTTCTGTCGGCGAATCGAGGAAACTGATGCCGCAGGCTTTGAGCTTCGCGGCGTTTTCCGGTTTGAACAGCAAGTCCCAGGAATTCACCGGCGCATCAGTGCCCAGCACTTCCTTGACCTTGGCCGGGTTGTAACCGATGCCGATCGAACCCCACATGTACGGGAAAGCGTGGCCATTGTCAGGATCGCTGGCAGAGGCGTTTTTCAGCAGTACCGGGTTGAGGTTTTTCCAGTTCGGCAACTTCGATTTATCCAGCGGCTGATACACGCCGGCCTTGATCTGCTTGGCCAGGAAACTGTTGGACGGCACCACAATGTCGTAGCCGGATTTACCGGCCAGCAAGCGTGCCTCAAGGGTTTCATTACTGTCGAACACATCGTAGGTCACGCGGATGCCGGTCTCGTCCTCGAACTTCTTGACCGTGTCCGGGGCGATGTAATCCGACCAGTTGTAGACGCGCAATACCTTGTCATTGGCCTGGGCACCGGTAGCCATCGCGCCCAATAAGGACAGTGTCAGCAGAGTCCTGCCAAACATTTTCATCGGTACAACTCCATTTTCTTTTTATTCAAATACGCAAAGCAAAAGTGCAGTGAACACAAAACCTGTGGCGAGGGAGCTTGCTCCCGCTGGGCTGCGTAGCGGCCCCCAAAATTCTGGCAACCTTTGCCTATTTTGTGAGTGCTGCGCACTCAAGCGCGAGCAAGCTCGCTCGCCACAGGAGGGTGCTCACTTAACTGAACATTAGTGGCACTAGGCCGTCGCTTCTGCCATTTTCTTTTTCGGTTGCTGCCAGGACTCGCTGGCGGTCTGGTCCATCGCTTCCTGGATCGCCCGTTTGCGCGTGGCTTCGGCCTTGCGGCTGAAGTACCAGACCAGGAACGTCACCAGCGACACCGCCAGCAGAATCAGACTGGCCACGGCATTGATCTCAGGCTTCACGCCCAGACGCACCGCCGAAAACACTTCCATCGGCAGCGTCGTCGAGCCGGGGCCAGAGACGAAACTCGCCAACACCAGATCATCCAGCGACAGAGCAAACGACATCATGCCGCCCGCCGCCAGCGACGGCGCGATCATCGGAATGGTGATCAGAAAGAACACCTTGAACGGACGCGCACCCAAGTCCATCGCCGCTTCTTCAATCGACAGGTCCAGCTCACGCAAGCGCGCCGACACGACCACCGCCACATACGCTGCACAGAACGTGGTGTGAGCGATCCAGATCGTCACCAAACCACGCTCCTGCGGCCAGCCGATCAACTGCGCCATGGCCACGAACAGCAGCAACAGCGACAGACCGGTGATCACTTCCGGCATCACCAGCGGCGCCGTCACCAGACCACCAAACAGCGTACGACCCTTGAAGCGCGTCACGCGGGTGAGCACGAAAGCGGCGAGGGTGCCCAGCGCTACCGCCGCAATCGCGGTGTAGCAGGCGATTTCCAGCGAGCGCACCACCGAGCCCATCAATTGCGAGTTGTCGAGCAGGCCGACATACCACTTCACCGACCAACCGCCCCACACCGTCACCAGTTTCGAAGCGTTGAACGAGTAGATCACCAGAATCAGCATCGGCAGGTAGATAAACGACAGGCCGAAAATCAGCATGAACTTTGAAAATCCGAAGCGTTTCATCCCCGTCCCTCCATCTCTTTGGCCTGGCTACGGTTGAACAGCAGAATCGGCACAATCAGGATCGCCAGCATCACCACCGCCAGGGCGGACGCCACCGGCCAGTCGCGGTTGTTGAAGAACTCCTGCCACAGCACGCGGCCGATCATCAGGGTTTCCGGGCCACCCAGCAGTTCCGGAATCACGAACTCACCGACCACGGGAATGAACACCAGCATGCAACCGGCGATGATCCCGTTCTTGGCCAGCGGCACGGTGATTTTCCAGAAGTTGTTGAAGTTGCTCGAGCCCAGGTCCGACGCGGCTTCCAGCAGACTTCCATCGTGCTTGACCAGGTTGGCGTAAAGCGGCAACACCATGAACGGCAGGTACGCGTAAACCACCCCGATGTACACGGCGATGTTGGTGTTGAGGATCTCGATCGGCTGAGACGTGAGCCCGGTCCACATCAGGAATGCATTGAGCAACCCGTTGTTGCTGAGAATGCCCATCCACGCATAAACGCGGATCAGGATCGCGGTCCAGGTCGGCATCATGATCAACAGCAGCAGAACGTTCTGCGTTTCCTTGTTGGCCTTGGTGATCGCGTAGGCCATCGGGAAACCGATCACCAGGCACATCAGTGTGCTTAAAAACGCGACCTTCAACGAGCCGAAGTAAGCCGAGATGTACAACTCATCTTCGGTCAGCAGCGAGTAGTTGCCGAGGTTCAGCAACAGCTGGAATTTCTGCTCGGCGAAGGTGTAGATCTCGGAGTAAGGAGGAATGGCCAGCGCCGCTTCCGAGAAGCTGATCTTCATCACCAGGAAGAACGGCAACAGGAAAAACAGGCACAGCCACAGGAACGGAATGCCGATGACCAGTTTGCGGCCACTGGGCACCAGGCGCAGGAACTGCTGATTGAAGTTTCTCATGAGCGCAGTACCACGCCGCTGTCGTCTTCCCACCACACGTAGACCTGATCGTCCCAGGTCGGGCGCGCACCGCGGCGTTCGGCGTTGGCCATGAACGACTGGACGATCTTGCCGCCGGGCAACTCCACGTAAAACACCGAGTGGCCGCCGAGGTAGGCGATGTCATGCACCTTGCCTTCGGACCAGTTGTAACGGGTTTCGGGCTTGAGGGTGCTGACCAGCATTTTTTCCGGGCGGATGGCGTAGGTGATCGACTTGTCCTGCACCGAGGTGCTCACGCCGTGGCCGACGTAAATCTTCTGTTGCAGATCCGGGCTGTGAATGATCGCGTGACCTTCCAGATCCTCGACCACGGTTCCGTCGAAGGCGTTCACGTTGCCGATGAACTCACAGACCATGCGGCTGACCGGCGCTTCGTAGATGTCGACCGGGCTGCCGATCTGAGCGATCCAGCCCAGGTGCATGATCGCGATGCGTTCGGCCATGGTCATGGCTTCTTCCTGATCGTGGGTCACCATCACGCAGGTCACGCCGACGCGCTCGATGATCTCCACCAACTCCAGTTGCATCTGCGAGCGCAGCTTTTTATCCAGTGCCCCCATCGGTTCGTCGAGCAACAACAGCTTAGGACGCTTGGCCAATGAACGCGCCAGTGCCACACGCTGACGCTGGCCGCCGGACAACTGATGGGGTTTGCGTTTGGCGTACTGGGTCATGTGCACCAGCCGCAGCATTTCTTCGACACGGGCGTCGATTTCGCTGGCGGGCAAACGGTCCTGCTTGAGACCGAAGGCGATGTTCTGCGCCACCGTCATGTGCGGGAACAGTGCGTAGGACTGGAACATCATGTTGATCGGCCGTTCGTACGGCGGCATGTCGGTGATGTCGACACCGTCGAGCAGAATCCGCCCTTCGGTCGGGCGTTCGAAGCCGGCGAGCATGCGCAGCAGCGTCGATTTACCCGAGCCGGAACCGCCGAGCAGGGCGAAGATTTCCCCTTGATGGATCTCCAGGGACACATCGTCCACGGCGGTGGTTTCGTCGAATTTCTTGGTGACGCGGTCGACTTTCACCAACACCTTTTTCGGTGCCTGGTGACCTTCAAGAGCCTTCCTGTAGATGCTGGAGGCGTTTGCCATATGAAACTCCCAACAGGTTTCAGTCGTCGGGCCAACGCGGCCTGACTTAAGAGTGGATTGCAAACCCGGGTCGGGCGATGCCTGTAGGAGCACTGATTCCCCTGTGGGAGCGGGCTTGCCCGCGATGGCGGTGTGTCGTTGAAATCATCGATACCTGACACACCGCTTTCGCGGGCAAGCCCGCTCTCACAGGGATTTGCGCTTGCCTGACTGGCATTGCCCATACCGCGGGCTTATTCGGCACCGCCATCCTGGCTGCCTGGTCGTACTTGTTGTTATTGCGGTTCATCTATTACGTGAACGACCGGCGCGCAAAGGCACGCCCGCCAGACTCACGGGGGCAGTTAAATCGTTGAATGCTGTTTGAAGTCAGCGCGTATTACGCAGCGCCGCCCGTTGCCGGCACGCCTCGCCAAACGCCTGGAAAATACTCAAATAAGGAGGATTCGAAAGCACTTGCCATTCCGGGTGCCATTGCACGCCAACGGCGAAGGCCTTGCTGTGCTCGACGGAAATTGCCTCGATCAAACCATCCGGTGCGACAGCTTCAGCGCGCAGGCCGGGAGCGAGCCGGTCGATGCCCTGGCTGTGAATCGAGTTCACCTGGAACACCTGCGGCAAATCCAGCGCTTCAAACACACCACCTCGCTGCACGTTGACCGCATGAGCAGGCGCGTATTGCACTGACAGGTCCGGGTGATCCGCTTAGCGGTGATCGAGGTAGCCGGGCAGTTCGTGCACCTTCTGATGCAGGCTGCCGCCGAACGCCACGTTCATTTCCTGAAAGCCCCGGCAGATGCCGAGCACCGGAATACCGGCGGCAATGGCTGCGCGCAATAAGGGCAGGGTGGTGGCGTCCCGTTGCGGATCGTGATCCGTACCGGGGGCACTGGCCGGGCCTTGATAGTGGAAGGGTTCCACATTCGAGGGCGAGCCGGTCAGCAACAGACCGTCGAGCTGCGCGAGCAGGTCATCGATTTCGGTCAGGTCGCCTAAGGAAGGAATGACCACTGGCAACCCCAAAGCCGCGACGCTGACAGCACGCAAATACTTGTCGCCGCTGACGTGGTAGGGGTGCAGGCCAATCTGTTTGATGCACGCAGTAACGCCGATCAATGGCTTGAATGCCATTTTTATCACCTCGAAGTTTCACACTTGAACGAGCTTTTCCGGAGCTTAGCCTTGTTGATTTTAATTAACAACTCTCATGTAAAAAATTCTAAACGCCGGACATCCGATGCTGAGGATCTACGCGGTGTGCAAGCCTTATCTGGCACTCTGGTGTCCAAAAAAGGCCAGAAAATAAAGGCTGAAAGGCCAGGTGTTCGCTATTGACTTCACTTTGCCGTTCGGGTTGACTGGCTCTCGAGCGTGAAGTGAACATAATAATTAACAGCTAATAGGTGCATCATGTCGGTCCCTCTGCGTGCCGTTCAACTCAACGAAGCAAACGCATTCCTTAAGAAATATCCTGAGGTTTTGTACGTCGACCTTCTGATTGCGGATATGAACGGTGTGGTGCGCGGCAAGCGCATCGAACGCACCAGTCTTCATAAGGTTTACGAAAAAGGCATTAACCTCCCGGCGTCACTGTTTGCTCTGGACATCAACGGCTCTACGGTGGAAAGCACCGGCCTGGGTCTGGACATCGGCGACTCGGATCGCATCTGCTTCCCCATCCCCAATACCCTCAGCATCGAACCCTGGCAGAAGCGCCCGACCGCGCAGCTGTTAATGACCATGCACGAACTCGAAGGCCAGCCGTTCTTCGCTGACCCGCGCGAAGTGTTGCGTCAGGTGGTGAGCAAGTTCGATGACATGGGCCTGACCATTTGCGCAGCGTTCGAACTGGAGTTCTATCTGATCGACCAGGACAACGTGAACGGTCGTCCGCAGTCGCCACGCTCGCCGGTGTCCGGCAAACGTCCGCACTCTACTCAGGTGTATCTGATCGATGATCTGGATGAATACGTTGACTGCCTGCAAGACATCCTCGAAGGCGCGAAAGAGCAGGGCATTCCTGCCGACGCCATCGTCAAGGAAAGCGCCCCGGCGCAATTCGAAGTAAACCTGCATCACGTCTCTGACCCGATAAAGGCCTGCGACTACGCGGTGTTGCTCAAGCGTCTGGTGAAGAACATCGCCTACGACCACGAGATGGACACCACCTTCATGGCCAAGCCGTATCCGGGCCAGGCGGGCAACGGTTTGCACGTGCACATTTCGATTCTCGACAAAGAAGGCAACAACATCTTTGCCAGCGAGGATCCCGAGCAGAACGCCGCACTGCGTCACGCGATCGGCGGTGTGCTCGAGACCCTGCCGGCGCAGATGGCGTTCCTGTGCCCGAACGTCAACTCGTACCGCCGTTTTGGCGCGCAGTTCTACGTACCGAACTCGCCAAGCTGGGGCATCGACAACCGTACCGTTGCGGTACGTGTGCCCACCGGTTCGGCAGATGCCGTGCGCATCGAACACCGAGTCGCCGGCGCCGATGCCAACCCGTACCTGCTGATGGCGTCGGTACTGGCCGGTATTCACCACGGCCTGACCAACGAAATCGAACCGGGCGCCCCGGTCGAAGGCAACAGCTACGAGCAGAACGAGCAAAGCCTGCCGAACAACCTGCGCGATGCGCTGCGCGAGCTGGACGACAGCGAAGTCATGGCGCGCTACATCGACCCGCTGTACATCGACGTGTTCGTGGCGTGCAAGGAAAGCGAGCTGGCCGAGTTCGAAAACTCCATCTCGGACCTTGAGTACAACTGGTACTTGCACACGGTTTGATGGGCTCAAGGATGAAATGTGGGTGTACACAAATCGTGTGTACACCACCACCCCCTGTGGGAGCGGGCTTGCCCGCGATGGCGTAATCACAGCCAACATTAATGGCGCCTGATACACCGCAATTGCGGGCAAGCCCGCTCCCACAGAGATCGCATTTCAAATCTTTAGTTGGTCAACGATCATTTATTCCTCTGCGTAGAGTCACAACCATGACAAACACTCGCAGCGACTGGGAACAACGCTTCCAGTCCCTCACACTAGAAGGCCGCGCATTCATCGACGGCCAATACCGCCCGGCACTCAGCGGCGATACGTTCGAATGCATCAGCCCGGTCGACGGCCGCTTCCTGGCGAACATCGCCAGCACCGACGAAGCCGACGCCAACGCGGCAGTCGCCGTCGCGCGCCGCACATTCGAATCCGGTATCTGGGCGCGGTTGGCACCCGCAGAACGCAAGCGCATTTTGATTCGCTTCGCGGACTTGATCCTCGCCAACCAGGAAGAACTGGCGCTGCTGGAAACCCTCGACATGGGCAAACCGATCAGCGATTCCATGAGCATCGACATCCCAGCGACCGCCAACGCGATCCGCTGGAGCGCCGAGGCCATCGACAAAATCTACGACGAAGTCGCCGCCACACCGCACGACCAACTTGGCCTCATCACCCGAGAACCGACAGGCGTGGTCGCTGCTATCGTGCCGTGGAATTTCCCGCTGATCATGGCCAGCTGGAAGTTCGCCCCGGCCCTCGCGGCAGGCAACTCGTTCATTCTCAAACCTTCGGAAAAGTCACCGCTGACGGCCATTCGCATTGCGCAACTGGCCCTCGACGCCGGCATCCCCAAAGGCGTGTTCAACGTCCTGCCAGGCTTCGGTCACACCGTCGGCAAGGCGTTGGCGTTGCACATGGACGTCGACGTGCTGGCCTTCACCGGCTCGACCGCGATTGCCAAGCAACTGCTGATTTACGCCGGGCAAAGCAACATGAAACGCGTCTGGCTGGAAGCGGGCGGCAAGAGCCCGAACGTGGTGTTCGCCGATGCGCCAGACTTGCGTGCAGCCGCTAAAGCGGCGGCCAGTGCGATCGCCTTCAACCAGGGCGAAGTCTGCACCGCTGGCTCGCGTCTGCTGGTGGAGCGTTCGATTCGCGAGCAATTCATTCCACTGCTGGTGGAAGCACTGCAAGCCTGGAAACCCGGCCATGCCCTCGATCCTGAAACCACTGTTGGCGCAGTCGTCGACCAGCGCCAACTGGAGAACGTGCTGCGCTACATCCAGATCGGCAAAGACCAGGGCGCGCAATTAATTGCTGGCGGCAATCGTACCCTCGCAGACACCGGTGGCCTGTACGTGGAACCGGCGATATTCGACGGCGTGACCAACGCCATGACCATCGCCCGGGAAGAAATCTTCGGCCCGGTGCTGTCGCTGATCACCTTCGACACCGCGGAAGAAGCCCTGCAGATCGCCAACGACAGCATCTTCGGTCTGGCCGCCGGCGTATGGACCAGCAATCTCAGCAAGGCCCACACCTTCGCTCGCGGCTTGCGCGCCGGCAGCGTCTGGGTCAACCAGTACGACGGCGGCGACATGACCGCGCCGTTCGGCGGGTTCAAACAGTCGGGTAACGGTCGGGACAAATCGCTGCACGCGTTCGACAAGTACACCGAACTCAAAGCGACCTGGATCAAGCTCTAACACTTTTACAGCGGCGGTCGCCGGCACATGCCGGCGGCCCTCGGAGAAACGTATGAAACAAACCCATGTAAACAGCTACTACGCCGCGACCCGCAATCACACGGCCGACTTCCCGATTCTTGAAGAACTGGTGGAGTGCGACGTCTGCGTGATCGGCGCCGGCTACACCGGTCTGTCCTCGGCGCTGTTCCTCAGCGAAGCGGGCTACAGCGTCACCGTACTGGAAGCCGCCAAAGTCGGCTTCGGCGCCAGCGGTCGCAATGGTGGTCAACTGGTCAACTCCTACAGCCGCGACGTCGATGTGATCGAAGAACGCTACGGCGACAAAACCGCCGAAGTGCTCGGCAGCATGATCTTCGAAGGCGCCGACATCATCCGTTCGCGCATCAAAGAGTACGACATCAAATGCGACTATCGCCCCGGCGGCATCTTCGCAGCGCTGAACAAAAAACAACTCAACGGCCTGGCCGAGCAGAAGAATAGTTGGGAACGCTATGGCAATAAAAACCTGAGAATGCTCGACGCGGCTGACATCAAGCGCGAAGTGGGTTGCGACAACTACGTCGGCGGCCTGCTCGACATGCAGGGCGGCCACATCCACCCGCTGAACCTGGCCCTCGGCGAAGCCGCCGCGATTATCAGCCTGGGCGGCAAAATCTACGAACAATCCGCCGCCGTGGAAATCACCTACGGCGAACCGATCACCGTGCGCACCGCCAAAGGCGTGGTGCGGGCCAAATACCTGCTGATCGCCGGCAACGCCTACCTGCCTCAAGACCTCGACAACCGCGTCACGCGCAAAAGCATGCCCTGCGGTTCGCAAATCGTCGTCACCGAGCCGCTGTCCGAACGTGTCGCCCGCAGCCTGATCACCAACAACTACTGCGTCGAAGACTGCAACTACCTGCTCGACTACTACCGCCTCACCGCTGACAACCGCCTGCTGTACGGTGGCGGCGTGGTCTACGGCGCCCGCGAGCCCGACGACATCGAACAACTGATCAAACCAAAAATCCTCAAAACCTTCCCGCAATTGAAGGACGTAAAAATCGACTACCGCTGGACCGGCAACTTCCTGCTGACCATGTCCCGCATGCCGCAATTCGGCCGCATCGAGAAAAACGCCTACTACATGCAAGGCTACAGCGGCCACGGCGTCACCTGCTCACACCTGGCCGGCAAGCTCATCTCGGAAATGATCCGCGGCGACGCCGAACGCTTCGATGCTTTCGCCTCGCTCCCGCATATGCCCATGCTCGGCGGCCGCACCTTCCAGGCCCCACTCACCGCCATGGGCGCCGCGTATTACGCGCTGCGCGATCGGTTCGGGATCTAAGTAAAACCTTACCGGCGGCCCCCCAAAAATGTGCCGCCGGCCAATGCCAGTCATGGCAGGGCACCGCAACCCCTGTGGGAGCGGGCTTGCGAAGAGGGCAGCACAGTCAACATTGATATCGCCTGACACACCGCCATCGCGGGCAAGCCCGCTCCCACAGGGATCCAGGCCGAACACACCAAATGGGTGGTCAACCGGGACCAAACTGGGAGCGAGCCTGCTCGCGATGAGGTCATATCAGCCGCCATCGATGTCGCCCGACACACCGCCATCGCGAGCAGGCTCGCTCTCACAAGGGGATTGGCGACATACAAATTTTGCGAACAACACCGACCACTGTGGGAGCGGGCTTGCCCGCGATGAGCATAGGTATCTACACATCTCCCGATCCTGGTCTATAAAGGGACGGCATGGATATCAAATGACCGGGCTAGATGCCCGACTGACAAAACGATACGACGAGTTAGTCATGGGACACAGTAATGGACTACCGGCGCTGGCCGCCGGGATGAAAGCCTTGCCGCGAAGCGACAAGGCTTTTGCACAGACGCAAGCCCTTTGGCGATTTTTGAGCAATGACCGGGTTCGGCCCGTTGACCTGGTTAAACCGCTGCTGGCGTTAGCCCACGAGGGTTGTCGAGATGACTGCGATGATTACGCGCTGGTCATGCATGATTGGTCTCGGCTCAATTACATGCACCACCACAGCAAGGCTGATCGCCTGCAAATGACCCACCGGGGCGACATCGGTTACGAGCTGCAAAGCAGCCTGCTCGTCACGGATCGTGACGGTGCACCGATCTGTACTCCTGCTCAGAATCTAGCGACCAGGGACGGCGTGCTCAGCACGCGAGCCGAAGAAGTGCTGGTTCCTGAAAAACATCTGGATGAGCTAACCGCTCGTATTGCTTGGTTGGAGCAACAAAAATTTGCCAAGCCTCTGGTCCATATTGTGGATCGAGAAGCTGACTCTGTGGCTCACATGAGGCAGTGGCAAGCTGAGAACTGGAACTGGCTGTTACGTGTAAAAGCGGGCTCTACAGCGAGTTATGAAGGCCAATATCAGCCGCTAAGCCAGATCGGCAATGGGCTCATTTACAAAGAAACCCGCAAGGTTGAATACAAAGGCAAGCCTGCGATTCAATGGGTCGGGGAAACCTCAGTCGTACTGACTCGCAAAGCTCAGCCGTTTCTCAAAGACAGGACCGAACGCAAGACACGGCATAAGTCTGGGGAGCCATTACCGGCGCGGTTGATCGTTAGCCGAATCATGGGGGCGGACGGTCATTTGCTGGCCGAATGGTATTTGCTGAGCAACCTTGAACAAGAGGTCGCGGGTGAACGATTGGCGCTCTGGTATTACTGGCGCTGGCGTATTGAGTCCTACTTCAAACTGCTCAAAGGTGGCGGGCAGCAGCTGGAAAACTGGCAGCAAGAAAGCGGTGAAGCCGTGTTCAAACGGCTGCTGATTGCCAGTCAGGCGTGTGCGGTCAGTTGGCGTCTGATGCGGGCAGAGGGGGAGTTTGCTGAGCAAACACGGGATTTTTTGGTCCGTCTGTCTGGTCGACAGATGAAGCGCTCGCAGCCGGTGACGGCTTCCGCGCTGCTGGCCGGTTTATACATGCTTTTGGCCATGTGCGAGACATTGGAGCAATACACGCCCCAGGAACTGGCGGGTTTTGCTAAAGAGGCCATCGGCTGGGTGGCCAGCCGAAGACTTTAGAGATGTGTAGATACCTATGCCGCGATGAGGGCAGCACAGTCAACATTGATGTCGCCTGACACACCGCCATCGCGGGCAAGCCCGCTCTCACAGGTTTCGTACATGGACGGACGACTATCATTCACCTATTTGATTTATCTGCCGTTTATCGAACCTGCTGAGCAACACCAACAAACGTGATTTAATACCCGCCTTCCACGGTTCCGGGACGGGAAACGGCGTAATCCGCGGCCACCAGTCGCCCGCCACCCACCCCCATTACCCCTTAAGTATTCTTCGCATAAGGCTGTCATGGACACGGGCTCACGACTCAAATTAGTACGCGAAAGCTACAAACTGTCCCAGCGCGAGCTGGCCCGGCGTAGCGGCGTCACCAATGCCACCATCTCCCTGATCGAACAGAATCGCGTCAGTCCCTCCGTCAGCTCCCTGAAAAAACTGCTCGAAGGCATTCCCATGTCCTTGGCGGACTTCTTCACCTTCGACCAACCGCCGCGTGAGCACCAATACGTGTTCCGCGCCAATGAACAGCCGGATCTCGGCCGTCATGGGTTGCGGTTGTTGCTGATCGGGGCTTCGGTGCCGAGTCGGCAGATGCGGCTTTTACGCGAGCAGTACGCACCTGGGGCGAGTTCTGGTGAAGAGCCCATCGTGCATGCTGAAGGGGAGGAGTGTGGGCTCGTTACCCGTGGCACTGTTGAACTCACTGTTGATGGTCAGATTAGTGTGTTGAATGCCGGGGATGGGTATTACT
Source organism: Pseudomonas wuhanensis (assembly GCF_030687395.1). Taxonomy (GTDB): domain Bacteria; phylum Pseudomonadota; class Gammaproteobacteria; order Pseudomonadales; family Pseudomonadaceae; genus Aquipseudomonas; species Aquipseudomonas wuhanensis. The sequence goes on along the minus strand of NZ_CP117430.1, from coordinate 3,870,175 downwards.
TTCCGACGACGCTGCCGCATCGGTTTCGCAATATTGGGGCGGATGAGGCTGAAATCATCAGTGCTAACACACCGGCTAACTTTTGATTAGTTAACAACTTCAGGTTGTCCCCGTATTGGATACGGGGCTCTGAGGGTTTTAATGTTGCACGCATGATGGATTATGTGTTTATGGAAGTTCAAAAAATTCGCTATTACCTCTGGGCATGGCCTATGGTCTTTGCCTGTGCAGCTTTTTATTCCGCGATAGTCATGCTGGGGCTGAAACAATTAATAGCCCTGGATGACACGTACTTTAATGCGATCTGGCTTGCAATTTACGTGGTTCTTTGCTTTCTCGGTTTGCGCTTCTACGTTCCAAGATTGCGGAAAACGGAGCTCGATGACACGTTGAATGGCAGTTACACCAGTGTGCGAGCTTCCAGGGTAGGAATCTTCATCGGTGCTTCAATTGGAACCGTGGTTTTTATCCCCCAGATAGATAAAATCAAATTCTTGAGTGGTTTGCCTAACTGGGGTGCCGTTGGAGTTTTATTTTTTGCTTTTGTATGTGCCATGTTTGTATTTTCTCACTATGTCTGGAAGCCGGGCAGAAGGCGTTAATTGATTTCATGATTTAGACGCGGGCAAGGTGGTGGAAGTATTTGAGTAAGATAGTATTGTTACTTTTTACTGCCTGATCTAATGGTGAAGGAGTCCAGTTTATATATCGCAAGGAGATCCAGAAATGGGCGAGTCAGGGTTTGAGCTAAGAAGCGTAAATGAATTGGAGCGATCCAAAAAGTACTGGAGTGTTGAGGTGTCGCTCTTAATCGCTAGTATGTTAGGAGCTTTCATTCTGAGTGGATACGCACACCTTGAGAAATATTATTTAACTCTTGATGTACCAATTGATCGCATGAATTTTAGTGCCCAAAAGCTTGCTGCCTACGGTGGTGCTGGGCTAGGAGCGACCATTGCGGCCATCTTGCTTAGCGTTGCGTTGGTTTTTGCCTTTACGATAGTGATAGCGTTGAGCGAAGAACCAGGAAAGAAGTTGTCGTCACAACCGAATCTATCTGGGTGGATATTTCGAAGACGCCAACGAGCCAGTGAGTTAAGCGTACCCTTAAAGTTTTTAATTGCCTCTATAGTGCTTGCTGGATTTGCCAGTTTCGCGTGGTATATCACCGTCAGTATACCCTCAGAGTCCGGTCGTAATGCTGCACTCAAAACAGCAGCAAAGTGTGAAGAGCGTACTCTGGAGTATCGTAATCTTGACAGTTACACTGCATGCCAAGTGGCGGAGTCGGACGATATGTTTTATTTGCTCAAGCGTGAGCATACAGACCAATCGGGCGTCTCATTCCGTACATTTCAGGTGCCTAAAGCTGGGCTATTAAAAAGCGAAGGGCAAAAACAATACCTAAAGTACAAACCTTGAATGTGGCTAAAAGAGTGCGGGCTAAAAGGGACGGCGGGCTAAAAGGGGACGCATTTATTTATCCCTCAAAATTGACAACCCGGATCTCCAAAACACTATCAGCCCATGACCTACACACGCCACATGAACATGATATGCACCTCCATGACCGCTTCTGGCGGGCCATGAGGTCATGCGTTCACAGGATATGACGTAATTACCCAAGGCCCCGCCAGAAATGGACGGGGCTTTTTAGTTCTCCGTCTACCAATGGTTAATGGGGAATGAAATGTTCGAGATTAGACGAGCCACGCACTGCGATGCCCAGATGGCGTTCGACATTCGCCTTCAAGCGATACGGGACCAATGCATCGGTGCCTACACCACGGGAGGGAATCGTGCAGCCCGCAATATTCCTGATTGCCACGATTGACAGCCCTCACGACTTGTAGGAATTTAGCCGCCCGCAGGTAAGGAATATCTGCTGAGGCCAAGAAATGGCCGTTATTCACCACACAAGGGATTGTCTATGCAAGGTTCAAACACCGTTGCTCAACAGGTGTGCGGTCAGCTGATGCACGAGCACCAGAACACCCCACACATGAACATTGCCCAGCAAATCCTCGAATGCCTGTTTCGACGTCGTAGCCTTGCCCCGGGGCAGGATCCCGAACTTTCGTTGCAGGTACTGGAACCCCATCTAGCGAAAGTCATGCAGGCGGTCGAGAGCGGTCGCAAGGTCGAAATGGTCTTGCCAGCCTTTCCCGGCAAGTCGCCCAGCCGCAAGAAAACCCTCAGCCATCTGCCTGATCTTGCTGAGCATCATGCAATCGACGAGTTACATCGCCTGTGCAAGGAGATCCAGGAGATCTACGCACCGGGGGCGCTGATTCATATCTGCTCCGATGGCTATGTGTTCTCTGACCTGGTGCATGTTCCCGATGCGGACGTCAAAGCCTACACCGACGCTATCCAGGACTATGCCGAACAGCACTATCCCGGCACGTTCGCCCATTTCGATCTCAGGGATGCCTATCCTCCGCTGGATTGTCTGGACGCCATGCGTGAGGAGATGATGATCGAGCACGGTCAGTCATTGATCTTGTTGCAGCAGCGCTTCAAGGATGATCCGCACATGATGTTGATGTACTGCGGTATCCATCGCTTCCTGTCCGAGGATTACTCGGGACTGAAAGTATTCGCCGGCATGAGCCTTAATGCGGTGAAGAAGGTCGCCAAACCGGCCTCGCAGCGGGTGATCCAGCGCAGTGAAGCCTGGAGTGCGCTGTTACAGGCGCGCTACCCGCATTGCCTGCGCCTGTCGATTCACCCGCAATTGGCGGTGTCGACGAAGATCGGTATTCGGCTGGTGCCAACCAGTGACCTGTGGCGTACGCCCTGGCATTCGGTGGCGATCAAGCGACGGGGTGTGGTCACCCTCGAAAAACGCAGCAATGTCGATGAACGCTACCACCGCTTAGTGTTCCGCAAGGGGCGTCCTTGTCACTACGCGAGTGCTCAATGATGGCGTCTCGGTTGCCGGTCGAAGCCGTACTCTTCGATTTGGATGGGACCTTGGTCGACACCTTGCCTGACATCACCTGGTGCCTGAACCAGGTATTGCTCGAGCACGGTTGTCCGACGCTGACTACAGAAACAGTGCGCGGTTACATCGGCGGCGGCACCACGGCGATGATCGAGCGAGTTGCCACGCAGTTTGGTGTCGCTGATGCGCTCGCCATGCACCAGCGCTATGTAGCGCTCTACCAAAACAACCTGCTTCAATTTTCCCGGCCATTCAGCGGCGTATTGGAATTGCTTGAAGGCTGTCGCCAGTTGGAAGTGCCGCTGGCTATCGTCACCAACAAGGCTGACGAAATGGCCCGGCAAGTAGCCGATGCGCTGCTTCCACAAAGTACCTTCGGGACGATTCTGGGGCATCGCGCGGGCAGGGCGCTCAAGCCTCAGCCGGATGTCGCATGGGAAGCCGCCCGGCGATTGTCGGTTGATCCGCAACGCTGCTTGTTCGTCGGTGACACCGAGATCGATCTGAAGACCGCCCGTGCTGCAGGCATGTACTCGGCGGCGGTCACCTGGGGATATGGCCTGAGCCCAGCATTGCAGGCCCAGGCCCCGAACTTCTGCTGCGAACAGCCGGCCGGGTTGCTGCGCATTCTGCAGCAAGTCTGCGGTACAGCGCATGCGTTCACCGAGCATGGCGACACCGTTAAATCCTATTGATACACACACTCTCAAGGAAGTTGTTCTATGGAACATAGAGACGCATGGATCGCTGCCGTCAGCGATTTGCTCGCGGGTTATCTGCTCAAAGGCACGGATGATTGTTTCGACACACAAGGCAGAGCGCATCTCGCGCTACGCCTGGGGCATTACTTCGATCAGAGCCTGCCGGTGCGTCTGGTACTGCCGGGTTTTCCCTGCAAGTCGCCGAACGCCATTGACCAGACATTCGGCGTGCTGCCGGACTACGGCGAGGTCATCGCCATCGAACGCCTCGACCAACTCGGCCAAGCCATCGCCGCGCTGCACGCTCCGGGCTGTGTGGTGTCGATCCTCAGTGACGGCACGACGTTCAATGACATCGTCGGGGTGGCCGACGACGTTCGCGAGACCTACAACCGGGCTTTGCGTGAACTGTGCACCACCCACACGATTCAGTGGGTCAGCATGGAAGACCTGTTCCCACAGGCCCAAAGTGCCGAGTCGGTTCGTGCCAGCCTGATCAAGCAGGCCCGCTTGCCGTGGAAAAACCTCGGGGACCTGATCGAGCAGAGCCGCGATGATGAATCCCTCAGCCGGGCGCATGACAACCTCTGCAGTCACCTCTACAACGACCTGCGTCTGTGCCGTGAAGACGGGCAGAGCGAGGACGAGTACCTGCAGCAAATCAACTTCAAAGCCTACCAAATGATGTATCGAGGGCAGGCACTGAATGCGGCAGTGGATCGCTTCTTCGGCGATGACATTCGATTGTCGGTCCATCAGTACAGCAATGCCGGGCCCAAATTCACCTTCGGCTTGGCCGAAGGGCTGACCCGTGTCGACAGCCCCTGGCACGCCGTACCGGTGTGCAACCTCGATGGTAGCCAAACCCTTCGCGCCCGCGCCCAAGTCGACCTCGACCACCATGTGCTGGTCACCTTTCAAGGCCGGCCATGGCTCTACCACCAAACAGAAAACCCTCAGGCCAAAGGCTTCGAATACGAACTGCAAAAACTTCCGCTCTTTGGCCTGGTAGTGCGGGACCCATTGGGGCTGGGTTTCGAGCGACTGTCCACGGGTCTGCTGGAGGCGCTGGTGGAAACCTTCGGTTTCGTCTGCCTCAAGGGCTGTCGCTTCGACGATCAGGACAGTTTCGCCCGCAGCTGCGAACGCTTCGGCACGCTGTACGAATGGGCCTTCGGTGCCGTACACGTGGTCAAGCCTGCGGACAAACCCCAAGGTGTGGTGCACTCGCTGGAAAAAACGCCTTTGCACTGGGACCTGAACATGCTGCCCGACAGCGACGCACAGGTTCAACGCAACCCGAAATTCTGCGCCAGCAAATTCATGCTGTATTGCAAGACCGCACCGCAGCCGGGCGAGGGCCAAACCACCATCGTTGACAGCCGAAACGTACTGCGCAAAGTCGGGCAGCAAGTCGCCCGACAATGGCAGGATGTGAACATCACCTACTACACCAAAATGACCTACTTCGGTGGTTCGCCACGCATGTACAGCCTGGTGGATCATCACCCCCGCAGCGGCGAACTCATTCGTAACCGCTCCATGAACCCCACATTCAAAGTGCATAGCCGATCACGGATGCTGTGCTCCCGATTCCCTCAGGAGCCAGCTCGCCATGATGCGACCCGACGCCAAAGTCGAAAAAGTCTATCTCTACCCCAAGCCCGTGGACTTCAGAAAGTCCATTGATGGCCTCGCTGCGCTGGTCGAGCTGGATATAAAAGTGGCGGTGTTCGATCCCGTGCTCTTCGTCTTTCTCAACAAGCCCCGTAACCGCGTGAAGATTTTGTACTGGGAGCGCAACGGCTTCTGCCTTTGGCTTAAGCGCTTGGAGTCCGAACGATTCAAAACATCGCCTGATCTCAGCGATGAAGTGATCGTTCTGACCGTCCAGGAACTGAACTGGCTGCTTGACGGTTTTGACCTGTGGCGCAACCGTCCTCACCAGGTTTTGACCCCACGCTACGTAGCCTGACCCGGTATAATCCGGGCCATGATTTCTCTGCCCGACGACCTTCCTGATGACCCCGTTTTGCTCAAGCAGATGCTGCTTGATGCACTCAATCGCCAGGGAGAAGTGGTCCAGTCTTACCAGACTCACATCGTTGACCTGAAAGAACAGATCAAGCTGTTGCGCGACCGCTTGTTCGGGCGTAAGTCCGAGCAGACAGCGGAGCCCAATACGCCGCAACTTGCACTGTTCAATGAGCCCGAGAGCGAGCCGATGCCGTTGATCGGCGATGTCGAAGAAGAAGTCGTTGCCCCGGTGTCGCGCCGTGGTAAACGCAAGCCATTGTCGGCTGAGTTGCCGCGTGTCGAGGTGATCCACGAACTGCCCGAGCACGAACTGACCTGTGCCTGCGGTTGCCGCAAGCATGTGATCAGCGAAGAAATCAGCGAACAGCTGGATATCGTGCCGATGCAGATCCGTGTCATCAAACATATCCGCAAGGTTTATGGTTGCCGTGACTGCGAAACGGCACCGGTCACCGCCGACAAACCGGCTCAACTGATCGAAAAGAGCATGGCCAGCCCAAGCGTGCTGGCAATGTTGCTGACCACCAAGTATGTCGATGGCTTGCCGCTGCATCGTTTCGAGACGGTGTTAAGTCGACACGGCATCGATATACCAAGGCAAACACTGGCTCGCTGGGTGATCCAGTGCAGCGAACACTTTCAGCCACTGCTGAACCTGATGCGCGACCGATTACTGGAAAGCCCGGTGATCCACTGCGATGAAACCCGTGTTCAAGTATTGAAAGAGCCAGATCGAGACCCGACCAGCCAATCCTGGATGTGGGTACAAGCCAGCGGCCCGCCAGATCGCAAAGTCGTATTGTTCGACTACACGTCCAGCCGTGCGCAGGAGGTTCCGTTGCGTCTGCTGGAAAGTTATCGCGGCTATGTTATGACCGATGATTACGCGGGCTATAACGCCTTGGCGTTGCAACCGGGGGTCGAACGGCTGGCCTGCATGGCCCATGCGCGACGCAAGTTCGTTGAAGCGCAAAAAGTGCAGCCCAAGGGCAAGACTGGGCGTGCGGATATCGCGCTGACGATGATCAACAAGCTGTACGGCATAGAACGTGAGTTGAAGGACGCCAACGATGAGCTGCGGTTTATCGGACGCCAGGAAAAGAGCCTGCCTATCCTGACTCAACTGAAAAGCTGGCTGGATAAAACCCAATCCCAAGTGACGCCGCAAAGTGCACTGGGCAAGGCTGTGCATTATCTGGCGAACAACTGGAGCCGGCTGGAGCGCTATATCGAAGCCGGTTATTTACCCATCGACAATAACGCCGCTGAAAGAGCGATCAAGCCGTTTGTCATCGGGCGCAAGGCCTGGTTGTTCAGCGATACCACCAACGGCGCGACCGCCAGCGCGCAGATCTATAGCCTGGTCGAGACCGCCAAGGTCAACGGCCAAGAGCCCTATACGTGGCTGCGCCACGTACTGGAGCGGTTACCGCACGCTTCATCGATAGAGGACTACGAAGCTTTGCTGCCATGGAACTGCTCCCCGGAAATGCCACGGTAAATCGCTAACCCATCCTTAGGTAGGTGGGGTTCATGGATCGCATACACTCATTCTGCGTTACCAAGAGGGCACCGACTCGACACTGCAGACGCTTAGCCAGGCTGTGCAGGACCATGACGAGCAGGCTCAACAGGCGTTGCTGGAACAGGTCAATGCACTGGTTTATGACCCGGAGTGTCTGATTGCTCATCAGTGGAGTGAGGGGGATTTGGTGTTGATCGATAACTATCGGACGCTGCATGGGAGGCTGCCGATGTCGCCGGCTTCCTCTTCGCGGGAGTTGTGGCGGGTGCAGGTTTACTGATTGCTGTTGTCTGGGAGGCCCTGGAGACAGGGCCTTCTTTCTCTATCACTGCGCAATAAAGTCACGAATCGCTCGAATAGTCTCCGTTGGCGCTTCTTCCATCAGCCAATGTCCTGCCCCCGGAATCACCACTTCCGTGACCTTGTCCGCCGCATTGCGCATCACGATCGCTTCATTGCTGCCAAAGGATTTTTCACCGCCGATGGCCAGCACCGGCATCGTCAGCCGCGTCGCCATTGAAGCCTTGTTGTCCACCTCATCCTGGCGAATGCTGCGGAACTGAGCGAAGGCTGCGCGCATGGCGTCGGGGCGGGCATAGAGCGCGGCGTAATGCTGACGGGTTTCTTCATCCACCTTGCTGGGGTCGCCTGCAAACTCGTTCCAGAACCGGTCCAGGTAAATGCGCTCACGACCGGCGACCAAGCGTTCAGCATCCGGCCCGCCAAAGTCGAAGTGCCAAAGCATCGGTGAGCGGACAATCTCGTTCCAGGGCGGAATGCCCGGCACTGGCGCATCCATCACCACCAGGCGATCGGTGAGCTGCGGATAACGCGCGGCGTAGGCGTAGGCGACCATGGTGCCGATGTCGTGGCCGATGACCACCGAGTGTTCGATACCCAGTGCTGCCAACACTGCACGGATGTCGGCGGCTTGGGTCTTCTTGTCGTAGCCGCTGTCCGGGATCGATGACAAGCCCATACCGCGAAGGTCCGGCACCACGACCGTGTGATCCCGGGCCAGGTCTGCGGCGAGTGGCGCCCACATGTCGCCGGTGTCGCCGAAGCCATGTAGAAGGACCACGGCTGGGCCTTTGCCGCCGATGCGGACGTGGAGGGTGACGTCTCCTGCCGGGATGTTTTGAGTGCGGAAGGAGGCGGGGAATGGAGGCATTTGGGCGTGTGCTGGAATGCTTAGAGCGAGCAGCATAAGAGCAGTCAATAGGACGCGGGTCATGATGGTGGCTCCAGACGTAGGCGTGGAAGGGGCTCCGAGCCAGTGGAAGGGGCTTGGCGGTCAGAAAATAGATCTATCACCTTTTTGTCATTAGCTTTGAAGCTGCTCTAGTCCGGACGGATTAACAAGCAAACCTATCAATCACGCCACTCGAAGCAACCAGTATGATCGATGAACATCCGAAGGATTTTGTCACAACTCACAACAAGCTCATGGTCTCGGTAATTCTGAGGTGATTTGGAGCCGTGAAATAGGTTGCATCGAACAGCATAGACAGTTCGAAGTAGATGCGGCCAAGTCGGAACATCGCCAGCGCTCCATGTGATGGGTTGAAGCTTGACATTTTCGCGCACGACCTCTGCCATCAATTCTTCTCGCGAAAATCGCCAGAACGCGTCTCGGCCAAGTTTCCGACGTACGTCGCGGACATTCAGAACCGGCCACATCGTTGCGAATATCTCCACTTTCTCCTGAAAGTCCGGGCAGTGCTTCATGAGGTCATCGTAAGCGTCCGAAAGCCGCTGATGGCTGACCAGCGCAGTAATCATTTCCGCGTCAGTGTTCGCGTCGGTCACACACTCCATCCATCCGTTGAAACCCATCCAAAGGTTCACGAAGGAAGAAAATTCGGAGCGCTGATTGATATTGGCATCAATCAGTTCACGGGCGAGATCAGCAGTTTCTGGATCAAGAGTTCTGAAGTAATTGAAGTTAACCAAGGTAAGCTCCTACTGCGCGGGTTCACCGGATTGGGTTGGACGCTACCCAGCCTAAGCGATAGAGTTTACATCTATCATCGTGAGGAAATAATGTCCAGATGTTGTTTCGAACTCTGGGTGGATAAGGTTGTAGCCGATTTTTTCATGAAAAATTTAATACAAAAAAGGGGTGTATTTGTCGGATAAAAAATCTATTTGATTTGTGTCTAAATCAATAGGTTATCCCCTTTGCTGTTATTGTTAAAGTACACCACGGTGCTTTTGATATGTGTGTATTCCCAAAGAGCCAAACGCCACTGTGAGTGAGCTAAACATTAAGATGAAAGAGGCTAGGCACGCTAAATCCCAAGGGTCACCCCTCTTGCTTTGTGTCTCTGAAGGAGCTAGGGCTGTTGGTGTATAGATCTTCTCTGAGTACAATATGAGACCTCGGATTTTCCCCTCTTGCACAAGAAGATTTCTTTCTGTGTCAATCGTTCTTCGTTCGTAATCAATGTCTAGCGCAAAAATTCTAATGCCTACAAAGGTGAATAATGAAATTATTGCCAATGTTGCCGCCATGGTTGAGATATTTCTTGCGAGAGTTAAAGACGATAGTTTGTCTTGGTAGGCAGTAAGAAATAACAGGGAGAAAGCTGCAATGATGCTGCCGAATGTCGGATATAACGCTCCGATTTGTGAGTTTTCTACCGCGATGGGTAATTTTAAAATTGCGGCGGCGCCTGGAAAAAGTACTGCGGCGGCCGTGAGGATCCCCCATAACGATGTTAGGAAATTTACGAGTCGCATCATGGTAGTTACTACCTCTAATGATTAATTTCGACTGAGTTTGGAAGTAAGCATCAATCCAAATCGACCGCCTCAAAAATCTCCCGTTGTTCTGTTATTATATCCAGCGCACGATGAAGCATTTTATGGATTTTCATATGCTCTACGCGCTTTATTTCGCCTCGTGTTACTGAGGCTTGGTCCACGTAGCACCATATATACGTATCCATTGCACCAGTTTTTACACCAATCGCGCCTATCCGATATAAGCAGGAAAGCATGCTGGACAAAATGTCCGCTTCTTTTATGCCTTGTGAATCATAGTATTTTTTAACGATGGTAGAGCAAGGGTCGCTATTCTTATGCTCGTAAAGTGCTAGCATTACCTCCTCGAGACGTGAGTCCTTAATCAATGAGCGCGTAAATGTTGCTTTGAGTCCGCGAAGGATTTCAATGGTGTCGTCGAAGGAGGGATAAACTTCGCCCCATTCTTCTTTTAGAGATTTTAATCTTTTTTCAGAATATTGGGCTTCAGCGGCAAATAGAGAGCGCCACGAAACTCGTTCTCTATCTGAAGCAATTGCAAAACTTTCATTTACAAATTGCAAAACGTCTCTGGGGCGGCGAAGAGTTCTTTCTATTATGAACTCAATGGATGTTTGTCCGCCTCCTTTACGGGCTTTTGGGAAAATATCATCCAGTATTATTTGTTGTTTTGTGTACTGGCTTTTGAATACTTCATTTATGCGAAGTTCTATAAGGCGCTCAAGTTCCTCAGGTGACCAGCGTAACTCGAGAATATAAGACTCATATTTTTCCTCTTGAAATCCAGAGTCTCGAGTTACATCAAAAACTAAAACCAATAAGTCTTTCCGAAGGGCGGCAATAATTTTTGTTTGTTTTATTCTCCTGAACGTTTTTATTTCCTCAATTAGTGCTCTGATAAACCTGACTCTAGTTTCCGTGCCTGCCCATTCTTCATCAAGTTGATCAATCAGGATGTAGAATTTTTTCTGTGGATCATCAAAAGAGTGTTCTGCCAGTAAGTCCAATACTTCGTTGAGTTTTCTAATTTGAAGCCCGTTTACGACTAAGCTGGCTCTCTGCTTTATCTCACAGCGTTCCTCGTCAGAAAGCCTTTTTGCCCCATCTAATGTCAGTGATACTTCGGAGTATTTTGCGCCAATACTGCTCTTTGTGTCTGTCTCAAGCTTTTTAGTTATTATTTTAAGTTGCTCGTCTGTATCCAACCAAAATCTATCGCCCCATTCATTGAAGTACTCTAATGCTTTTCGCTTTGTCACATCTCTACTGAATTTGCTGAATATACCATCCAGAAAGCTCTTGCTTTCGTATTCGCTTTTTATATCATATCTAAGTTTCAGGAACTCAACAGTCAGCACGTGTCGCCACAAAAGTTTATAAAATAGATCTAGGTTTATATTTAAGGCGTCAAAAAACTGAATGATGTCTGAATATTCTAGGAATCTAACTGAGATATCATTGGGGTCAAGGTTTACAACTTTCTGTGCGCTAGATTTTATTTTGTATAGTAGCGCGCTTTTTCCAGAGCCTGTTCTGCCAAGTATAATAGATGCCGGGGATTCAACATCCAATAGACGATCGAGATAGCCGTTATCTACAAAACAACGATTAAGTAGTTCGGAGTCTCCTTCTGCATCTAAGGCTCCAATTTTTAAGTTTCTAGTGATTTTTAATTTTTTTTCTTCCATGGCGGCGTTCTCGTTGGTATACGGCTCGACTGCGGTTTTATCCTATGTGTTGGTTGGAATATGCAGTTTGCTACAAACAATGCCGAGTAGTAGCCTCCTCTTATACAGAAGCGTCTTTGGTTAGAAATACATGCCGGTTATTGAGGAAAGCATAGCTAGGGCGCGCATATTTTCCATGAAAACTACAAGTTTTTCTGTGTTATGGCTTTGCGCCTTAAACTGAGTCTATCGTGGAATCATCGCACCATCGAGGGTGATGTGGAGGACAAAAAAATGACGCGAGGGAAAGGAATAGTTATTTATTCAATAAAGCTCAGAGACTAAACAGAAAATAGCTTCAAAGCAGGAAATAAAGAACCCGCAATAATGCGGGTTTTTTCAGCCGATAATCTGTTACTGCCCTTTAGGTGCCTCAAACCCACGCTGTTCAATCACTCGAAACACATCGCTCACATCCTGGACCATGATCCGGGCGATGTTGGTAACGGTGTTGATGTCATGCTCGGCGTAGTCCGGCAGGCTGGTGCAGGCCATGAGGTTGAGGTATTTGAGGACGGCGCTGAGGCGTTCGCTGAGGCAGTTGTGGAGTTCGCGCAGTGGGGCGTCGGCATCGATGAGTAGGACGGGGTGGTCGGTGGCGAAATGGGACATCGGGGTGTAGTGGCGGAGCGGGTTGTTAGTACTCATAAGTAAATCTTCCTCGAATCTGTAAGAAGAGCTACTGCCGTTCGCTGCGAAACAAATGGGTGGTAGCTATGTGCGGGTTCGCAGACCGAGGATACGAGGAACCCGGCAGACCCGAAGGTCTCCCACACACAGCCACCATAAAACGGAGTACGGGCGCGTTTGTGCGACCGTTGCTGGTTATGGGGTGCAAGGTTACTACACGTATCGTCAGGGCTGCGAAACCCTATCGCTGAATTCGCTCAGTGACAGACCACTCTAGGCAGCAATTTTGATAGCCGCAACCGGGCTGTAGGACCACACGCGGTCACTGTGGCGAGGGGGCTTGCCCCCGTTCGGTGGCGCAGCCGCCGCAAAACCGGGCGTTGCAGTGGGTCTGAGGAAACGGGCTAGCAGGGTTTGGGGTTGCTTCGCAGCCCAGCGGGAGCAAGCTCCCTCGCCACAAACGGTTGTTTCCTACAAGATTTTCGGACTTCAAAATCCTGGCCATGCACTCATCGAACGATCAGGCGCGGGGTTTTCGGCGGCGAGGACGCTTGCTTCCGTTCAGCATCACCACCGTCGTAGACTGAAAGCCAACGGGAATTCAAGGATGGAACGCACCCCATGATCGAAATCGGCAGCCGCAACAACGCCCCTACGCCACAGCACAAAACCCAGGACATTTACCTCTTCCACATTGACCTTTCCCGTCCGGACACACCTTTTTGTTTCGAGCAGTCCATCGGCGGCGGTCATTGCGAGCAGGGCGGAGCGGCGTGGTTGGCGGCGTCGGGACTTGAGGCGTGGCCGGGTGATTGGCGTCTGCATGTGCAGAAGGCCGGTTGTGGCTGGGTCGCTGAGCTGGTGGACGGTCATCCGGGCGTTGATCAGGCGACGCTGGTATCGATGATTCTCGAACGCCATGCTGAGGGTGCCAAGCCTGTGGGGCGGTGGAGGGCGATTGCCGGGTGGTTCAAGCGCAACATTCATCTCACTGGCCGCTACGGCGTTTAACCCGAGGAGAACCCCATGAGTCAGACACTGGAACGCGCCATTGCCATTGCCGCTGCGGCGCATGAGGGGCAGGTGGACAAGGGCGGCGCGCCTTACATCCTGCATCCGCTGAAAGTCATGCTGCGGGTGAACACGCTGGAAGAACGCATCGTCGCGGTGTTGCATGACGTGGTCGAGGACTGCGGCATCAGCTTCGACGATCTGCGTAACGAAGGTTTCAGCGAAACGGTGCTAATGGCAATTGCGTCGGTGACCAAGGTGCCGGACGAGTCCTACGAGGAGTTTGTCGAGCGCGCGGCGCAGAACCCGATCGGGCGGGTGGTGAAACTGGCGGATCTGGAAGAGAACAGCGACTTGTCGAGGATCGCTCAACCGTCATGGGAGGATCTGGAGCGCGTTGAGAAGTATCGGCGGGCGATCGGGGTGTTGCGTTCGTAGTGAGTGTTGGCATCGTGTTGCCGGCGCGAGGGCTGGAGGGTGTTCCAGCCAGAAGCGACAAAGCCCCAAATCATCAGGGCTTTGTTCTTTGAAATTGCGCAGTTCCCAGATCGTTACCGCACGCCGTTCGGCGTTATTGTCTGGTCTGCGGTGAATGCGGGTTGTGGGCGATGTGCTTCGGTCCCGCCAAGGCCCATGCTATCAACCCAATCAGCGGCACAAACACGATCACCACCATCCACACCAGTTTGTTGCTCGATTTACCTTCGGCTTTTCGCACCCGATTTATCGCCCACAACTCAATCAGTACAAGTACTGCTGTGAGCACGACCCAGATTGTTTCGATTTGCATTAGTCACCTCCTGATAGTCATTCAGTTAGGCGAGCGGGTGGGGGCGGGGTTCATTAAATTTGGGGTGGCTTGGGAGCGCAATTGCACTCCACTTGATCACCCGTTTGCATTCGCCCTGACCAGTCATTTGCATTCGTTCTGACCACCGATTGCATCGGATTTCACCAGCACGCTTTGTAACCATGATCGGCAGAGAACGGCCAGAAGCTGCTGGGGGGGGGCGTAGCAATGACGAAATAGCAACTATGCTAGGTCTGATGCCGGAATTGATCGAGCAGATCGGGCCTTGCGTCCATACGTCGTGGCAAAACAATGGAAATGGGATCGATCCGCTTGTGTTGAATTGGCCGTTGCTGCATCTCAAGGCAGGTCTGCCGGAGGAGGTCTGAAGTTGCGAATCGCTTTTCTGGTGAACCGGGACGTGGAGAGCAATCTCACTCTCAATTTCCTGTTGCCCGAGATTCACGAGAGCACAGTGGGAATATTCCTCTCGGAGAGAGTGGGATCGGGCAGGAAGGTGCCACGCATGCTCGGACAACTGGCATTGATCGAGCAGGACTTCTTCAATGCCTTGGCCCCTGGGTTAATCGGATCGAGCGACCAGGTCAGCAGCGGGCATCGATTCGGTTTTGCAGAACTGCAGCAACGCTTTGGGGTTCCTGTGCGGGTATTGCCCAGCTTGAGGGATCCTGCGGGCCTGCAAATGCTGCAGGATGCGGGAGCGGATCTGTTCATCTCAATCCGCTTTGGTCAAATCCTGAGGAATGAAGCATTGGCAATTCCGCCACGCGGCGTCCTCAATCTTCACTCTGGCCTCTTGCCTCAATATCGAGGTGTTCTCGCGACCTTCCGGGCGCTGCTGAACGGGGACCCGGAGATCGGTTGTACTCTCCATTGGATCGACAGTCCCGGCATTGATGTTGGTCGCATCATTGAGACTGCGCGCGTGGCAGTCGAAAAGGAACGCTCCTTGCTGTGGCACATCCTTTCACTTTATCAACCAGGCGCCCGTCTCATCATGAACGCAATCAGGCGCTTGGAGCGCGATGAGCCCATGACGGGGACGTCTCAAGATCCATCTGCCGGGGCCTACTACTCCTTTCCCGGCGAGGATGACCTGATGCAGTTCACGACACAGGGGTGGCGGCTCTTCGATCGCGAGGACGTTTGGGATCTTTTCGAATCGTACGGATTTCCGTTGCGGATAAGCGCTCCTTGAGAGCTGAACGGCGGCAAGGCTTACTGAGGCCTTGTTGCTGGAGCATTGAAAAGCTCAAAACGACGCCGCAAAAGGTTGGCGTCGCTCAACGTCTGTGTTGGGTCGTTCTCTGCCGGTCATGTCCACGAATCGTGCTGGTCAAATCCGATGCAAATGACTGGTCAGGTCGAATGAGGGAAATGCCCTATATGGGACATTTCACGGGTGGTGCATATGACAATGGTGTTCGAAACTAATGCTCGTGAAATACCGGGACAGACCACAATTTTTCCATTCAACGATTTTTGAAATAGTGGACTGTCCCGGTGTTTCGATACTCCTTTTTTTGCCTGTTGCTCAAGCCTGGACTGGAGTGCAAAGCTCCACCAGCGTGCCATCCGGGCAGCGAACGTAGGAGATGGTTTGCCCCCAGGGTTTGACGAGCGGGGCGGCTATTTCGGTGGCGCCGGCGTTCAGCGCTTTGGCGTGGGCGGCGGCGACGTCGTCGGTCACCAGGCCAACTTCCATACCCAATGGTTTGACGGAGGCGTGGGCCGAGATGTGACCCGCACTGAAGTTCATCGCCGCGAGTTCATCGGCGGCGAAGGCCAGAGCAGTTTCCCCTGTTTCGAGTTCGCCGTAGGTGTTGGATTCGTGGAGGAATCGGGTGGTGATTCCGAATGCTGTTTCAAAGAATTGCAGGGAGGTGAGGACGTCCGGGACGTAGATGATCAGGTAGCCGAATTTCATGTGCGAACATTCCTTGTCGTGCCATGGGCTGGCAAATCTAGCAGAAGTTGGAGGTGAAATACCGGGACAGACCACAATTTCTCCGTTCAACGATTTTTGAAATCGTGGACTGTCATGTGCTGAAGATCAAAAGATCGCAGCCTTCGGCAGCTCCTACGTCGATCGAATAACCGATGTAGAGCCTTTGACCCCGTCTACGCGTCGGGTGTGATGTCTTGGTGGCGCGATACTGATTTATCGACTGAACTGCTGCTCAGGTTTCAGGAGGAAATCAGATGGCACGGCTCATTCTTGGTCATACCACCGATACGTCGATTAAAGTTTGGGTACGCGCCAGCGAGCGTTGGCCGGTGGCTTTTGTTGATGTGGTGGATTGCGACAACAACGCGACAGGCCCCACCAAGGTGCTCGAAGCCCAGCCGATGGAGTTCTACACCGGCGTTCTGGAGTGGAAAAAACTCGATCCCGATACGCCTTATGTCGTGAAGGTGGCCTTCGGCAAGACCCGCGGTGCGGCAGCCGATGAGCGAGTTCGTGATGCCTATACCGAAGGGCGCTTTCGCACCTTTCCAGCGGTGGAGCTGACCGGGTCATTCTCCTTCGTGCTTGGCTCCTGCAATCTTCATTCGCTCGGGATACTGGAGAGACCCGACCGCGCCTGGGTCGAGATTTCTCGTGTGGCCAAAAACAACGACGCACGCTTTATGATCCATTGCGGCGACCAGATTTACTCGGACATTCCGCGCCAGCCCTCCATCGATGTGCAGTTCTTTCGCGACAAGTATCTGGATGCCTGGGAGGACTGTGTGCCCGCGCGCCGGACGCTGACAGAGTTGTCCCATTACATGATTCTTGACGACCATGAACTGATCAACAACTTCGACACGGCCACCGGCTCGTCCACGCAAGCGCTGGCGAACGCCGCCATCAAGGCGTATTGGGAGTTTCAGCATTCGCACAACCCTTCGAGCCGTCATGCCGAGCATCATTACCACTACGAGTTCAACTACGGCGCGGTGAAGTTCTTTGTCATGGACACCCGCTATTACCGAAGTACAGCGCAAAGGCGCCTGCTCGATGAGGTTCAGGAAGAGGACCTGTTGCGCTGGCTGTCGCGTTACCGCGATGACCTGAAGTTCGTTGTCACCAGCGTGCCGTTCGTGGGGGTGGTGAAAAACTCTGAAGGTGACAAATGGTCGGACCCTGCTTTCGAGGAGCAGCGAAGCCGCATCCTTGAGCATGTCCTGGAAAAAAACGTGACACGCCTGACCTTCCTGACGGGCGACATGCACACGTCCTATCACGCCACGCTGGAGGTTTCGCGCGGTGAGAAAAGCACGGTGATCAATGAATTGATGTCCAGCCCGATAAACCAGTACACCCCCAACATCAGGCCCGAACAGATCTACAACATGAACCACTCGCACACCCTGCCTAATGGAATTTCCACGCTGTCGTGTATCGATCCGGATTCCTTTTACGGTAATCACTCGAATGTCATGGTGATCGATGTCGATATGACGTCGAACAAGCAAACGGTGGGCTATAAGATTTTTCGCACAACAAAAACGGGCGCGGGGCCGAGTGGGAAATTTCACCCGTAGAGGGGAAGAAGAGATCCATTGTGGTGAGGGCGCGCGCCATTAGAATTGTTCAATCCTCCCACTGTTTCCTTGGAAGAGAATCGGTCTAAAAAGCCTGACCCAGGCCTCGAATGATTTGCTATTCTGAAGCTGTAGGTGAAGACGCAGACTGATGCGCAAAGGGATAGCGAGGAAGCGTGGGGCGCGCTCCCAAGGGTACACGGTTAGAAAGATCTCCGCGCTGAGATCCAGCCCTTATGCCGTGTGAGGCAGAACAGCCCAAAGTTAAAAATCCTGTTCTGTGAGAGGCCCGATAAACCTTGTAAGCCAGAGACCAGCACTGGCCACCTACATCGATTTCCAAAGCCCGCCTTGTGCGGGCTTTTTCGTGTTTGCGGGTAGCCAGGTTGTTCTACACGGCGCGCGCTTTTGCGGATGGCGCACGTACGCCTGGCTCATCGCGTTCAGCCTCTCCGACGTGAGCCGCAAAGCCAGACTGATCCGAAGCAATCTCGGGGCGCAACGTGAGTTGCGGGATGTCATACGCCCCTGCATTTTGCGGTCGGAAAGGAATCGGCGCGGTCCTCCCGAGGTCATCAAGCCGTTGTCCGAGGGCGTCACAGGTCGTTGTGAATTTCGCTTCATCCATTCGGCTGGTCCGATAGATCACGAACGGTGGCAGCACGTCGAAGCCGGGGTAAAACAGTACGCCGTGCTGAATGGGGAATAACAGATCATCGATGGGCCCATTGATGCCCCGAGGGCTGTAATGAGACTCCCATCCACCTGCGGTGACGATCAGCATCGCCCGTTTGCCCGCCAGCGTACCTTCCCCATAGCGGTCGCCCCAGCGCGCATCGGAGTGTTCCCCCACGCCATAGGCAAACCCATAGGCATAAACGCGTTCCACCCAGCCTTTGAGGATCGCCGGCATCGAGAACCACCACAGCGGAAACTGCAGAATGAGGGCATCGGCCCAGAGCAGTTTTTCCTGTTCGAGGGCGATGTCCTGGCTTTGCCGGCCTTCTTCGAAGGCGCGCTTGGAGTCCAGCGAAGGATCGAACCGCGCGTCAGTCGGCCGGCCGGGACTGTCATCGGCATCCAGCGAGGCCTTCCAGTCCATCGCGTATAGATCGGAGACCTGCACCTGGTGGCCGGCAGCCTCCAGGCGTTTGACGGCAAAGTCCTTGAGTGAACCGTTCAAGGATTTGGGTTCGGGATGGGCATAAACGAGCAGAACATTCATTGCGCAGTCTCCAGTATCAGGAGCCTGCAGAATCGGATGTTGCCCGGTATATTGGAAATGAATAACCAATATGCTAGGTATTGTCATGAATAATCTGCGACGTCTGGACATCAACTTGCTGCTGACCCTTGATGTCTTGCTCTCGGAACACAACGTGACCCGTGCGGCGCAACGCCTGAATTTGTCTCAACCTTCAGTGAGTGTTCATCTCGCCAAATTGCGGGACATTTTCGGTGATCCGCTGTTGCTGCCAGGGCCACGGGGCATGCGGCCCACGGCCAGGGCCGATGAGTTGCGCGAGCCGTTGCGCCAGGCACTGGAAGCCTTGGAGCGCGCTGTATCGCCCGCCAGTCCTTTCAACCCGGCCGAGGCACGGCAGACGTGGAATGTCATGGCGTCTGACTACGGTGAGTCGACCATCGTGTTGCCAGCGTTGGCAGGGCTGCGTTCGGCAGCACCGGGCACGCGTCTGGCGGTGTTTGACCTGGTTCCGTCACAGATCGCCAGACAAGCGGAGCAGGGGGCAATCGATCTGGCTTTTCACACCAGCGAGGACGCGCCCCTCGGCTTGCGGCGCCGCGCGTTGTTTACCGAGCGGTATGTATTGGTAGGGCGGGCAGGCCATCCGCAGTTGAAAAAGCGGCCAACGCTTGAGCAGTTCTGTGAGCTCGACCAGGTGATCGTGTCACCGGATGGCGGGGGCTTCCAGGGTGTTACCGATAAAGCGCTTTCGCAGGTGGGCCTGACGCGCCGGGTAGTGCTGTCGGTTCCCCATTTCCTGTTTGTCCGGTCGGTGGTGGAGAGTACTGACATGGTGGCGATGCTGCCGTCGCGGCTGGTTCGCGATGCGCGTGCGCTAGAAGTGGTCGAGCCACCGCTTGAAGTCCCGGGTTATGAGATGTCGATGCTCTGGGCCGAACGGGTGCATCGCGACCCTGCGCATCAATGGTTGCGCGAGTTCATCGTGAGTGCGTTGTGATGGGCATCAGTCAAACACAATCCCTGTGGGAGCGCCTGGCATTGCTGCTGGTTGTGTTCATCCCGGTGTTTGGCTAATCTCGCACAAACACGCAAAAACAGGCATAACCATGCAAGTCGAGCATTCCACCGCCGAACTCCCACAACTGCGCCGTCAGAAAATCCTGCTGATCCTCGAACGCGACGGCAAGGTCATGGCCTCCGAATTGAGCCAGCATTTCACGGTGTCCGAAGACACCATCCGCCGGGATTTGTCAGAGCTGGCCAGCGCCGGGCTGGTGCAGCGGGTGCACGGCGGGGCGCTGCCACGGCCCAAGGACACGGGCAAGGATTACTTCACCCGGGTCGGCGAAACCGATGAGGTGAAAACCCGTCTGGCCCAACTCGCCGCACGCCGGGTCAAAAGCGGCCAGATCGTGATTTTCGATTCCGGCAGTACTACGCTGCAGATCGCGCGCTCGCTGCCCGCTGACATCTCCATCACGGCCATCACCGCGTCGCCGATGATCGCGATCACCCTGGCCGAATATAAAGGCATCACGGTGATCGTCGCCGGTGGTCAGCTCAATCCCGCGACGATGTCTTCCGGCGGCCATGAAACCCTGCGGCTGATCGAAGGCGTCAAGGCCGACCTGGTGTTCACCGGGGTCTGCGCCATTCATCCGGAAGTCGGCATCAGCTCGCTGCATTTCGATGAGGTGCCGGTGAAGCAGGCGATGCTCGCCAGCGCTTCCCACGTGATTGCCGTCACCACCGCGGACAAACTGGGGGCGGTGGAGCCCTTCGTTGTTGCGCCTTGCAACCGTGTGCATACGCTGATCACCGAACGTCACGTGGCCTCGGGCAATGTCGAGGATTATCAAAAGCTGGGGATCGAGGTGGTGCAGATAGACGCTTGAGCGTCATCGCGCTCGGCGCTGCATGGTTTACGCTGATAGCTACGACGGGAGGAATGCAGTCATGACTGAGCGCCACATGATCCACTCGGAAACGCTATCGAACGGATGCAGCATCGAGGTCAAAGCCGAGATATTAAGAGATGGCTCGCTGAAGATGTTCATCGGTGTTTACCGGCCGGACGGCTCGGTCATCGTCGAGGACAACCACCCGTCGCCGCATCTGCTGGACATGGAGGCTGCGATGGAGTGGGCCATCGAAAAAGCCAAAACCATCGGGAACAGCCAAAGGACGCTGTAAGGCCAGGCGCTGAATGAATCATTGATCGGTTGGAAGGTCGTATTGATGGGTTTGAACGCACGGCAATTGAATTCGCCGCCAGCGTCACCTCATCCCCGCAGCCCTGACCTTTTAGGACGTTCAAATGAAGCGCATCGCGATAATGACCCTGACCATTGCAAGCACTCTCCTGCTGGGAGGTTGCTATCCTCATTGGGAAGATGGAGACAGGTACGATCGGGATCATGATCACCGCCGTGAATACCGTCGCGACCATGACCGAGGCTATTATTACGATGGTCGAGGGTATGACCGGGATTATGATCGCCGTGATGATCGCCGTCGACACCGCGACCGTGACGACAATGACAACCAGGGCGACGATTGACCCTTTCGCGCCCGGTTTCAGAGCGGGGTCATTGCCGCTCTGAATTCTTTCCTGAGGAATAACCATGGGATTTCTGACTTGGCATATCACTCGACCCCTCGGTCAAAGGCTGATCGCGGCGGGTATCGGCCTGACCATCATGGCGTTCAATGCCCAGGCACAAACCTCACCTCAGGCCACTCAGGAAATAAACAGCTTGCTGGACTTTATCGAGCACAGCGAATGCCGGTTTGTGCGCAACGGCAGCGAATACCACGGCCCTCAGGCCCGGGCGCATCTGCAGAAGAAGCTGGAGTACCTTGAGGAGGAGGACAAGGTAAACAGCGCAGAAGACTTCATTGAGCAGGCGGCCACCCAGAGCAGCAAGAGTGGCCTCGCCTATGAAGTGCGCTGTCCGGCAGGTATACAACCGGCCAACCTCTGGTTGAAGACCGAGCTACAGCGGCAGCGGCAACTTCATTGATTTTGTCGGGCGCTAGCGCAGCAGATGCACCGCCAATCCAATCAACCCGCAACCCAGCAGCACCTCGATCACCCCCCGCTTGAAGCGGAACAAGGCAATGGCCGCTGCAATGGCGATCAGCGCCGAAGGCCAGTCGAGTTGGCCGCTGAAGCCGTTGGGCCACAGCACGTGGTAGCCGAAGAAACACGCCAGATTAAGAATCACGCCGACCACCGCCGCGGTAATCGCGGTCAGCGGCGCGGTGAGCCTGAGTTCGTTGTGCGTCGACTCCACCAGCGGACCGCCAGCGAAGATGAACAGGAATGAAGGCAGGAAGGTAAACCAGGTCACCAGCGTGGCGGCGAGGGCGCCGGCCAGGAACATTTGATCAGGGCCGAACACCTGATGCACATAGGCGCCGACAAAACCGACGAAGGCCACCACCATGATCAGCGGCCCGGGGGTGGTTTCGCCGAGCGCCAGCCCATCGATCATCTGCGTGGGTGTCAGCCAGCCATAGTGACCAACAGCGCCCTGATACACATAAGGCAGCACGGCATACGCGCCGCCGAACGTCAGCAATGCTGCTTTGGTAAAGAACCAGGCCATCTGGGTCAGGGTGCCTTCCCAGCCGAACAGGGCGGTGAGAATCCCCATCGGCAGCACCCACAAGACCGCACCCACCAGCAGCAGTCGCAGCAATTTAAAACTGCTGAAACGGGCATGTTCGGGAGTCGGGGTGTCGTCGTCGATCAAGGCCGGGCCGAAGGATTTTTTCGCAGCGCTGTGGCCCCCGGTCCTGAACCTTTCAGGCGCCAGACGTCCGCCGAAATAACCGATAATCGCAGCGCCCAGCACAATCAGCGGGAACGGCACATTGAACACGAAGATGGCCGTGAATGAGGCCGCGGCGATTCCCCATAGCCAGTTGTTCTTTAATGCCCGCGAGCCGATTCGGTGGGCCGCCTGCACCACAATGGCGGTCACGGCAGGCTTGATCCCATAAAAAAGCCCGGCCACCACCGGCACTTCGCCAAAGGCGATGTACACCCACGACAGCCCGATCAGGATGAACAGCGAAGGCAGCACAAACAGCGCGCCGGCAATCAGGCCGCCCCATGTGCGGTGCATCAGCCAACCGATGTAGGTCGCCAGCTGCTGAGCCTCCGGCCCGGGCAGCAACATGCAGTAGTTGAGGGCATGCAGAAAGCGCCGTTCCGAGATCCAGCGTCGGCGCTCCACCAACTCCTGGTGCATGATCGAGATCTGTCCGGCTGGCCCGCCGAAACTGATGAATCCGAGCTTCAGCCAGAACAGAAACGCTTCCCGCAGGCTGATGGCCTCAGGCTTCGACAGGTCCTGTTCGACGGTCGAGGAGGGGGCTTTATTCAAATGACGATTCCTTTTTCAACTGTCGATTCAAGCCTTCACGGCGTCCCAAACATCGCCGTCCAATAGATGCCCGCGTCACTCTTCGGGTCCACCGCGTAAGCCGCGCCCAGCTCGCGAAATTGAGGGTTCATCAGGTTGGCGCAATGGCCGGGGCTGGCCAGCCAGCCATCGACCACCTTGCGAACCGTGTCTTGCCCGGCGGCGATGTTCTCACCGACCTGCTGACCGGCGTAACCCGCCAGTTCAGCCCGATCACCCGGTGTGCGGCCGTCGCGGTCCTTGTGATCGAAATAGTTATTGTTGGCCATGGCCCGGCTGTGGGTCTCGGCCGCGGAGCCCAGTGTGGCGTTCCAGGCCAGCGGCGTCGTGGCGGTAAAGGCTTGAGTGCCGCACTGGCGCGTCTGAGCGCGGGCGCTGTTCATCGCTTCAAGCAGTTTCTGTCCCTCCGCCTGCCAATCACCCAAACGCCCGGTCAATAGCGGACGCGCCAGCACAATGCGCCATTCACGGCCATCGCGGCTGACGCCGATGTCGACGAATTGCGGGTCCAGCACCACTTGGCAGAAGCTCTCCTGAATAGCCTTCATGGCGGACGGCGCATCACGCGGGCCGGACAAGCTGATCGCCTGCACATTGACCATCGGATAAGCCGCGCGGGCCAGTGCCTGCTGCAAGTCGCCGATGCTGTTGGCGGACAGGACCAGGCGCGGATCGCTCGCCAGTGGCGGTAACTCCGAAGACGCCTGGCCGCCGCAGCGTTGCGCCTGGCTGCGGTAAACGTTGATCGACTCGACCAGCTGCGTTTCATCGGCCGCCGACGCGGCGACGCTGAACACCAGCCCGAATGACAACACGGCAAGATGCAAAACGGATGACAAGCTGCGCATGAAATTCTCCCTTGGACGGACTGCGTCCATGATGCGCGATTTCACCCCTCTGGACGCAATGCCTTTTTGCGCCGTAATGCGTTTATTGTCAGGCGGCTGGAATGACTGGCGACGACTACAATCACAGCAGGTCAGCGCCACAACATCACCGCTTCATTGCTCAAGCCAGTGTCATCGGAAGTATCGATCATGCGATTAAAATGGGTAGTCACCTGCTTCGCAATCATCCTTCTAGGCGGCGAGGTATTGGCGACCGATCAGGAGCAAAAACAGGAAGTGGCTGAAGACAAGGCGCAGGTCCTGGAAGAGAAAGCCGCCGAGAAGGACAGCGACCTTGCAGTGCCCAAGTCCGCGGTCATCACCCCTTCCGAAGTGCAGGCGGTCGATCCGGCGGGCGCAGCTCCTCTGGACGATGCAATCACCTGCCTTGCACGCAGCATCTATTGGGAAGCCAAAGGTGTGGCCGGTGCGGACATGGAAGCCGTCGCCAGCGTGGTCATGAACCGGCTCGGCCAGAAGGGTTTTCCCGAAACGGTGTGCGCCGTGGTCAAGCAGGGTTCTGAAACGGGCTCCTGCCAGTTTTCGTGGTGGTGCGACGGACGTGCGGATCAGGTAAAGGAAGACGACGAGTATGTCCTCGCCAAGGAAATCGCGCGCAAGGCGCTCAACAAGCAACTCAAGGACCGAACCCATGGTGCTTTGTATTTCCACGACAGAACGGTGGAACCCGACTGGGCGAAGAAATACACCAGGACGGCCGAGACCCGGAAGTTCCTGTTCTATAAACCTCGTGGCGGGGCGGCGAAGTAGGTGCGAGTCGCTGGATGGTCGTTGGCGGAGCGTGCTGTCGGTAGAATTTTACGGTTTTTTTACGGTGGATACTCTTCCCCGCAATGATACTGGCCGCGTTTTTTGATCATCGCCAGGCCTGCAATCTCTCCTTCTTATCAAGCTGTTGGGGTTCATGTCGGTCGAGTCGAAATGTCTACGCAGTGACCCCGCAAACCCTCTTGCTCGAGGGTGGCATGTAATTTCTTTACCTCAATTTCCGAGAAACGACCCGTGAGCGAAACAGCAATCCCTGCCCATGAAGAATCCCATTCCAGAACCTCGGGAGTAGGTTTGCTCATCGCGGCAGTGGGCGTGGTTTATGGGGATATCGGCACCAGCCCGCTTTACACCCTCAAAGAAGTGTTTGCCGGTCACTACGGAGTCCAGGCCAATCACGACGGTGTACTGGGCATTCTGTCGTTGATCTTCTGGTCACTGATCTGGGTCGTCTCGATCAAGTACGTGCTGTTTATCCTGCGCGCCGACAACCAGGGCGAGGGGGGCATCATGGCCTTGACGGCACTGGCACGTCGGGCTGCGGCGCCGTATCCCAAAATGAGCAGGGTCCTGGTATTGCTTGGCCTGTTTGGCGCGGCACTTTTTTACGGGGACAGCATGATCACCCCGGCCATCTCGGTGCTCTCTGCGGTTGAAGGGTTACAGCTTGCGTTCGATGGCATTGAGCATTGGGTGGTTCCGCTGTCCGTGGTCGTCCTGGTAGCCCTGTTCCTGATACAGAAACACGGCACGGCGCGTATCGGCATCCTGTTCGGCCCGGT
This sequence comes from Pseudomonas wuhanensis, assembly GCF_030687395.1. Lineage (GTDB taxonomy): Bacteria > Pseudomonadota > Gammaproteobacteria > Pseudomonadales > Pseudomonadaceae > Aquipseudomonas > Aquipseudomonas wuhanensis. Next base: position 3,844,391 of record NZ_CP117430.1, on the reverse strand, counting down.
CATGGTGCTGTGGTTTGTGGTGTTGGGCGCACTCGGCATTTACGGCATCTTGCAACGGCCGGAAGTGCTGCAAGCGCTGAATCCTGCGTGGGCAGTGCAATTTTTCGTGGTTCATCCGGGCATTGGCGTTGCCATTCTGGGCGCCGTCGTGTTGGCATTGACCGGTGCTGAAGCACTGTATGCCGACATGGGCCATTTTGGTCGCAAACCCATTGCTCGTGCCTGGTTCATCCTGGTGCTCCCCGGCTTGGTACTCAACTACTTTGGCCAGGGCGCGCTGATCCTCGGGAACCCTGAAGCGGTACGTAATCCATTCTATCTATTGGCACCTGACTGGGCGCTGCTGCCGATGGTCGCGCTCTCGACACTGGCCACCATCATCGCCTCCCAGGCGGTGATTTCCGGGGCATTCTCACTGACTCGCCAGGCCATTCAGTTGGGTTACGTGCCGCGTATGTTTATCCAGCACACCTCCAGTCAGGAGCAGGGGCAGATTTACATCGGCATGGTGAACTGGGCGCTGATGGTCGGCGTCGTGTTGCTGGTCATCGGCTTTGAATCGTCCAGTGCGCTGGCGGCGGCTTATGGTGTGGCGGTGACGGGGACCATGCTGATTACCACCATTCTGTCCTCGGCCGTTGTATTGCTGCTTTGGAAAACACCTCGTTGGTTGGCTATTCCGATGCTCTTGGGTTTTCTCCTGGTGGACAGCCTGTACTTTGCCGCCAACGCACCGAAGATCTTCCAGGGGGGGGCGTTCCCGGTGATTGCCGGTATTGCCCTGTTCATTTTGATGACCACCTGGAAACGGGGCCGAAAGATCATTGTCGAGCGACTGGACGAAACCTCGCTGCCGCTGCCGTTGTTCATCAGCAGCATCGGCTCGCAACCCCCCCATCGTGTGCAAGGTACCGCGGTATTTCTGACGGCCAGGGCTGATGCGGTCCCTCATGCCCTCTTGCATAACCTGTTGCATAACCAGGTACTGCACGAGCAGGTGGTGTTGCTCACCGTAGTGTCTGAAGACAGCCCGCGTGTGGCGGCGGATCGGCGATTCGAGGTCGAGGCTTATGGTGAAGGGTTCTTTCGAGTCAGTCTGCACTTTGGTTTTATAGAGGAGCCTGACGTACCTCTGGCGTTGAGCCTATGCCATGTGAAAGAGCTGGATTTCAGCCCGATGCGCACCACTTACTTCCTCAGCCGGGAGACTGTCATTCCGACCAAGCGTATCGGCATGGCCCGCTGGCGCGAAAGCCTGTTCGCGTTTTTGCTGAAAAACGCCAACAGCAACCTCAAATACTTCAAGTTGCCGCTCAATCGTGTGATCGAGTTGGGCACGCAGGTCGAGATGTAGACGGCAACAGTCCGTCAAACACAATCCCTGTGGGAGCGGGCTTGCCCGCGATAGCGGTGTATCAGGCAACATTAATGTCGACTGACACTCCCTCATCGCGAGCAAGCCCGCTCCCACAGGTTTTGCATCCATTCTTTAGCCTTGAAGTACTTCCATCAGCACTTGCACCAACTGTCCGCCTTGCGGCGTAGCCCAGCTTCCGGCGAGTTCTGCAATCAGCTGGTTGGTGGTAGTCAGCGTCACGCCGCCTTTATCCAATCCGCCGCAGGGCAATGTCAGGGCATGCATGGGAATGGCAGTTTTCTCAGGCGCTTTGAGCCGGGCTCATGGCTGGGTAATCGATATACCCCTGAGCGCCCGGTGCGTAGAACGTGTCTTTGTCCGGCACATTAAGCTCGGCGCCTGTGCGAAAACGCTCGGGCAGGTCTGGGTTGGCGAGGAATGCGTTGCCAAACACCACCGCGTCGGCCTGGCCCTTAGTGAGCAGGGATTGGGCGGCGTTTTGGTCGAGCCCGCCACCGATCAGGTAGCTGCCATCGAACAGCGGGCGCAACAAGGCGTGGTAGTCGACGCTGGCGCCGAACAGGGCAACGTGCAGATAGGCGAGATTCAACCCGCGCAATTGCTCGACCAGCCAGGTGTAGGTTTCTTGCGGGTTGGCATCGACGATGTCGTTGAAGTTCATTTCAGGGGAGAGCTTGATGCCGACGCGATCGCTGCCAATTTCCGTCGCTATGGCATTCAACACTTCCAGTACAAAGCGAGCACGGTTTTCAACCGATCCACCGTACTCATCCGTGCGCTGATTGCTGCTCGTCGAGAGGAACTGTTCAGGCAAATACCCCGAAGCGGCATGCAGCTCGACACCGTCGAAGCCGGCCTCAATGGCCAAGCGTGCGGCCTGACGGTAGCCCTCGATGACCGCGGCAATCTCGACCACGCTCAGCGCATGTGGGGTGACGAAGTCCTGAAGGCCTGAAGCTGTCCAGGTCTGGCCGGCGGGTTTGATCGCGGAGGGGGCCTGTGGCAGGGCGTCATTCGGCAGCAGCGAAGGGTGCGAGATGCGACCGCAGTGCATCAGCTGCATGAAGATCCGACTGCCGCGAGCATGTACGGCTTCGGACACCTGCTTCCAGGCGGCCACTTGCTCAGCGGTTTCGATACCGGGAGTACGCACATAACCCTTGCCCAAGGCCACAGGAAACACCCCTTCAGAGATGATCAACCCAGCACCGGCGCGCTGCGCGTAGTAGGTCGGCACCAGCTCGGTAGGCACCCCGGAATCATCAGAACGCGAGCGAGTCATCGGGGCCATGACCATGCGGTTGGACAGTGTAAGGCGACCGATCTGGACTTGAGAAAAAAGCGAATGCATTGCGGTACTCCTCGATAAACGATGTGGCTATCATTGATCAATCCGAATCCGGGATAAACCAGGTAAAACTGAATTGACTGATCCACTGATGGAGCAATGAGATTGGAGTTTCTCAACGACATGGCGTTGTTCGTCGAAGTCGTGAAGGCGCGCAGTTTTCGCCGGGCGGCGGAGGCGATGGGGATGCCGAACTCGACACTGTCGCGCCGGATAAGTGGTCTTGAGAAGGAAATCGGGCTAAGGCTTTTGCATCGCACCACGCGCAAAATCGAGCTGACCGAGGCGGGGCAGTTGTACTTCGATCGCTGCAAACGCATCGTCGACGAAGCCCGGCTTGCGCACGAGCAGCTCGGCGAAATGCTTGCCCGACCCAGCGGTGTGCTGCGGGCCTCGCTTCCGGTGGATTTCGCCAATATCTACCTGGCGCCGCTGATTGCTGAGTTTGCCCGGTTGTATCCCGGTATCAGCTTCGAGCTTGATCTGACTCCGCGTCAGGTCGATCTGGTGAGTGAGCCGGTTGATGTGGTCATTCGCATGGGCGAGCCCGCGAGTTCGAACCTGATCGCCCGTAAGCTCGCCAGTTTGCGCCGCGGCCTGTATGCCTCACCCCGTTATCTCGAACTGCACGGTGATCCGATTCATCCCACGGACCTGACCAGCCACGAATGCCTGCGTATGCGCGGCACGCGCGCCGACCGCTGGATACTCTCCGGCAGTGAAGGGGAGGTGGAGGTTGAGGTGGGCGGTCGATTCGAACTCAACAGCGTGGGAATGATTCGACGTCTGGCGACGCTGGATCTGGGTATCGCGTTATTGGGGGAAGGTATCGTTGCGCAAGACCTCGCCGATGGCACACTGCGCAGAGTCTTGCCGCAGTGGCAGGCTTCACCCGTCTCGGTTTACGCCCTTACCGAGACGCGGCTGTTGCCAGCTAAAACCCAGCGGTTTATCGAGTTTCTGCGTGAGCGGCTTCAGGATGCGTAGCGTTCCGGGCTGTTCATGGAGTGGGTTCTTTCTCTAATCTTATGCACAATCACGGGTACGACGTACTCATCGCGTATTGATCGCATGTTAAGCACGTATTGTGAGTAATCGACCGCGCTAATGCAGTGCAACGAGAATCGATACGAAAACCCATTTTGAGATAAGTGATGTCCTTGAGCCCAAAATCCAGTCACCCATCAGCAGCCGGCGGTAACAGCATGATTGAGGTCACCGAGGTTTCCATTGCCCAATTGCGTGCTGCGCTCGAATCGGGCCAGACGACGGCGGTTGAGCTGGTCCAGGCCTATCTCGCCAGGATCGATGCCTACGACGGAGCCGACACGCCCACCGCCCTCAACGCAGTGGTGGTTCGCAACCCCGATGCGCTCAAGGAAGCGCAGGCCTCCGATGCCCGTCGGGCCAAGGGCGAGACGCTGGGGCCGCTCGACGGCATTCCTTATACGGCCAAAGACAGTTATCTGGTGAAGGGGCTCACCGCGGCCTCTGGAAGTCCCGCCTTCGCGAACCTGATTGCTTATCGCGATGCGTTCACCATCGAACGGCTTCGTGCCGCCGGCGCGATTTGCCTGGGCAAGACCAATATGCCGCCCATGGCCAACGGCGGCATGCAGCGCGGGGTCTACGGCCGTGCGCAGAGCCCGTACAACGCTGACTATCTCACCGCTCCCTTTGCATCGGGCTCATCGAACGGCGCCGGCACTGCAACCGCCGCCAGTTTCGCGGCATTCGGCCTCGCCGAAGAAACCTGGTCGAGCGGCCGTGGCCCGGCGTCGAACAATGGTTTGTGTGCCTATACGCCTTCGCGCGGAGTGATCTCGGTACGCGGGAACTGGCCGTTGACGCCGACCATGGACGTTGTCGTGCCGTTTGCCAGAACCATGGCAGACCTGCTCGAAGTGCTCGACGTGGTGGTGGCGGATGATCCCGACACACGGGGCGATCTGTGGCGGATGCAACCCTGGGTGCCTATCCCGAGTGTCGCCTCGGTGCGTCCCGCCTCCTATGGGTCGCTTGCCGCGAATACCGATGCCCTCGCCGGAAGGCGCTTGGGCGTTCCTCGTATGTACATCAACGCGGATCCCGAAGCAGGCACCAGCGAAGCGCCTGGGATCGGCGGTCCGACGGGGCAGCGAATCAACACTCGTCCCTCCGTGATCGGGCTCTGGGAAGAGGCTCGCAAGGCACTCGAAGCCTTTGGTGCCGAAGTGATCGAGGTCGACTTTCCGCTGGTCTCCAATTGCGAGGGCGATCGTCCGGGTGCGCCAACGGTGTTTAACCGCGGCCTGGTTTCCAAAGAGTTCCTTCACCATGAATTGTGGGATCTGACGGCCTGGGCGTTCGACGATTTTCTGCGGGCCAACGGCGATCCAAAACTCAATCGCTTGGTCGATGTGAACGGACCGCTGATTTTTCCGCACGACCCAGGGACGCTGCCCAACCGTGAGGGCGACCTTGCCGCTGGCATGGACGAGTATGTGCGGATGGCCGAGCGCGGCATCACCCCTTGGGACCAGATCACCACGGTGCCTGACGGACTCCGCGGCCTTGAACAGACGCGCCGAATCGATCTTGAGGACTGGATGGATCGGCTGGGGCTCGACGCGGTGATTTTCCCGACGGTGGCCGACGTTGGGCCGGCGAATGCCGATGTCGATCCGAAGTCTGCGGATATCGCATGGAGTAACGGTGTCTGGGTCGCCAACGGCAACCTCGCCATCCGTCACCTGGGTGTTCCCACGGTCACGGTGCCGATGGGAATCATGCCGGACATCGGCATGCCCGTCGGGCTGACCTTCGCCGGTCGTGCCTATGACGATTCGACGTTGCTTCGCTTGGCTTCGGCGTTTGAGTCGACGGGGACGAAGCGATTGATCCCGCCTCGAACCCCACCATTGTCGGGTGGCCAGAAATAGGAAAGGGCGGGATTGGGGCAGGATACGCTCCAATCCCGCTTGGTAACGGTAAACATAGACCTCAAGGACGCGCGATGATATTGCGACACAGGCCAGTGAAGGCTGATGACATCAAAACTATTTGTAGCTTTCCCCTTGACGCTCAGGAACTGTTTTATATGTTTCCGAAAGCCCAATACCCTCTGACGGAAGCTCAGCTATCTAACGCTATTACTCAACGATTCGACTCGACGGTTGTCGAGACCGGAAATAGCGTCGTCGGCTTTGCTAACTTTTATCGTGCTGAAACGGGTGGGGTTTGCTGTATCGGCAATGTCATCGTTGCCCAAGAGGCACGAGGTAAAGGTGTGGCGACCTTCATCGTGGAGACGATGACCGCTCTGGCGTTCAATCGCTATGACGCCACAGAGGTCCAGATCTCATGTTTCAATGAAAACACAGCAGGCTTGCTGCTTTATCCAAAACTGGGCTTCCTGCCCTTTGCTGTCGAAGAGCGATCTTCTCTGGATAGTCGTAGATCAGCACTCATTCATATGACCCGCAAGGTACCCTGAGTTCCCATACTTGAGCCCGGTCTGGAGCTTTGCATGAAAGTTGGCGTGATCTCCGATACCCATGGCTTACTGCGCGCCGAAGCCCTTGCTGCCCTGGAGGGTTGTGAACGGATCATTCACGCCGGCGACATCGGCAAGCTCGAAATCCTTGATCAACTGGCGTCCATTGCCCCGCTGTACGTAGTGCGCGGGAACAATGATCTGGACGCCCCTTGGGCAGAAAATCTCGCCGACCGCCTATGTTTCGACCTGAATGGATGGCAGACCTTGCTGGTACATGACATTGCCGATGTCCCAACGGTGCTCGATGCAGACATAAGGCTGGTGATCACCGGCCATTCGCATAAACCACGCATAGAATGGCGCGGCGAACGGTTATACCTCAACCCCGGTAGCGCTGGCCGACGGCGCTTCAAACTACCGGTGACGCTGGCTCTACTCGAGGTGTATACGTGTTCAATTGAACCGCGCCTGGTCTCGCTACTGGAATGACATTCCTTGGATGGTCTTGGCAAGGCACGACGAGCGTAGAGACATCAGCCAAGACTATGAATCCGATTTTCCGATCCGCGCTATTTGGGGTGGCTGCGGAGTTTGTTTATTGCCCTTTCGTCCATTCATCCATTGTCTTTTCTTGCTCCGCCGATACTTTGTTTTGAGGTTGATAGAGTCCCGGCGCGGCTGTATATCCGGTACGTGAAGCGGCATTGCCAGTCGCTCCCTGTAATTTGCCTTTTCCTCCTTCAATCATTCATCCATTGCTCTTTCTTGCTCTGCCGATACCTTGTTTAGAGGTTGATAGAGTCCGGGGGCGGCTGTATACCCGGTAGGTGAAGCGGCATTGCCAGTCGCTCCCTGTAACCTTGCTTTTTCCTCTTTCAACCATTTGTCCATTGCTCTTTCTTGCTCTATCGATACCTTGTTTAGAGGTTGATAGAGTCCCGGCGCGCCTGTATATCCTGTACTTGAAGCGGCATTGCCAGACGCTCTCTGTGACTTTGCATTTTCCTCTTTAATCCATGCATCCATTGCTTTTTCTTGCTCCGCCGATACCTCGCTTTGAGGTTGATAGTGCCCCGGAGTCGCTATGTATCCACTGCCGTCATAACGGGGTTCGTCGTTTTTAACGTTGCCATCCTTCACGCGTTCCGATGAACTGGCAATGCCTGTTAAACTACTGTCGTCCTTTTTAGTTTCAGGTGCAGCCTGGCTTGAGTTCTGACTGACAGAGTTTTCACTCGATTTAACGGTGTTTGCGATGGGTGTATCACTAGTTGTGTTAGGTTTCAGGGGGAGGGCAGCGGGAGCAGAGACGGTGTCTACTCTAGCTTTTGATTTATTTTTCTTAACCAATTTATTACCTTTTTTTTGTATTTTCTTAGTCGTTGAAAAAGCAGAGTTTAGTTCTTTTTTATTTTTGTGAACAAGATTATCAATGGGGACATAGCTAATAATTTGGTTGGGTTTTCTTTTAATATTCGAATTATAAAATTTCACTTGCCTTTGTGTTAGCTGAATATCAGCAATAGGTGGCGGCCGAACGAGGCCAATAATCGCCTCGCGAGCAATGGCATATGTAAGTTGGTCAAAGTTGTAAAAAACACTATTGCTGGATTTTGGTATGATAAAGGGTGGTGTCATTACTTCAATGGCGCTCTCATGCTTGGAGAGTATTTTTCCTGCCGCTAAATCTTTATAGGTATAAATAACATTGCACTTCGATCGAACTCCACTCCAAGCGTTGCTTATAGAGACTGAAGATACTTCTGCGCTTATTTCAATGCGGCCGCTGTAAGTTCCAAATTCGATAAAGCGATCACTGTTATAGATTTCTTTCTGGGTCGCATTCTTGATAGCATTCCCCCAGTTTGAAATTTGTAATTCGCCTGAAAAATTATTGTCGATATTTACATTTTCTTTGGTTTTTATCTCTGCAGGAAGCACAATAATATCTATATTGTATGCAAGGTCATAATAGTCAATGTCAGGAACAATGCTCTTGTCTCTTTCGCTTGAGATATCTGAATAATTTCTTATGTCGGCACAACTCGTAACTCCGAAAAAGCTAAAGGCCAGCACGAGTAAGGCAGTTCTTTTTTTTATCGACATGTTACTCTCCTATCCTTATAGATTAAGGGCGTGCTTTGTCGCTGGCGTATAACAGTGATTCGACCGAACTCGGTGATAACGAAATAATAGAGGTCTCTAGATAGCTCTGCGCTACCCATTCCGACTTTTTTTAAAAATTCATATAAATCATAGGCCTATATTTCACGCCCTACACCTCAGCTGTAATCGCGCGACTTCTTTTTTTTGGCGCCAATATAACTAGCCGATAGCAGAACGCGATCATTAGGGGGGCGAGGAGACTGAATGTAACCTTTGGCTTTGGGAGGCCGATGCCTGCCAGTCATGACTGGCCGAAATCCACAACCCTGAGCGGACCACGTCAACGTCAGCTCAGGGGCGAAAGCTGCTTGCTCCGCTATTGCAGCGGAACATACACATCCGTTTGCCATTGATCCTGCGGCGTTTCGGGATAGACGCTCAGGTAATTAAAGAACAGCGGCTGATCTCGAAGTTCTTCTCCACTGGCAGGAAGCCAATCGCGGTAAATCGGATAGATCGTTTCGCCGATGTGATCCGGTGACCCCGCGTGTCGCACCACGACGCAACGACTGCCAGGAATGACGATCTCGTGCACGCCGAACCCATTCGGCGCCACGGCCTCGTGAATCTCGCCGCAGATGGCGAAGCGGAAGGCTTGTGGAGGTGTCGTATCGGGGTTGCCATAGGGAATGCCAAAGGTGCGACTCGATGCCACCGGCGACTGTCCGCTCTGCATACGCCACTCGATGAACTTGCGCACGCTCTCATCGACGAGCCCGGCTGGTCCGCAGTGCTCAAGCGCTGCTACCCGGACTTCAGGAAATTCCACGATTCGTACTTGCATGATGATAGTCCTGGAAAAGTGAGGGATTGCGAATACCGCATTCCAGACCTGCCAGTTCGGTTCCTTCCTGAATGCACTCGGCGTCATACCGAATGCCCGTCTAAATGCCCTGCAAAATGCCTCGGGACTTTCAAAGCCGGCACCGAGTGCGGCGTCCAGTACCGAGTGATCAGCGAGGGCGGCGAGGCGATGTGCCGCGCGTCGTAGCCGCATCAGTTGCACATAACGTGAGACGGGCACTCCTGCGAACGCGCTGAATTGTCGATGGAAGTGAAACACCGAAAAATTCGCCACATGGCTCAACGTCTTCACCGACAGGTCACCTTCGAGATTGGCATCAATGTAGGCGAGTACGGCGTTGAAGCGTTTTGTGTAAGCGAAGTGGGTCGGCATGTCAGACACTGGGAAAAGGCTCCTGGGAGTACGGTCGGCAATAGAGTCGACGATAACGGCGTGAATGCGCCTAGCCGCGTTTGCTCAAGGCACGTTTGGGGTTGGCCAATGCCATCTCTTCCAAGGCTACGGGGGGACTAGAGCTTGCTGGGTTCAGATGACTGTTCGACTCGCCAATGCATGACAAAACCTCCGACACTCTAGATCGAGTTCTTAGCGGCAAATGGTTTTCGGGCTTCAGCAAAACACTTCTCTGCGATGGCCGAGCGCGGTTCGGTTTTTGCGCATGACCAGGCCAAGGGGGCCTTCAGCCCCGGCCCGCATCCGACAGGTCTAAGCGCCCAGCCCCAAGCACCGCTGGTTAACGCTTCAGAGCCGCTTCGATCGCAGCGATGTCGATCTTTTTCATCCCCATCATGGCGTCGAACGCGCGCTTGGCCGCCGCGCGATCAGGATCGGTTATCGCAGCTGTCAGAACGCGTGGTGTGATCTGCCACGACAGCCCCCACTTGTCCTTGCACCAGCCGCATGCACTTTCCTGGCCGCCGTTTCCGACAATCGCGTTCCACAAGCGGTCGGTTTCGGCTTGGTCGTCGGTCGCAACCTGGAACGAGAAAGCCTCGTTGTGCTTGAACGCCGAACCTCCGTTCAGCCCGAGACACGGGATGCCCATCACCGTGAACTCGACCGTCAAGACATCGCCCTGTTTGCCCGCCGGATAGTCGCCAGGCGCGCGAAGGACAGCTCCCACAGCGCTGTCCGGAAACGTCTCGGCATAGAACTTCGCAGCGTCCAGCGCGGTGCCGTCGTACCAGAGACAAATCGTGTTTTTGCTGATCATCTTGGTTCTCCAGAATGGGGACTGATGCGTGCGTTCCAGTAGCGTAGGTAACCGGACAATTTTGGCAACTTGCGCACCTTGGGAGGGCGCGCACGCACGATCGTCTCCCATGGCACCGATAAAGTGGAATTCATAAACGTCTATTTTTTTCACGTAATGTTGGCTTAATTCATGTTCGGTGTTATCGCCTACGTCGGAGCCTGACGACAGGTTGTTGATGACAGGTGTCCAATTGTAAGAGCCATTTTCAGCGACTACACTCCAGCCCATGAAACGCTATCTGCGGTTTTGCCTCATCTTCATGATCAGCCTGGCGCTTCCCCTCAGCGGGATGGCGGGCGTTCAGGCACCGACAGAGCCTTGCCCAATGAAGACGATGGGCATGGCGATGATGGACGACATGGGCATGGACTGCTGCAACGATATGAAAAGCCCTTCCGAGCACGGCAAACCTTGTAAGCCGGGCCAGGAATGCAAGACGGGCAGCATGCTGCAAGTTTCGATCTTCAAGACTCCAGTAACCGTATTCAGCCCCGTAGTGCTTTCCTTCTCCAGCGATTCCCTACCCATACAAACCCCGTCCGGGGTATGGCGACCGCCTCGCGTTTGATTCCTGTCCCACATTGAGCCGCATTTCGCATTAGCGGGATGGACTAGCTGCGCGCATGTCTTTTGACGCGTGCAGTGGATGATCACAGGAATCGTAAACATGAACTCCAAGTGCTATTGCACAGGTTGGCCCCTCGTGGCCGGTCTGGTGGCAAGCGTGCTGGCATTGCCGAGCTTCGCTGCCGCATTGACACTCGATGAAGCGTTGCGGCTGGCCGAAAACAATGCGCCGTCGCTGACCGCACAAGACGCCAAAATTCAGGCTGCCAGCAGCGCGGCTATTCCAGCCGGTGAGCTACCTGACCCCAAACTGGTACTGGGTGTTCAGAACTACCCCATTGGCGGTCCGGATCGCTGGAGCATCGACCAGGACTTCATGACCATGCAAATGGTCGGGGTCAGGCAAGAAATGCTCAACAGCGACAAGCGCAAAGCGCGCATTGAGGTCGCCGATGCGGCCGTTGATCGCGCCGCTGCGGAGCGTCGAGTCGAACGTCTGAAGGTACGCCAGTCCACGGCGTTGGCCTGGATCAGCAGCTACTCGGTCGAGCGCAAAGACGCACTTTTCCAGGACTTCTACAAAGAAAACCGCCTGTTGAGCGATACCGTCCGGGCTCAGATTGTCGGTGGTCGCGCTCAACCCGCCGATGCGGTGACGCCCAAGCAAGAAGCGGCTCAACTGGCGGAGCAACAGGACGATCTGATTCTCCAGAGAGCGCAGGCCCGAGCAGCCCTCAAACGCTGGATTGGCTCAGCCGCCAACGACAAGCCTGTGGGCAGCTTGCCCGAATGGCCCGTCGATACCTCAAGCTACTCCCATAAATTGCAGCGCCATCCCGAGTTGGCCGCGTTTGTGCCGATGACCCGCGAAGCGCAAGCCAAGGTTCGTGAAGCCGTGTCGCAGAAGCAGTCAGACTGGAGCTGGGAGCTGGATTACCAGCGCCGTGGCCGTGAGTTTGGCGATATGGTCAGCGTGCAATTTTCCTGGGACCTGCCGCTGTTTCCTGAATCCCGCCAGAACCCCAAAATTGCAGCCAGACAGGCTGAACTCAGTCAGCTTGAGGCCGAGCGCGAAGCCCTGTCTCGCGAGCACATTCAGCAACTGGAAAACGAGCTGGCTGACTATGAGCGCCTGAATCGTGCCGTGCGCCGAAACCAGGAAAGCCTGTTGCCGCTGGCCAGGGAAAAGGTCGAACTCAGCATGGCCAGTTATCGGTCCGGCAAAGGTGATTTGAACGCCGTTGTCGCCGCCCGGCGTGAACTCATCGAAGCCCGCCTCAAACAGATCGACGTGGAAGAGCAGCGAGCGCTGACCAGTGCGCGTCTGTATTTTGCTTATGGGGAGTCCAGCCAATGATCCTTAAAAAATGGAACGGGGCATTGCTGGTAGGTATCTCGCTGGTATTGGGTGTTGCCGGTGGCTACTGGTTCGCTCACCAGCGCATGAGCGGAGTACCAGCTATCGCCCCGGAACAGAGCCTCAATTCACCGGATGAACGCAAGGCTCTGTATTGGTACGACCCCATGTACCCGCAGCAAAAGTTCGATAAGCCGGGGAAATCCCCCTTCATGGACATGCAACTGGTTCCTCAGTACGCCAGTGGAGCAGGGGACCGTGCGACCGTCAGTATCGATCCAGGTCTGACCCAGAATCTCGGTCTGCGTTTTGCCACAGTCGGCCGTGGGATCTTTGACTCCAGCCTCGATGTGACAGGTGTCTTGGCGTTCAACGAACGTGATGTCGCGGTGATTCAGGCACGCACCACTGGCTTTGTGGAGCGGGTTTATGACCATGCTCCCGGTGATGTGCTCAAAGCCAACGCGGCGTTAGCGGATATCCTGGTGCCTGAGTGGGCCGCTGCCCAGACAGAGTTTCTTGCGCTGAGGCGCAATGGAGATGCTGACTTGTTGGCTGCGGCCCGCCAGCGACTACGACTCACAGGGATGCCGGCAACACTGATTACTCAGGTAGAGCGTGGCGGTAAGGTCCAGCCCTACCTGACGCTTACCAGCCCCATTGCCGGTGTGCTGCAAGAATTGAACGTACGTGCGGGGATGACCGTGGCGACTGGCGACACTCTGGCACGCGTCAATGGCTTGAGCAGTGTCTGGCTAGCCGTGGCCGTTCCAGAATCGGATGCCGGATCTATCACCGTGGGGCAGGCGATCGAAGCGCGTCTGCCAGCCTTCCCGGGGACAGTGCTCAATGGCAAGGTCGGCGCGATTTTGCCCGAGACCAATCCGGACAGCCGTACTCTTCGTGTGCGCGTGGAACTCCCCAATCCGGACGGGCGCCTCAAACCGGGTTTGACGGCGCAGGTACGCCTGAATCGTTCGTCCGAGCAAAGTGTGTTGTGGGTGCCGAGCGAAGCCGTCATTCGCACTGGCCGACGTGCCCTGGTGATGCTCGCCGAAGACGCGGGCCGCTACCGTCCCGTGGAGGTGCACCTCGGGCAGGAAAGCGATGGCAAAACGGCGATATTGAAAGGTCTGGAAGAAGGCCAGAAGGTGGTGACGTCGGGCCAGTTCTTGCTCGACTCGGAGGCCAGTCTTAAGGGCATTGTTACAAGCACGGAGAAAGATTCACCACCCAGCGCAGCAGCCTCCAGCTTTCATGAAGCGGATGGGCAGATCGTTGAGATCAACGACAAAGAAGTCACGCTTGCCCATGGTCCTTTCAAGACGCTGGGCATGCCCGGTATGACGATGACGTTCCCACTCGCCAACCCGGCTCTGATGCAGGGCCTAAAAACGGGCGACAAGGTCCGGGTTGCGGTGAGTCAGACCGACGATGGCTTGCGTGTTGAGCGCCTGGACAAATCAGGGAGCCAGCTATGATTGCTGCCCTGATTCGTTGGTCAGTAGCCAACCGCTTCCTGGTGCTACTGGCGACACTGTTTGTCACGGCTTGGGGTATCTGGTCGGTGCAGAGCACGCCCATCGATGCGCTGCCGGATCTCTCCGATGTTCAGGTGATCATCCGCACCCCGTATCCGGGACAGGCACCGCAGATCGTCGAGAACCAAGTGACCTATCCGTTGGCAACCACCATGCTTTCGGTGCCCGGCGCCAAGACCGTGCGCGGCTACTCCTTCTTTGGTGACAGCTTTGTCTATGTGCTGTTCGAAGACGGTACTGACTTGTATTGGGCCCGCTCGCGGGTGTTGGAGTATCTGAGCCAAATACAAAGTCGGTTGCCGGCCAGCGCCCAACCGGCGTTGGGGCCGGACGCGACGGGCGTGGGCTGGATCTTCCAGTACGCGCTGGTGGATCGCAGTGGCGGACACGATTTGGCACAGCTTCGAGCACTTCAGGACTGGTTCCTCAAGTTCGAACTCAAGACCCTGCCCAACGTTGCGGAAGTGGCCACCGTGGGCGGTATGGTCAAGCAGTACCAAGTGCAGCTCGATCCGCTCAAACTGGCCAGCCTCGGCATTACTCAGGCCGAGGTGACCGAAGCCATCGGCAAGGCCAACCAGGAAACCGGTGGTGCGGTGCTGGAGATGGCAGAGACCGAGTTTATCGTGCGTGCTTCCGGCTACCTGAAGACGCTCAATGACTTTCGGGCGATCCCGCTCAAGCTGGCTTCGGGAGGCGTGCCGGTGACCCTTGGCGATGTCGCCACGATCCAGTTGGGACCGGAAATGCGGCGTGGCATCACTGAACTCGATGGCGAAGGCGAGACTGTCGGCGGCGTGGTGATTTTGCGTAGCGGCAAGAACGCTCGCGAGACCATTGCTGCGGTCAAGACGAAACTCGACGAACTGAAAAACAGTTTGCCGGCCGGGGTGGAAATCGTCACCACCTATGACCGCAGCAAACTGATCGACCGCGCTGTGGAAAACCTCAGCCACAAGCTAATCGAGGAGTTCATCGTTGTCGCGTTGGTCTGCGGGATCTTTCTCTGGCACTTGCGCTCGTCCCTGGTGGCGATCATTTCGCTGCCGGTGGGGGTGCTGATTGCCTTCATCGTCATGCGTTACCAAGGGATCAACGCCAACATCATGTCCTTGGGCGGGATTGCTATCGCCATTGGCGCGATGGTCGATGCTGCGGTGGTGATGATCGAGAACGCCCACAAGAAGATTGAGGCTTGGCACGTGGCAAATCCTGGAGAGGAGCTGAAGGGTGAGCGTCATTGGCATGTAATGACCGAAGCGGCGGCAGAGGTAGGCCCGGCGCTGTTCTTCTGTTTGTTAATCATCACCCTGTCGTTCATTCCGGTATTTACCCTGGAAGCGCAGGAGGGGCGGTTGTTCGGCCCGTTGGCTTTCACCAAGACTTACGCCATGGCCGCAGCGGCGGGATTGTCAGTGACCTTGGTACCGGTGCTGATGGGCTACTGGATTCGGGGACGAATTCCCAGTGAACGACAGAACCCATTGAACCGGTGGTTGATTCGGATCTATCAGCCCGCTCTGGACGCAGTCTTGTGTCGACCCAAGATTACGCTGCTGATGGCGCTGTTGGTTTTTGTCAGTGCGCTATGGCCAATGTCTCGCTTGGGTGGCGAGTTTCTCCCCCCGTTGGACGAGGGCGATCTGCTCTATATGCCATCCGCTCTGCCGGGATTGTCGGCGCAGAAAGCGGCGCAGTTGCTGCAACAGACTGATCGTCTGATCAAAACCGTTCCAGAGGTTGAACATGTCTTCGGTAAAGCCGGTCGCGCTGAAACCGCCACCGATCCGGCACCGCTGGAAATGTTCGAAACCACTATCCAGTTCAAACCGCAAGAGCAATGGCGTTCAGGCATGACCCAGGAAAAACTCGTGGAAGAACTGGATCGCGTGGTGCGAGTTCCAGGGCTGACCAATATCTGGATACCGCCGATTCGCAATCGTATCGACATGCTGGCCACGGGTATCAAGAGCCCCATCGGGGTGAAGGTTGCTGGCACCAACCTGGCGCAGATCGATGCTGTCACCCAAGCCGTCGAGCGTGCGGCCAAGGATGTGCCGGGTGTCAGTTCGGCCCTGGCTGAACGACTGACCGGTGGCCGCTATATCGACGTGGATATCGACCGCAAGGCCGCCGCCCGCTACAGACTGAATATCGCCGATGTGCAGTCCATCGTGGCCGGCGCTATCGGCGGTGAAAATGTCGGTGAGACCATTGAGGGGCTCGCACGCTTCCCGATCAACGTGCGTTACCCACGGGAGTGGCGTGACTCGCTCGGCGCCTTGGAGCAATTGCCGATCTACACCCCTCTGGGGAGCCAGATCACCCTCGGCACTGTGGCGAAGGTCAAGGTCACGGACGGTCCGCCGATGCTCAAGAGCGAGAACGCACGGCCTTCAGGCTGGGTGTACATCGATGTGCGGGGGAGGGACATTGCTTCTGTGGTCGCCGATCTACGCCGAGTCGTCAATGAGCAGGTCAAGTTGCAGCCCGGCATGAGCCTGAGCTACTCGGGACAGTTCGAGTTTCTCGAAAGGGCCAACGCACGACTCAAGCTGGTGGTGCCTGCCACGCTGTTGATCATTTTCGTGTTGCTCTACCTGACTTTCGCCCGCTTCGATGAGGCCTTGCTGATCATGGCCACTCTGCCATTCGCACTGACTGGTGGAGCATGGTTCCTCTATCTGTTGGGATTCAATCTGTCGGTCGCCACCGGAGTCGGCTTTATCGCATTGGCCGGGGTTTCTGCCGAGTTCGGCGTGATCATGCTGCTCTACCTGAAGCACGCTTGGGCCGAACGTGAAGACCTCGGTGACAGCACTGAGCGTGGGCTGGTTGCTGCGATTCGTGAAGGCGCTGTGCAGCGCGTTCGACCTAAGGCCATGACTGTTGCCGTCATCATTGCCGGCCTGTTACCCATTCTTTTGGGGAGCGGCACCGGCAGCGAGGTGATGAGTCGCATTGCTGCACCCATGGTCGGCGGGATGGTCACTGCACCCTTACTTTCCCTGTTTGTCATTCCGGCAGCGTATCGCCTGATGCGTCGCCGGCACCTCCCAGTTGAAACCAACACCCCTGAAGGAAAAGTCGTATGAAACTGACCCTGATTGCCGTTGCAAGCACCGTATTCACACTGTCTCTTTCGGCCCACGCAGAGGATATGCCGGGCATGAAAATGGACGGTATGGAGGGCATGCAGATGAAGCAAGACGTAAAGCAGGCTCCAGTAGCCAAAGCGGAGGGCACAATCAAGGCAATTAACTCCGAGAAGCACACAGTGACTATCGCTCATGGCGCCGTGCCAGCTGTGCAATGGCCGCCGATGACCATGGCCTTTTCCGTAACGGATGATCAGATGACAGGGCTGATGGCTGGAGACCGTGTATCGTTTTCCTTTCACCTGGAGGGTGGCAGAGCCACGATTATTTCCATTAAAAAATGAAATAGTGATGGTGAAACGTAGCCGGCACGTTTTGTCGCGCCGGTTTTTACCATCCGCTTGTGCATGAAAACCAGTAATTCAGTACCGCAGCAGAACGGGCCGCTTTTGGCCCGAAAACTGCCGGGCATCAAGAACAAATCGATAATGTCAGGGCCAGCGTAAATCAGTCCGCTAAACGGAGCCCAGGGTAGGCGCAGTACCGTCTAATCTGAGTAGTACGTGAGCACAAACATGTCTCACGCCTCTTGCTACAGGGGAAACGGGATGACCGGAACAACAGCGTGCCAATGCTCGTCATGGGTCCTACTCTCCCTGCTAGCCATCAACCTGGTGCTGACGACTGGATGTTCAGGCAAAGCTGCCACGGCTCGCTATTCGGCCTCAAACATAGGCTCAAACTGCTATGCAAAAGCGCTACCCACTGCCGGCGAGGGTGGTCTGGCTTGGGGCTCCACCTTGAACATGGCTCGCGAAAAATCCCTGGCTAATTGCATACGCTATGCCGGCCGATCCGGTGGCACGCCGAATACCTGCGAAGTGGTGTTGGCGGAGTGCAAAAAATAGAAAACGGCTCGTTAGATGGAACGAGCCGTTGTTGTGACGGTGCTTAGCGGGGGAAGTGCACGGATGTCAGACCGGATTCAAAGGTGGTCCGCATCAATCACAGCCTTGGCGAATGCCTGCGGATCTTCCTGCGGCAGGTTGTGGCCGATGCCGCCGCTGATCAGCCGGAACTCGTATTTGCCGGTGAAGCGCTTGGCGTAATCCTCGGGGGCAGGGTGCGGCGCGCCGTTGGCATCGCCTTCAAGGGTGATGGTCGGTACGCTAATGGAAGGCGCCGTAGCCAGTTTCTGCTCTAAAGCTTCGTATTGGCTTTCGCCTTGAACCAGACCCAGGCGCCAGCGGTAGTTGAATACCGTGATGTCGACATGGTCGGAGTTCTCCAGCGCCTTGGCGCTGCGGTCGAAAGTGGCGTCGTCGAACGCCCATTTCGGCGAAGCCAGTTGCCATATCAGCTTGGCGAAGTCATGGGTGTTTTTCTCGTACCCGGAGCGACCGCGGTCGGTGGCGAAGTAAAACTGATACCACCACTGCAACTCGGCCTTGGGTGGCAGCGGGTTCTTGCCGGCCGCCTGGTTACCGATCAGATAGCCGCTGACCGAGACCAGCGCCTTGACCCGTTCTGGCCACAACGCCGAGACGATGTCGGCCGATCGCGCGCCCCAGTCATAGCCACCGAGCACGGCCTGTTTGATCTTCAGCGCATCCATAAAATCGATGACGTCACTTGCCAGCGCGGTCGGTTGACCATTGCGAAGCGTTTTATCGGACAGAAAATGCGTATCACCGTAGCCACGCGCATACGGCATCAACACTCGATAGCCCTTTGCTGCAAGCAATGGCGCGACTTCATCATAGCTGTGAATGTCGTACGGCCAACCGTGCAGAAGAATGACTACCGGCCCATCGGCCGGGCCTGTTTCGGCGTACGCCACGTTCAACAGTCCGGCGCTGACATGCTTCAGCGGGCCGAACGGGGAGGGTGCCGCATGAGTGGCGCTGGCGCTGATTGCGTCTGGCTGCACAGCTGCGCTCGTTTGTGCGTGGGCCGCACCGACAGCGCTGAACAGGGTGAGCGCGAGGATCGATGAGCCGACCAGACGGCGGCGAGTTTTGCCGGTTGTGTTCTGCAGTGCCATCTTCATGGTGATGTCTCCTTTGCAAGCCGTTGGCCAGGGGTTCTGAGTGATCCCCTTCAAACCTGGCTTGCATTTGAGCGCGGCGACGTATCTGGCCTGTGTCGAATGGCGGGACAGGTGAAAACTCATGTATCAACATACTAGCGAGACACACTGTGATACGCAGCGGAGCAGCAGAATCAACGACGCCGACAGACGGACAGATCGACCCAGTCTTGAGCCGATCTATCAATGCCGGTTAGAAGTGCCAGTGCTCAGCGTGAACGACGCGACAGAATGGGCCCGCCAGGGTTGCATTGTGATGAGCGATGATATTTTCGGCCTTCAACGCAAGGGTGTCGGTGCAGGTATGACCATCGGCGATCAGCACTGCATCGAACCCAAGATCTCGTGCGGCGCGGCAGGTGCTGTCGACACAATACTGGGTCTTCATTCCGGCAATAACCACGCCTTGAGATCCACAAGCTTTTAGCCGATCGACCAGGTCAGTCATGGCGAAAGCGTTGGGTCGGCTTTTTTCGAAGATCACTTCGTCGCCTTGTAGCAGCAGTTCCTGCACCAGTTGCGTCAACGGGCTTCCAGGTTCGATAGGCGAGCCTGGCGGACCTACGTGGCGAGCCAGAAAAACTGGCGCGCCTGCGCTCCGGGCTTTGCTCAACAGGCTATTCAAAGTGTTTATCAGCGCTTCGCCAGCCCATGGCTTATCCGGGCCATGAAACAATCCAACCTGCATATCGAGAATCAACAGTGCATACATAGTGCTTTTCCTTGCGTTTGGACCAGCGACACAAGGGCAAAAGAAAAGGCCCTATCCATCGCTGGCGGGCCTTTTGAAGTTCGTGCGTTATTGGCTCACGACACCTCTCACGACCCGCCTCGGGCGGTCGTGGTAGTGGAGGTCGAGGCAATGCATGGCTGATTCATAGAGCTGACAGTATCTGCACGGTATCTGGTTGGCAAGGGGGCGCATCCGTGCGCCAAACGACCGGCTTTAGCGCTTGATCAGGGAAATCTTGGTGCCTTCGATGCTGATCCCGGCCATTAACCCCTGCTGGTCGAAAATGAACGCGTAGGCATCGTCCTTCACTGTCGTGCTGGACAGATTCTTCGCCACCCCTTCATCAACCATTACAACGGTGGGTCCTACGCCTATTTCCCAACCCTTGGTTTTACGTACATAGTCCACGGCTTTGTCGGTCATCAGGAAAACCGCATAGCCATATGACTGGGCGCCTGCTTGCAGCCCCCAGGACCCGGTTACGGAGTTGTAATAGTTCTCTACTTTCTTGTCCTTCAACAACACGCCTTCACCATAGCTGCCGCCAAACACAAGGCCTGCCTTGATGATTTTCGGGAAGACAAGAATCGCTTTGGCGTTGTGCGAAATGCTTTCAGCAAATGGCGTGGACTTGTAGAGCGTTTGCAACGCTTGCCGAGAGTCGACATCCAGATCCTCGGCGGTTGCCGCACCAGCAGTGTTCAGGAAGCTCGCCGATGCCAGTGAAGCTGTCGCAAGGATGATCGATAGGAAGAACCGCATTGACTGAGTCATTTTAGTACTCCGATACGGGAGCATTGGATGTGAGCAGCAGCCAGCACCTGCCCCTCGGCAGAAATCCGAGCCTGCTGAAATTATCCCGCGCACCCTAAAGTGTGTGAACGACTGGCTTCGCCCTTGAATGAAGCAGGCCAGAGGCCTTTGAACATTGGCGACGTCATCACCTGCTTTGACCTCTGCGTATCAGCCGGGTTCGTTGTCAGAAACTGCGATGGCCGAAAGTCGATACTGTTAGTTCTGTGAAATATCGCAGGTAACGGGGAAGACAAGGGCACCGGCGCTGCTGGCCTGTACTAGGCTGTTCATCCAGGACAACCTGCTGGAGAGGGCAACGATGCCTGAATGTTTTGATACGCTGGATACAGCCCTCGCAGCGGTAGCCAGGGACAAGGAAAAGAAACGGTTATGGACTATCCTCACTTTTCAGGGCAGCAATACGTTTTACCTGTTCTGGAGTGCAGCCAATGCCGGTCAGATTGTGGCGGGTATATTGAATGAGGATTTACCTGCCAGCGACGCCTCCCTGCCGAAAGTGTTACCTAATAAAGCGCTGCCGCAACTAAAACGAGGTGGCGTGGACAAGGGCCACCCTGAGTACGAGCAAAACGAGATCAACCGCCAAACGGTATCGAAGACAAAAGCGTTGCGGGCAAGCGTGGCCGACGTGCTGGCCCAGCAGTGGAAGGTCAACACCTGGACTTTCACAGGGCATGCGGAGGAGCGAATGCTGCTTAACTTTGGTGCTCTTTATACCCAGTTTGCCGTTGCGTCAGGACAGATTCCGACGGTGATCATCTACAACTCCGACTCGCCGTGTACGGTCGACGACCCGCGCGCGAGCTCTTTCTTGCAGCCGCGATCCTGCTCGGCCAAGTTGACCCATCTGGCCAAGCGTTACCCGTTTGCGCAGTTCACCATCTACTATTACAAGGCCTATCACGGCGGGGGATCCGCCTCATCGGACGGCGCGTCCTCCAGCTCGAGCTCTGGCAGCACGGCTCCCAACTTCATCTCGGGCGACAACATCGAGTTACTGCCTTTTACCCCGGAATTGCGGGAGTTGTGCGCCCAGAACAACATTAAGTAGTCGCTTCAACGAAACGCTCAAGCGTCGCTGCGTCACGCAATGGCGCCGTCGTGCCGCTTGGTTTTAGAGGAGACGCAGCATGGACCGATTCACCGGCGGTTGCCTGTGCGGCAACGTCCGAATTGAGGCGTCGGGACTCCCATACCGGGTCGGCCTTTGTCACTGTCTCGACTGCCGCAAACATCATGGGGCGCTTTTTCACGCCTCGGCGGTGTTCCCTCAGGATGCGGTGACGATCGATGGCGAAACACGCGACTACGCCGGGCGGTTTTTCTGTCCCCGCTGCGGCTCGTCCGTTTTCGCGCGCACCGCCGACGAAATCGAAGTGAACCTGGGATCCCTGGATGCCCCTGACCAACTGAAGCCAACCTACGAAAGCTGGATCATCCGTCGCGAATCCTGGTTGCCACTGTTTCCGCTCACGCGACGATACGAGCGCGATCGTGATGCCACCGGTCGCTTTGAGGAGTAGGTCGCATGCACGGTGCGAAGGCGCTCGGCCACGACTACGATGTCGGGTAATAGCCGCTCTCTGCCTGTCGCGAAGGACTGAAAGCGACCCGAAGCGGACTCTGACCAGCATTTGGTTAAGGGGGGCTTTAGCCCGTCCCATTGAGCGAAGTGAACGATTTGAACCAGTTGTTATGCATGTTTTACTAGCCGTTTCTTTAAATGATACAGGTTAGTCCCGATTGGGCGATCCTCAAGAACACCATAAATCTCATACCCATGCCGCTCATAGAACTTTTTAGCATCAACGGTTTTTAAGAATGCAACTACTGCCCCATTGTTGGCACCAATCGCTTCTGCTTTTTCCAAAAGCATAGATCCTACTTTTTTACCGCGATGAGATTCCTTAACCCAAAAGGTGTCAATTTCTAAGCCATCCCAGTAACAATTACAGCTTATTGCACCGATGTAGTCGCCTGCTTCATCGTGTGCAATAACCATAAATATTTTATCTTCCGATTCTGGTGGTAGATTTGGATATTGAATTCGAAGATATTCTGAAAACCTATTATTCAGAACTCCTTTGTCCTTTTCTGTTGGAGAATCCAATACATCAATCTTGATTTCCACTTTATTGCTCCTTAAATTCAACTTTTAGGTGCCGAACGGCTTTTGGCATAATATTCCATGTTCATGCGTAATCCCTTGAGCAATCAAAAAAATCGACGTTGTAAACGCGACATCAAGAAGGGGGAAAGCGACATATTACTTTGCACATTACTGACGTATTAACTGCGTGTCCATGGTCTGCTTTTGGCCAAAAACGGTCGCTCGTGAGCGGTCGGGTTTGGTCGTTTTCTGCCCATCGCGAGAGGCCAAAAACGACCCAAAGCTGCATATCACGACATTTACTCTCACAGTTTAAACCACGTTCTGATAACCGAACTCACAACTATCCTGACACCGGGGTTCCCCAGAAATCCGTAGAGCCTACTTAAGGGGACGGCTTTATTTTCTGATATTAAATCCGTCTGCCTTTCTCGCTCAGCCAACCTACTCAAACCGCCGCCGCTTCATGAACAATCCCATCCCCATCGCCACGGCAAAAACCGACAGCAACCCCAGATCAAACCCCAACAAGCGGATCTGACCTGCCACAACGCAGCCAACCGCACCCGCCGCCACCAACACCACTCCTAACCACTTGCGTAGCAGATACGGTTTGAGGAATTGATCGAGCAGAAAGGACAACACCAAGGCAATGACCAATTGAGTAATTACGGACATGTACGTCTCCAGTCAGGTCTTGATGATCAATGTCGAGAGGGTGCGTTGCGGGCCGATACCGCCGTTGACCTGCGCCTCGATGCTGACCAGTACGTCGCCAGCATGGTAGGTGGGTAGGATTTCATTGGCATACGTGCGCACACCGGCCCCTACAGATATCGCCACGTAAGAGGGGGCCACGGCCTTGGCGGCGGCAGTGAAGGCCGTGGCTGCAAGGTTGGCGATCGTGGTGCGCTGGGCGTTGAGGGCATCGCCCTGTTGCCGGGTCAACGGCTTGGAGATGCCGATCATCATCAAGCACGGCAGGTTTTTGGCCAGCATCTTGTCGTACACCTCGACGACCTTGCTGTTGACCTCATAGTGGGCGTTTTTTGCCTCGCCAAAATGCAGCTCGCGCAGGCGCCCACGTTCGCTGTCGGTGAGGGTGATCTGCGAGATGTTGAAGACGATCCCTTGATTGCCCATGTATTGGAAAGTCCCTTCGAACTTCATCGCTCGTTTCCTTTTGAGGTGAAGGTGGCGATTCTCTACAACGAGCGTATTGGATTCAAATCATTTCATCTGGCTGGAGCGCGGAGCGGTGAATGCCGGTCAGTTAAGCAGGCACCCTTGGCGAGCATTTTTTCCAGTGAGTCGAGCGTTGGATCATCATGGCCCGCGCCGGCCCTCGGTAGTTCGCTCGTATTCAGTCCTATCGATTTTTTGGTGTTCAAGAATGAATGACCGCTACTGGCCGTTCTCTGCCGGTCATTGCCACTGAATCGCCCCTGATTAAGTAGACACTCTGGAGCGACCGCTTTTGGCCGACTTCTGCCTGTCGCGACTGACCGAAATCGGACCCGAAGCAATGGGATGGACTCCTCCTCACTTCGGCATCTTGAGTGCCAGACTGAAAGTGCGAACCACAGTCAACAGTGAGAAGGAGTCCACACATGAAGCTTATGCGAATTGGGGTCGACCTGGCCAAGAACGTGTTTCAGATTCACGGCGTGGATCGTCATGAGCAACCAGTCTGGCGGCAGCGTTTACCTCGTGATCGCTGGCTGCAAACGGTGCTGGACAAGATCGAGCCCGGCTGTGAGATCGGCATGGAAAGTTGTAGCGGTGCGCACCATTGGGCGCGGCAGCTACAGGCACGCGGATTTCAGGTGAGGCTGATCGCGCCTCAGTTCGTCAAACCGTACGTCAAGAGCAACAAAAACGACGCCAACGATGCCGAGGCAATCTGTGAGGCGATGAGCCGCCCCAGCATGCGCTTCGTCGCCGTCAAGACCATCGAACAACAGGATATCCAGGCGACGCATCGCATCCGGGCCGGCTTAATTGAACAGCGGACCGCCAAAGCCAATCAGGTTCGTGGGCTGATCGCCGAGTACGGCCTCATTGCGCCGAAGGAGTTACTGATGCTGCGTCGCGCAATACCGTGCTGGCTAGAAGACGCGGATAACGGTTTGACGATACGTTTTCGTCGTCTGCTGAAGGGTTTGTGGGATGACCTGCGCGCACTTGATGAGCGCGTGGGCGAACTCAATGGCGAGATATCTGCGATCGCGGCATGTGAGCCAATGGCCGTCCGTTTACAGCAGCTGCGTGGAGTCGGCCCGATGATTGCCACCGCGCTGGTTGCTGCCATCGGTGATGCCAGTCAGTTTGCCAACGGCCGACAACTGGCCGCCTCGCTAGGGTTGACGCCAAAGCAACACAGCTCTGGCGGCAAGGATCGACTGCTTGGCATTAGCAAACGCGGGGATGCTTATCTGCGAACGCTGATGATCCACGGTGCGCGGTCGGCACTGCGCACAGCAAAATCCAAAGACGATCGACTCAGCCAGTGGGCTGTCCGTTTAGCCGAACGTTCACATCCCAACGTGGCCGCTATCGCACTGGCCAACAAAACTGCACGCATGGCCTGGGCGATGCTGCGCAACGGCACTGATTACCAACCGGATCGGGCAGCGGCCTGAATTATTCACTCCAGGAGAATCACCCCCACACCACGATTGCGAAGCAACCCGAGCAATGGCAAACCGGTCGAACCGGCGTCGGCAAAACCCTCTAATGTCCAGGTGCGTAAAGCACGTAGAAGCGATTGGGAGCCGACGCGCGAATAGCCCATCATGGCCCTGCATCAAAACGATGCCGTTGTAAGAGGCCGAATATACGTGTGCAGTCGGCACGGGCGCCAAAGCGAAGGAGGCTTGCAACGAGGAGGAGTCCATATACGGACATCAGGCAATTGCCGCTATCGATCTAAAGCGATCTGTTTCGACCGGTATGAAGAGAGATTCCTTCACTGTCCACGAAGTCCGACGCCTCAGAAGTAGACATCGCCTCACTCCCGTTGGCTTTGTTTCTCCGTACACCCCAGCGGCCTATGATTCCACGCCATCCGCAGTGGCTGTTGCAGCGGGAACTTCAGGGTACTGGTCAGGTCAACAGGGACCCTGTATCGGCGATGCCGAGCAGCGCTGGTGGCCTGTTTTACGACAGCACCGTCCGAGATCAGCCGAGTCCCCCACTGATGCCAACCAAGTGTTTTCTGCCGGTTCTTATCCTGGCGTTCTGCGCCGTCGCGTCGCTTTGCTCGGTTGCTGCCGAGCGAAGCGCGCCCTCGCAAAGTAATAGCGCATCAACCACCCTGATCGAAACCGCCTCGCGGCAGTATGAAAATGGCCAGTTGGACCAAGCCGCTGCCACGCTGGAGCGTGCCCTGCATATCCAGCCGAACAATCCCGCGACGCTGCATTATCTCGGCGTGTTGCGTCTTCAGCAGGGGGAGTACCAGCAGGCTGAAACGTTGGCGGCGCGCTCAAACATGCGGGTTGGTCGCAACGTCGCGTTACGCAACCGCAACTTCCAATTGATCCAGGCGGCGCAGCAGGCCAGGGCTTCGAGTAGCTCACCCAATGCCAAAGAGGATCGGGCCGCAGTACAGAAGGGGCTCGAAGAGGAGACCCAAAGGCGCCGCGAAGCAGAAATGGTCGCCGCTGAACAATCCACTCCGGACAGGTCACGGCCCGAAGGAGAAATGCCAGTGGCTTCCGTCAAGCCAGAGCCCGCGTACGATGAGGTTGAGATTCCCCGCGGCCATTGGCCGCCTCCGGGTAAATGCCGAATCTGGTTTCCCGATCGCCCGGCCGGGCATCAGCCCGCACCCGGCCGCTGCAAAAAGCTGCGACATCGGGTTCCGTCAGGAGCCTACCTGGTGCGCGGTTGAGTTCTGAGCGCCCCTTCTTGCCGCCGTTTGACGCTATTTATAATGCTGCTCAAACACGGCTACCTGCTCCGGTGTGATCAGCTGAAAGGGCACCCAGACATCCGTCTCGACCGGTTCTCCTTTGATCATCTTGATGGCCGCTTGCAGCGCGCTGGTCGCTTGTGCCTTGGGGTCTTGAAAGACGGAGGCTACGAGCATCCCGCGCTTGATGGCCGCGAGGCCGTCAGGCAGGCCGTCGATGCCGACAATTGCAATCTCGCCCGTGGCTTTGCCAGCTTGCTGCAGCGCCATGGCGGCGCCGATGGCCATCTCGTCGTTGTTGGCCACGATGGCATCGAAGCCGGTGCCGGCCAGGAGCCAGTTGCTGGTCAGGTCCATCCCTTTGTTGCGTTGCCACTCGGCACTTTGTTGTTCGACGACCTTGATCCCGGGATAGTCCTTGAGCACCTGTTTGACGCCTTCGGTGCGGTCGTGCGTGGAGTTCTGCGCCAGGTCGCCCATGATGATCGCGATGTTGCCTTTGCCCGCCATCTTGTCAGCCAGGTAGCGCATTTGCAGTTGCCCGGCCTCAACGTCGTTGGACGCCACCGTGACCACGCCTTTGGGCAGGACGCGTTCGTCCGGATGGCGGTTGACGTAGACCAGCGGTATTTTCGCTTCGACGGCGGCGCGAGTCATGTTGGCGGTGGCGGCGGTGTCCACGGGCAGGACGATGACGGCGTCCACCTTCTGGCCGAGAAAGCCCTGAATCTGATTGAGCTGGCGAACCACATCGCCCTGGGCATCCTCGAACTGAATCTGGACGTTCTCCTTCCTGGCGGCATCTTCCAGGCCGCTGCGCACATAGGTCATGAAGTTGTCGTCAACCCTGGCAATGCTGACGCCGATGCGATAGCTGGCGGCGGCCCATTGGCTGAACAGGAATAACAGCGTGGCAAAAAGAAGTGTGCAGCGACGCATGATGGTTTTTCCTTTTTTGTTATGAGTTGAAATTCATCAAGATCAAACGTGGTGTTTCTGGCGCTCTCTGAATCAAACCCGTCGAGAGCGCCAGCGTCCTCAATCCAGCGTGAAGGCTTGCCGAAAGCGTTCTAGTGCCGCTTCGCTGTCGCCGCTGGCCCAGCCCTCGAGCCCGACGACACCGGTGTATCCCATGCGGAACAAAGCTTTGGCAATCGCTGGATAATGGATTTCACCGGTGCCGGGTTCCATGCGGCCGGGGACATCGGCGACCTGGATTTCCCCGATGGCGCTGCCTGCGCGCTGGATCAGTTCGATCAGGTTTCCTTCGCCGATCTGGGCATGGTAAAGGTCCAGGTTCATCTTCAGATGAGGGCTGCCCACGGCCTCGATCAGCGAGAGGGTATCGTCGGCGCGAGCGAAGGGAGTGCCAGGGTGGTCCACCTCGGTATTGAGGTTTTCCAGCAAGAATACCCGGCCTGCGTCTTCGCCCAGGCGAGCGATTTTTTCCAGGGTCTTGCAGGCGCTCAACCACATGCGTCCGGTGGTGTGGGCCACGGGTTTGACCGGCAAACCTTTGTCGCCCAGGCCAGTGCCGTGCAAGTTGAGACTCGGGCAATTCAGTTGTGCGGCGACGGCCAGCGATTCTCGTGCGCTGTCGAGCAGGTACTGGATGTCTTCGGGGTCGGTCAGGTTGCCCGAGATGTAGCCGGTCATGGAAGTGAAGTCAGCGCCCGTGGCGACAAGGGCCGGAATATCTTTCTTCGTCCAGTCCCAGATTTCGGCGCTGAACCCCAGCGCGTGAATGCGTTTTACGCGCTCTGCGAATGGCAAGTCGAGGAAGACCATTTCGGCACTGATCGCCAGTTTGAACGGTGTGAAACTCATGAATGGGCTCCTTGCACGCGCACGGGTTTGCCCTGCTGGAAGGACTCGATACACGCGCGGGCAATGGCCAGTGCAGCACGGGCGTCTTCGCCGCTGGCGAGCGGTTTTTCACCGGTGCGCAGGCAGTCGACAAAGTGGTTGAGTTCGGCCACATAGGCATCACGCAGCAGGTCGGTGTCCATGCGCTGGGTGTCGGCCTGGATGCCATTGGCCAGATAGCGCACCAGGTCAGAGTCATTGAGGCTGCCCATGGTCAGCATGCCAGCGCTGCCGAACACTTCCCCTCGAACATCGTAGCCATACACGGCCTGGAAATTGGCCTCGGCCGTCGCGATGGCGCCGTTGTCGAAACGGATCGTGACCACTGCTGTGTCCAGGAAGCCCTTGGCCTTGTAATCCGGTGCGATCAGGGCATCGGCCATGACAAAAACCTCAACCGCTTCTGCACCGGGATTGAGGTAGCGAAGGGTATCGAAGTCATGGATCAGGGTTTCGAGGAAAATCACCCACTGCGGCGAGGCAGCCGGATTGTTCAGCGCCGGGTCGCGGGTCAACGAGCGCAGCAGTTGCGGCGTACCGATGCGGCCTGCGGCCACGTCCAGGTGCGCGGCCCGGAAGCTTTTGGCGAAACGGCGGTTGAAGCCGACCTGTAGTGGCACTCGCGCATTGGCGGCTGCGGCGATGGCGCGGTCGGCTTCGTCGAGGGTGATGGCCATGGGTTTTTCACAAAACACGCCTTTGCCGGCCCGGGCCGCACTGATCACCAGTTCGGCATGGCTGCGGGCGGGGGCGGCGATCAAGACAGCGTCGATTTCCGGGTCATCGAGCAGTTGCTGTGGGTCGGTATAGACCCGTTGCACACCCAATTCTGCCGCCAGGCGTACGGCTTGACCGGGTGTTGGGTCGGCGATGGCGGCCAGGCAGGCGCCGGGAATGTGCCGGGCGGCAGTCAGGCCGTGAAAGCTGCCCATGCGGCCAGCACCGATGAGACCCAGGCGGATGATCTTGGACGTACTCATGAAATGACTCCCTTTTATTGTTGTTCAATGACTCGCAGCAGGAATGTCCTCGCTGACGTCAATCAAGAGAGCAAGGGCTGTGCCAATGTATAAATCATTGATATTTAAGGAGTTAATTAATATTGATTGAAAAATGTGTTCATTTGCATGACATGTCTACACTGACATGTCTAAAACGTGAACATAGAAGCGAATCGATGATGGTGAACCCACAGCTAACAGCCTTCAGCGCGCAAGACCTCGATTACATCACCGCGCTCGGGCCTGCATCGTTGAACGAAGGACCGATCGCCGAGCTGGACCAGGCTTGGCTGGCTTGCCTGAAAGGGCGCATCGATCGACCTGCCGGGGTCAGGCAGGTTATTTGGGACTCCTGGCTGCGCAGTGTCAGTGCCGGCCTCGATCCTGAGGATGGCGAATACCGGTTTGTCGCCCCAGCCGTTCTGGCCGCAACGCTGGCGGCCAATCGTGCCTTGATCGCCGCGGCGGCGGAGGTCATGAAGGGATTGCTGGCGTACAACCCCAGGGGCCATATCAATCTGACCGATGCCGCAGGCACGACCCTGTATTTTTGCGGCCTGGACCTCACGCCGGTGGGCAGTCGGCTGCTGGAGTCGGTGCAGGGCACCAACTGCACCGGGCTGGCGATTACCGAAGATCGCTTGGTGTATGTGCTGGCTGAGGAAAACTTCGGGATCGGTCTGCGTCGCCGGCGCATGCATTGTGCCGCTGCGCCGATCAGGGATGCCCAGGGCCGGACGCTGGCCATGCTGACCCTGACCGCAGAGCCTGGCTGGTTTCATTTCCATACCTTGGGCACCGTCCAGGCAGCGGCCGAAGCGGTCTCGCGGCAGATGGCGCTGCAAGCTCTGCTGGAAGAACAGCAAACCGTCCTCGAAGTGCTCAACGAGGGCCTCGTGGTGCTGGATGAGCGGGGCTGCATCAAGGCGCTCAATCGCTATGCCCGTCAATTGTTCCGCGTGGGCCAGGATCTGCTAGGCAGCCCGTTCCAGCGTCTGGGGCAAAGCGAACTGACCAACCAGATTCTGCTGCGCGGCGGGGAAGGGCTACGGGATTTGGATTGCACGTTTGAACTGCATGATCGCAGCCACTTGGCGTGTCTGGTGTCGGTGTGTCCACTGGAGCAGGGTGGGCGCATTGTTTCGTTGCGCGAGAACCGGCGTATTCGGGAAATTACCCGGCGGATCATCGGCACTCAAGCCAGTTACACCTTCGAGACCATTCAAGGCAGTTCGCGAGCCATACAGGACGCGTTGCACCTGGGACGGATTGCCAGTCGCAGTGACTCGACCACACTGATTCTGGGTGAAAGCGGCACTGGCAAGGAGCTGTTTGCCCAGGCAATCCATAACGCCAGCGACCGTTGCAGTGGTCCGTTTGTGGCCGTCAATTGCGGGGCCATTCCGCGAGATCTGGTGCAGAGCGAACTGTTCGGTCATGTCGAGGGCGCCTTCACCGGATCGGCCCGTGGAGGCTCTGCCGGGAAATTCGAATTGGCCGATGGCGGAACGATCTTCCTCGACGAAATCGGTGACATGTCTTTCGATGCCCAGGTCAGCCTGCTGCGCGTTTTGCAAGAAGGTGAGGTGACGCGCGTGGGCGCGAAAAAATCGCAGCAAGTGGATGTACGCATCATCGCCGCCACCCACCGTAACCTGAGCCAGGCCGTTGCCGATGGCGCTTTTCGTGAGGATCTTTACTACCGGCTCAATGTGCTGAACCTGACGGTTCCACCGCTGCGGATGCGTCGGGAAGATGTTCCATTGCTGGCGCGACATTTTCTCAATCGTTGCACCCGGTCGCTACGCAAATCGGTGCAGGGCATCTCGCCAGAGGCGTTGGATATTCTTTCGGCCTACAGCTGGCCGGGTAACGTTCGCGAGCTGGAAAACACCATTGAACGCGCGACCAATCTGGCGGTGACCGAACTGATTCAGCCAGCTGATCTACCGCTTGAAATCAAGCAGAAGCTACATCAGCCGGCGCCAGGAAGTGTGCCCGCACCCCGGGCCGCCCTTGACCTTGGCACCCATGAAATGAATGCGATCATCGCGGCCCTCAGGGATACCCGCGGCAACATCCGCCTGGCCGCGAGGCAGCTGAATGTTTCTCGCGGCGGGTTGTACAACAAGATGAATCGGTTCGGGTTGAGTGCCGATGCTTTCCGTTCGGAATCCAACCTCTGATGGGGGCTCACACCGTCAGTGTCGGGCGTTCTCTGAGGTGATGATCTGCAATGGAACATGGATTCGATGCCGTATCGGATCGAAGTCCGGCGTGGTCTGCAGTTCGACCAGCAAATCGACCAGCGCGGTTGCCAGTAATCGGGGCTGGGAGTCGATCAGCAGGCTGATCAGTCCCTGATCCAGCGCTTGTCGCGACAGCTCGGTCGACTCCTGCAGAATGCAGCACAGTGACGGCTGCTTCGGCAACTGCGACAGGGCATTGATGACCCCGTCGCCGCCACCGCCGACCACGCACAAACCGCGCAAGTCATCGTGCCGCGCCAGCAGGTCCAGCGTCGCCTCTTCGGTGATGTCGCAATTGTCCAGATTGATCACCGCTTCCAGCAGCCGCAACCCTGGGGCGCGCTCCGCCAGATAGCTGCGCAACCCCTCGACCCGCGCCTGATGGCCAAGAAAACGGTGACCACCGAGCAACACCCCGACGCTGCCTTTGCGGGCGCCACACGTGTGAGCCATCAGCCAGCCCATGGTTCGTCCGACCTCGTGATTATCCTGGCCGACGTAAGGCTCATCCGCCGCCTCATGAATGTCGGACAGCAGCGCGATCACCGGCACGCCGGCCTCTCTGATCTGCGCGATGGCGGCATTGATCTGCGGATGCGCGAAGCTGACCACCGCCAGACCATCGCACTGCACCGCCAGTTGTTCGATCTGGGCAATGATCGCGCTGGGCGTGCGATCGAAGACGTACTCGAATTGAATGCTCAGATTGGCATCAGCCTGACGCTGCGCCGCCTCGGTGATGGCGGTGGCCACGTTGCCATAAAACGCCTGGGCGGTGCCGAGCAAGAGGATGCCGAAACGATAGGTGGGACGACGTTCGCGGATCCGCTGGCCGATCAGCCGGGCGGCGAAATAACCGACCGCTTCGGCGGCCTGGAATACCTGCTCGGCGGTGGCCGGGTTGACCGGCGCCCTGGCGTTGAGCACCCGGTCTACGGTGGCGACACTCAAGCCAGCGTGCTCGGCAACGGTGGCGATGGTTGGGCGTTTGTTGTTGTTCATGGCGGCCCCCGCAAGCGCTTTGATAGAAAACTATCAAGCTTCAATGGGCCTGGATGATAGCTTGATAGGGAATGTATTCAAGGGCTTGAGGGTGATTTCTGCGCTCTCTATATTTTCCCCAGCGATGTGATCCCGCATCGAAGCAAGTGCCTAAAACAATCAAGCTTGCGGAGAACAATAAAATGCCTGAACAAAACGCAGCCTTTGAAAACCCCGGTAAACCCATGCCTCGGGATTATCGATTGACCGGCCCTGAAGCCGCCCGAGCGGCGCAAAAAGGCCTGGTATCGGCAAGCTGGTATCAATCCCCCATTTCTCGTAAACGCATGAAGGAATTGATGCAGCGCCGCGATGGCCCGGCCTTGCTTGATACCGCGATCTGGCTGTCGGCGATGGTCGTGACCGGGTTCGGCGGTTACTGGTTCTGGGGCTCATGGGCCTGCGTTCCGTTCTTCTTCGTCTACGGGATGCTCTACGGCACGGCGTCCAATGCCCGTTGGCACGAAGCGGGTCACGGTACGGCGTTCAAGACCCGCTGGATGAATGATGCGGTCTACCAGCTGTCGAGCTTCATGTTCATGTTCGAACCCCAAGTCTGGCGCTGGAGCCACGCACGGCACCACACCGACACCGTTATCGTCGGCCGCGATCCGGAGATCGTCGAACCACGTCCGCCAAGCCTGATCAATATGGTGCTGAGCCTGTTCAGGATGCCTTACGCGTTGAAGACGATGTGGTCAGTCTGCAAGCATGCGGTAGGGCGGATGGGTGAAGAAGAACAGACGTTCATCCCCGAATCCGAGTGGCCCAAGGTGGTGAGGGACGCACGCGTCTGGCTAGCGATTTATGTGCTCACCGTGGGCACTGCGCTTTATCTGCAGAGCTGGTTGCCGCTGATGTTTATAGGTCTGCCCACCCTCTATGGCGGTTGGCTGTCCTACCTGTTCGGCCTGTCGCAGCATGTGGGCCTGGCCGAGGACGTACTCGATCACCGCAGCAACTGCCGCACGATTTACATGAACCCGGTGCTGCGCTTCATGTACCTCAACATGAACTATCACCTTGAGCACCACATGTATCCGATGGTGCCGTTTCACGCGCTGGCGCAGCTTCACGAAGAGATTCGCCGCGACTCCCCGCCGCCTTACAGCGGCCTGTTCGAGGCTTTCAAGGAAATCATCCCGACCATCTGGAAGCAGCGCAAAGACCCGACCTATTTCGTCCGTCGCCCTTTGCCACAACGCGCAGCGACGGCCGCCAACGTCCAGGCAGAACCTGAAGTAACGCCGGCCTGACACCTTCCTGTCTGCACCACTACAAGAGAAAACGCCATGACCGATCAATGGATCGATGTATGTGCCGTGGACGATATTGACGACGAAGATGTCATTCGTTTCGACCATGGCCAGCACACCTATGCCGTCTACCGTTCCGCCGACAGCGAGTTTTTCGCCACTGCGGGCCTGTGCACCCATGAGTCCATCCATTTGGCCGATGGCCTGGTGATGGAACATGTCGTCGAGTGCCCCAAGCACAACGGGCGTTTCGACTACCGCTCCGGCAAAGCCCTTGGCGCACCGGTGTGCGTCAACCTCAAGACCTATGAAGTCCGGGTCGAAGCGGGGCGTGTGCTGCTCGCCATCACGGTCTAACTGCACGGAGCCTGTGCCATGAATCCTGCCAATGCTCCACTGGTCATCGTCGGCGCCGGGCATGCGGGTGGCCGCGCGGCCCTGACCTTGCGCGGCGAAGGTTATAGCGGTCGCCTGATTCTGATAGGCGACGAGTCCCATCCGCCCTATGAACGTCCGCCGCTGTCCAAAGGGCTGTTGCAGGGCACGATCGATCTGGCGGGTTACAGCTTGTGCGACACCGCTCAGCTCGCCGATCTGGACATCGAACACCTGGCGGGTAACCCGGTGAAATGCCTGGATCCGCAGCAGCATCGTCTGCAGTTGGCCGACGGCAGCTGGCTGCATTACGCCCGGCTGTTATTGGCGACGGGAGGGCGGTCGCGCAGACTCGCCTCGGTGCCCGAGCGTCTGCTCAATGTGCTTTATCTGCGCACACATGACGAGGCCCTGGCACTGCGCGCTTCGTTGCAGCCTGACACCCGGGTGGTGATCATCGGCGGCGGCTTTATCGGACTCGAAGTTTCCGCCACCGCCCGGGCCTTGGGTTGCACGGTGACCTTGCTTGAGGCCGGACCGCGTTTGGCGGGTCGGGTGTTGCCGGAGCAACTGTCCAGTGTTCTGCTGGAACTGCATCGCAGTCAGGGCGTGGATGTCCGGTTGAATGTGGCCATTGAGGCGGTGCAGGGCACTACTCACGTTGAGTCCGTGCAACTGGTCGACGGCCAGTGGTTGCCCTGCGACCTGGTGGTGGTAGGCATCGGCATGCAACCCAACACTGAACTGGCCGCAGCCGCAGGACTTGAGGTCGGCCAGGGCATTCGCGTCGATGCCCAACTGCGCACCAGCGCGCCGGACATCTTTGCGGCGGGCGATGTCTGTGAGTTTCGGCTGCACCCGCAAGGGGTTTTCCAGCGTCAGGAAACGTGGCGCAACGCCGAAACCCAAGGTCGTCACGCTGCCCTGAATCTGTTGGGCGGCGAACTGCCCTTCGAGGTCATTCCCGGTTTTTGGTCCGATCAATACGACTGGGGATTGCAGACCGTGGGCGTGATCGCAAACACGCAACCCACGGCGAGCCGGACAACCCCCGGTGGCGGATTCCTGTTGTTCTACCTCGATGCCGAACAACGTCTGCAAGGCGCTTGCGGCTGGGGGCAGGGGAATAGCGTCGCCAAGGACATCAAATTGTGCGAACGACTGATCGCTCTCCATAACCGCCTCTCGGTGGACGCTCTGGCCGATGCCGATGTACCGCTCAAACAACTGCTGAGGAACTGACATGCGTGAATTCCTGGTCTTTCAGTCCCAGTGGGCCATGCAAGATTACCGTGGCCAATGCGACCTTTCCCTGGAAGCGCAAGTGGAGAAAATCGCCGCCGCCGGCTTCGACGGTATCACCGACCATTTCTGGGTCGCGCCACATGCCGCACGCCTGCATGCCGCCGCCAAGGCGCAGGGCCTGCAAATCGAAGGTCAAGTGTTCCCCCGCACCGTGGATGATCTGGCGGCAGCGATCGATGTCGCGTCCCGCTACGGCTGCCACCACCTCACGCTGCAAGCAGACGTGCGGCCGCGCACGCTGAAGCAAGCTATCGAACTGATCGAAGGCTGGCAGCGTCTGGCCGAGCAGGTGGACTTTCCTGTTCTGCTGGAAACCCACCGTTATCGCCTCACCAGTGACCTGTTGTTCACCCTCGACATTCTCGCTGAAATGCCCGACCTCAAGCTTTTGGCTGACTTGTCCCACTATGTTGTGGGCCGCGAACTGCCAGAGCCGGCTGCCGCCGAGGACGACGAACAGATCCACACCGTCCTGCGGCACAGTTGGGGGTTTCATGGACGTGTCTCCAACGGCGAACAGGTTCAGGTGCCCCTGAGCTTCGCCCAGCATCGACCGTGGCTGGAGCGTTTCCTGGGTTGGTGGCGCTATGGGATCGAAGATTGGCTGGCCCGACCGAACACGCCCGATAGCCTTTCCTTCACCTGTGAACTCGGCCCACCGCCTTATGCCATTACGGGTGCCGATGGACGCGACATCACTGATCGTTGGGCGGAGGCGTTGATGCTTAAGGATGTGATACGTGAGGTTTGGAATGACTGCCAAAGGCGACCTCGCGATGGCCACTGATTGACACAGCGGCATATCGCTTCCCGGTAGTCACCTACAGGCCTGAACGGTCTGCGTGGAACAGTCGGTGCTACGATACTGATCGTCTATATCTTGCGATGAGATTCCGTATGGACCGCTTGTCTACCTTGTTGTCACAGTTCGGCGTGCGCGCAAACCTGTTTCACAGTGGCAAGCTTTGCGGTGTGGCGTCATACGATGGCGCTGACCAGCGCGGCCATATCCACCTGCTGCAGGCAGGTCGCGTCACTTTACGGAGCCCTGATGGCCGTGATCTGCTGCTTACCCGGCCCAGTCTGATTTTTCTGCCGCGCCCAAGCCCGCATCAACTGATCCCGGGTGAGCCCGAAGGGGCTCGACTCTTGTGTGCGTCAATGAAGTTTGATGGTGGTGTCGATAACCCGTTGTCTGCTTCGTTACCTGATCTTCTGGTGCTGTCCCTGGATGAGCTGCCGCTGCTGGCCGATACACTGAGATGGCTGTTCGGTGAGGCGGCAGCCGGACATTGTGGCAGGGAAGCAATGCTTGATCGCCTATTCGAGCTACTGATCATTTTGCTGCTCCGACATCTGCTCGACCACCAGGCATTAAGTACCGGAATGATGGCCGGACTGGCCGATTCGCGGCTGGTGCGCTCGCTGGTGCAGATGCACAACGCACCTCATCGTGCCTGGTCAGTCGCAGAGCTGGCACGTGAGTCGAATATGTCGCGCGCCGCCTATGCCGCGCATTTCCGATCCGTTATCGGGCAGACACCTGCGGATTATCTTCTGAGTTGGCGGATCAGCCTGGCGCAGAAACGCCTGCGTGAAGGCCGGCCGATTACGCTGATCGCTGACGAAGTCGGTTATGAAAGTCCCTCGGCGC
Organism: Pseudomonas wuhanensis; assembly: GCF_030687395.1. GTDB lineage: Bacteria > Pseudomonadota > Gammaproteobacteria > Pseudomonadales > Pseudomonadaceae > Aquipseudomonas > Aquipseudomonas wuhanensis. The sequence goes on along the minus strand of NZ_CP117430.1, from coordinate 3,806,987 downwards.
TGGCTCGTGCGTTTCGCCGCAAGACGGGCAGCAGCCCCCGGGACTGGATGAAATCGCTGACATAGGGAAATGGCCTGAAAGCATCGGAGTGCTTCAGGCCATCCCAGGAGGGAAATGATCAGTTCAACGGGTTTCCAATCGGGTTAGAGAATGGCCCGCCACGAATACAGACGCGGCAAGCAACCCTATGTCTTTCAGGAGAAATTGGCCCGGTGCAACCGTAATGGCTGGGAAGCCGAGACCGGGTTCAACCACGCCAGGTGTCGAGAACATAAAGGTCAACGTGGTGAAAAACAGTCCGGCAGACAACGCTCCTCCAATTAAAGAAAGCTTGGGTGATAGCAGGCGACCTGCAATTAGAGCACCGATCGAGATCTCCAGGACTCCGAGTAAGCGAGAAAAGACATCTACACTGAAAATGTCATAAACCCATCCCAATAGAGGGCTGTTGCTTACAAGCGGAACCAATCCCTGTGCCTCGTAATGCGTGAATTTCATGCCGCCGAACCAGAAGTAGATGAGGGCGAGAGCAAAGTAAGCGCCGTAGGTTCCAATCGCCATGGTTTTAACCCCGAGCGACAGTCGGTCGGAAAAGCTGTTGTTGCCATGGCTGGTAATGTTCAAGACGTTCATTGGTGTGGGCTTCCAGAGGGTTGACTAAAGGGTTTGAAAACCCACGCGATAGACGTTGGGTGTGGGGATATTGTCGCCTCAGGCTTCGCTCTCTTGGGTTCCGAACGTACAGCGTTCAGTGCAGATCGTCTAAACCCGCGGGTGGGCCGGCTCAGCAATGAAGAGGGTTATCGCCATGAATGAACAGCACTGCGATCTGCTGGAACGGGTACTGACAGCCCACGGCGGACAAGAACGCTGGAACAGCTTTGACACGGTGAGCGCCAGCATTGTGACCGGCGGTTCGCTGTGGGGCATGAAGGGGCTGACCCAGGATAGTGACTCGCGTCAGATGACGGTCTGGCTGCATGAGCAGAGAGCGTCGGTAATGCCTTTCGGCGCCCCGAACCAGCGTACGGCGTACACGCCCGATCGAATCGCCATTGAAACCACGGATGGCCAAGTGGTGGCGGAGCGCTCGGATCCGAGGGCGTCTTTCGATGACCACGCAGAAACGACACCTTGGGACCCGCTGCACCGGGCATACTTCAATGGTTACGCGTTGTGGTCATACATGACGATGCCATTTCTGTTCATCTTGCCGGGTGTCAGGGTTGAAGAGGTCGACCCTTGGGAGGAAGGCGACCAACATTGGCGTCGTTTGCGGGTGCACTTTCCAGAGAGCGTGGTCACGCACTGTCCGGTGCAGGACTTCTACTTCGGTGAAGACTTTCTGCTGCGCCGGCACGACTACAGCGTTGACGTCAGTGGCGGATTTCCCGCTGCCCAGTACGTTCATGACTATGTTGAAACCCAGGGGCTCCGTTTGCCCAGCAAGCGCAGGGCCTATCGCCGTGACGCTAATAATCATGCGATCGCGTCGCAGCTGCTGGTGGCTATCGATATCAGTGACATCCGTTATTCATGACTCAATGCCATCGGGTGTATCTCTCTGTATCCGGATCACGGGTTCAGGGATTGGCTTACAAATGTCCTGCCTGCTGACACTTCGCGGATACATCACTGCGTCCAAATGACCGGGCCCAAATGAGGTTGCCCTGTCGAGGTGGATGCTAATGCATGTTCGCTCCGGGATTCCCGGCTCGATTCATTTCGCCGAGTGCATCCTCAAGGGTTTTTCTGCCCTTGTGGCATGACCGCGCGTTCCAATCGCGCACAGCATCTGGAGAAATACTATGTCCCGTATTCCGAACAAAACCCGTATTGGCCTGGCCGCAGTCGCGTTGGCTGGTGCTATGAGCCTCGCCTCGACCGCCTTTGCCATGGAGACGCTGCCCCAGGGCTATCAGTTGGCTTCCGCAGAGAAGGCTGGGGAGGGCAAGTGTGGCGAAGGTAAATGTGGTTCCAGTGACGCCAGCGCCAAGGCAACCCAGGCCGAAGGCAAGTGCGGTGAGGGCAAGTGCGGCGACGCTTCTTTCGCCCGCACCGACACCGATGACGACGGCCGTGTTGCGCTCAAGGAATTCCTGGCCGTGGCCCCGACCAAGAGTGAGGAGTTCAAAGCGATGGACACCAACAATGACGGTTACCTTTCCGAGGCAGAAACCTACACGTACAGGAGCAACCAATACACGTCCAACGGCAAGAAAGTGCCTACGGAGCTGTTCACGCGTATGAGCCAGGCCAAGGGCTGATTACACCTGCGTTATTTCACCCTCCCTGTACTCGTTACCGGGAGGGTTTTATGTCGTCTGGAGAACGCCCATGGCCGCGGCCTTGATGGCGTCAGAAACTCTGTCGGTAGTGGCTGACCGAGGCCGATGGCGGGTCCTCAACCAAACGGCAAAACGGCCAATAATCTAGTTTTGACTGTACGTCGAACGCCTTCGCAATTGCGCTGGACTGACTCCAAGGCGTTGCTTGAAAGCGGTCGTCATGTGCGCTTGGGAGTTAAAGCCGCAGGTGAGTGCGATCTCCGACAGCCTGGCGGTCGAATCGCGCATCGATGCTCGGGCCTTGGCCAGGCGTCGGTCGATTAGATAGCTATGAGGGCTCTTGCCCGTCGTGTTCTTGAATGCGCGCATGAAATAACCTTCGGACAATTCAAGCAACCCCGCCATTGCCTGTATACCCAGTGGGCCGTCGATGCCTGCATCAATGAATTCATCGAGCAGGCGCATCCGGCTGCCGGTTATAGAGCCTTGGGCCGGCGGCGCCGATGCGTCGATGCCCGCCGCCCGTTCAGCCAATGCGAGTGCCCAGGCTTCACAGTCGTCCTCCACGGAGCCCTGCAACAACGCGCGGCGCATTCGCAGGGCGAGGTTAACGGCTGGCTGATCAATGCGATTGTTGAATGCCCGGTCACCCGGCAATGAAATACCGTCGGTGCGCATGACCCGCAGGTATTCACCGCCCTTGGGTGATTCGGACAACACATCACAGCCAACGGGGACGAACGCCAGTCCGTTGGGCATGGCATCGAAGGGGCGCACTCGGTCGCTGCCGATGGCGTGCAAGCCTCGTTGGCTGTCGAAGGCAAAGCCGATCGCTGCCTGGGTCGCAACATATCGGGTCGCGTAGGCGGCGCCGGGTAGCAATTCGATCGCCCACGGCCCTGCCTCGACACGACGAATCGGTTCAGGTACGAGCGAGGGTTGCAGACGGTTTCGAAGGCTCATGAACACCATAGTAGTGAAGAGGGGGCGTAAAAGTCAGGTCAGTTTTTTGAAAGCCGGCGTGACGTGCCCATGCCTAGACTGGGAAAAGCCTCAGGAAGACAACTCATGCACAAACTGACTCGCAACGATATCGAACAAGCGGCCCGCCACGTCTACCAAGTCATGCCTGCCACCGCCCAATACCCTTGGCCATTGCTGGCTGAGCGATTAGGTTGCACTGTCTGGGTCAAACACGAAAACCACACACCTACAGGCGCTTTCAAAGTGCGGGGTGGCATTACCTTCCTGCACTGGCTGCGGCGCGAGCACCCAGGTGTGAAGGGCATTGTCTCCGCTACGCGCGGCAACCATGGTCAGAGCCTGGCGCTGGCGGCAAACACGCTGGGTTTGAGGGCCTTGATTGTTGTGCCGGAAGGTAATTCGCTGGAAAAGAACAATGCCATGCGTGGCTTTGGCGGCGAAGTGGTTGAGTGCGGTCGCGATTTCGACGACGCCCGTGAAGAGGCCGCGCGTCTGGCGCACCTGCATGGCCTCTACCTGGTGCCGCCGTTCCACACCGAGTTGGTCAAAGGTGTGGCCACGTATGCGCTGGAGCTGTTCATCGCTGCGCCCGATCTGGATACCGTCTACGTGCCGATTGGCTGTGGATCGGGGATTTGCGGAGTGATCGCCGCCCGAGATGCGCTGGGCCTGAACACCCAAGTGGTGGGCGTGGTTTCCAAAGAGGCTGCGGCGGCGAAGTTATCGTTTGAAGCTGGGACAATATACGAGACCGCCTCGGCAAATACCTTTGCCGATGGCTTGGCCGTGCGCAAGCCTGTTCCCGATGCGTTCGCCATCTACGGGGCCGCTTCGGCACGAATCGTCTCGGTCAGCGAGGGCGAGATTGCCGAGGCCATGCGCGTGTATTACACCGATACCCACAACCTCGCTGAAGGGGCAGGTGCGGCAGCGCTGGCAGCGCTCATTCAGGAGCGTGAAATGATGCTGGGCAAAAAGGTGGGCGTGATTCTGTCCGGCGGGAATGTTGATCGGTCGGTGTATGCGAGCGTGATTGGGTGATTGCGAGCTGATCAGTGATTGGGCAACTTCGGAGCTGCTGGGTGTTTCGCCTGACCGCGAGGGTCAGGCTTTCATTCGACGATCACAAACCGTCATCAATAAGCCGACGCTCGACATCGCCACACTGATCAGCCGATTGGCCCAGGCGCTACGTGGTCTGACCCCATAAGCCTTTATAATGCTGCTCAAACGAACTGACCGATGCGATTCTGCTGCGCGGCGGGGAAGGGCTACGGGATTTGGATTGCACGTTTGAGCTGCATGATCGCAGCCACCTGGCGTGTCTGGTGTCGGTGTGTCCGCTGGAGCAGGGTGGGCGCATTGTTTCGTTGCGCGAGAAGAGGCGAATCCGGGAAATCGGATGCGCGAAGCTGACCACCGTCAGGGACGCTACATTTTGCTGTTCCTGGGGTCGTCCGCCGGGTTGACGTAGGTGATCCCCCAAGGCCCCGTGCCATGGAGTTGGAGCACGGTTTCCTGTTCTCGACTGGCGCCGTACATCGACATTCCGACGGGAATGATCAGGGTGTCACCCGGTTGATAGGCCTTGGCCCGTGCCGGATCGAATTTATCTCCGGTGGCGAAGTAGAAAATGCCCGAGATAACGGTTACGCGTTCGGTCACAGGATGGGTATGCACGCCGATTTTTGTATTTGCTGGCAGCTTCAAGCGCAGGGTGAAGGGCTCGGCGGCTTTCAGGTCTCCTTCAATCACTGCAATCATTGCGCCGGGCCCCACCGCCGGAGCGGCTTTCCACTGAAGTTCGGATGAGGTGGCGGCAATAAAACCTGTTTCCTCGGCCAAGGCGGTAGATCCCAGGGAGCCTGCACTGAGCAAGGCCAGCAAAACAGCGACAGCTTTGTGAGCGCTCATCAGGGTTTCCTCATGTCTGGGGGCTTTGGGTGTGTCGCAACAGAGGCAAACATCGCTTCAACACACAGGTGCAGAGCCTGCATGATCCAGTCATATATGATGACGGTAGCCGAATGCTGAAGCGCGGATATACCCATTGTGAACAGTGCTATAACGAACAGGTATGTGTTGTGGGCTTGCTCGGCTCTGCCGGGGTTGATGAAGAGGCGTTGAAGGCGCTGATTCGCGCCGCGTTGGCGTTTAACACGTCGGTGTGAGCGACTTACCGTACTATTCAGCCTTGGAGAGCCCTGACTCAGTCCGAAACGGAGCCTTTAAAGTTTTTCGTAGATAACTTGCTGACGCAGGACACAGATGCTGGAACTGAGCTGTTCGACTGATTACGTCAGGCGCTTCGCGCCTATCGAGCAGTTCATAGCCATTGGCTGTGAAAAAACCAGCCGCGCTTTGGGTCAGCAAGTGAAGTCGGATTGCGCCTTGGGAGATGGCATGGCGTTCCAGTTCAGACAACACGGCTTTACCTAGCCCCTCGCCACGACGGGTCTCAGAAACGATCATTGAACGAAGCAACAGATCAGGGCCAGAACCCTCCAGCCCTCCATAAGCAACCCGGTTCCCATCCACCTCGAAGTGATAAAACTGCAGCCCCGGTTCGCTGACATCATCGCAGGGCAGTCCTGCTTCACTCAAAGACTCACGGAGCTGATTCAAACCGCTCGGCCCTACTTTAATCATCTGCATCGTTTGCCCCATTAACAGGTTTTTGGCACTCAATGTTAGCGGGCTCAATCCTGGCACTCGCCCCTAAGGCTTACGCAACAGAAGCAACAGCAGCGCCGCAGCCGCCAGCCCCGCCCCGACGACGAAAGTGCTGGCTGAGCCCGAAGTCTCCCACAGCGCGCCCGCGAGCACACTGGCGATCAACAGACACACGCCGCTGATCAGATTGAACAGGCCGAAGGCCGTGCCCCTGAGGTGTTCGGGGGCGGTGTCGGCGATCAGCGTCGCGAGAATCCCTTGGCTGAAGCCCATGTGCAGGCCCCACAGGGCCACGCCCGCCAGCATGGTCATGATCGAGTCCGCTTGCGCCAATAACAGGTCCGCAAGGATCAGCAGGACGATGCCGATACACAGCACTTGGGTGCGACTGATCCGGTCGGACAACCAGCCGGCAGGGTAGGCGGACACCGCATAAAACAACGACATGACCACCATCACCATCGGCACCCAAGTGGCCGTCAGGCCTGTCTGTTGCGCCTTCAAAACCAGAAAGGCTTCGCTGAAACGGGCCAGCGTGAAGAGCCCGCCGACGATCACCACCCACCAGTAACCACGGGAAAAGTCCCGCAGGACTTTCCAGTGAATGGGCGAACGAAAGGTGTGTTTGCCAGCGGCAGCGGTCGGTTCTTTTACCCCACCGACAATCAGCGCCACCGAGATCACCGCCGGGATCACCGCAAACCACAACACCAGATGGATCTGCCCGAGCCAAAGCATCAGCACGATAGCCAGGACCGGACCGAAAATGGCGCCCACGGTGTCCATCGACTGGCGCAAACCAAAGCAGGCGCCACGGATTTCGGTGGGTGCTATATCGGCGACCAGCGCATCTCGCGGCGCTCCACGAATGCCTTTGCCAATGCGATCCAGAAAACGCGCGGTGAACACCACCTCCACCGACTGCGCGAGGGGAAAGAGCGGCTTCGACAAGGCTGCCAGACCGTAGCCCATCAACAGTAGGCCTTTGCGCCGGCCGATAAAATCGCTGATGGCGCCGGAGAATATCTTGGTCAGCATCGCGGTCGCCTCGGCGATGCCCTCGATCACCCCGACGGTCAACGCGCTCGCGCCCAAGGTCGTGACCAGAAACACCGGCAGCAGGCTGTGCACCAGCTCTGACGACAGGTCCATGAACAGACTGACAAAACCCAGGGCCCAGACCGTGGAGGGGATACGCAGTGAAGCCGGTCTGGGTTTTGAGAGGTTGTCCATGCGGGTTTCCGGGATTGAATGCTCACCGATTGTTGATGTCGCCAACCCCGGCGATCAGGCCTTAAAGGTTCTGACTCAAAAAGAGCAACGTATTGCCATGTGCCTCAACCGCCGCCCGCTGGTTGTAGCTGTCACGGTGTGAGCAGTTGAAGCCGTGTTCGGCACCCGGATACACCTCGATATCGACGTCATCGTTGAATTCGAAACGCTCGGCGATTTGCTTCACCGCATCGATGGGGATGTGGCTGTCCTGCTCGCCAAAGTGCATCAGCAGCGGCACCTTGATTTCATTGGCCCGATCCAGTTGGTTCTGAATGCCGCCGCCGTAGTAGGCGATCGCCACGTCGACAAAACCGTTGGCCGCGGTGTTGTACGACAGCATGCCGCCGAAGCAGAAACCGATAGACGCAATTCTGCCGTCCAGCCCCGGCTGTGCTTTCAGGGCGTCAATGGCCAGTTTGATGTCGGCCTGCGCTTTTTGGGTGTCGGTGGCGTTCATCAGCTCGACGGCGCGTTTCCAGCCGGCTTCGTCGTAGCCCAATTCAATACGGTGACCGTTGCGCCAGAACAAATCCGGCGCGATGACCAGGTAGCCGTCGGCGGCGTATTGCTCGGCGACCGAGCGGATGTGCTCGTTGACGCCGAAGATTTCCTGAATCAGCACAATCCCCGGACCTTTACGGGTGTGGGGAATGGCCAGGTAAGCGCCGAATGTGCCCTCGGCGCTGCTGATCTCGATCCATTGGGTGGTTACGCTCATGATGGCTCCTTTACATAAGTTGGTGGGGGTATCGAGACGCTGGCGTATCAGCGGTGACTGCGCCGCCAGAAGTATCGAGCCAACAACGCGTCCATGCTGAGTTTGCCGGCCCCCGAGAACAACAGAGGCAGGAGGGCTGCGAGGTAGATCAGCGGCAGTTTGAAGTTGCCGTGGCCTTTGTCGCTGATGGCATAACCCTGGGCAAGTTCACTCAATGTAGACCAATCGGCCGGCCAGTGAACGGCAGCGGTCGCAACGATCGTGACCACGATCAGAATGATTGCCGAGAGCCGCGTCCCAAGGCCCACCAGCAGAGCGAGGGCGCAGATCAGTTCGGCCCACATCGCCAGTTCCCAGTTCAGCGTGGCCGGAACGTGGTTGAAGGGAAACGGGAAGTTGTGCTGGATGTCGGCGAACCAGTTCTGGCCGTTCCATTTTTCCAGGCCTGACTCGAAAAATTCCCAGGCTAGAAATACCCGCAAGGTCAGGGGCGCGATCCAGCTGCCGGCCCGATCGAGGTTCAGGTGCAGGCCTTTGATGGCCGACGAGAGAGAAGTGTTCATGGCTTTAACTCCGGGATTTGAACGACAGTCGCATTCATTGTGGGAGCAGCTGTGGCGAGGGGGCTTGCCCCCGTTGGGTTGCGAAGCAGCCCCAAAATCTCTGATGTACCAAAGATCTTGTGAGCGCTACGCACTCAAACGGGGGCAAGCCCCCTCGCCACAAAAGCCCGCTCCCACAGGGGATTGTTGGTGTTGTTGAGGTTTCATTCGGTCGACAGCGCATTCCGGGTCGACCGTTTGTACTTCAGTGCAATCTTGCCCAGCAGCCGAATGACGATCGCCGAAAACATCAGGCCGAACGGCAGGACGTACCAGGCGCTCATGGGAATGCGTTTGAAGTTGGAGTAGGTGAAGACCGCCGCGATCACCCACATGCCGCTGACGTGCAGGGCTTTCCAGGCCTTGGGGCCGATCAGGCGCGCCGTGGCTTTGAACGAGGTCAACGCCATCAGCAGAATGAACAGGTAACCGACCGAGCCCGGAATGTTGCCAGCCGTGGTACGGCTGGGCCAGAACTCGGGGTTCAGTTGGCCATAGCTGTAGATCAGGATGGCGTGGACTAGATGGGAAAACGCGAAGGCCAGGCCAATGAAACGTCGCTCGCGCACCAACGAACGGGTGAAAGGCGAGGGCACCAGCACAGCCAAAGCCGAGGCGGTGAACGCGGCGAGAAACAGCGCAAACGAAGTGCGTGCGGTGGCGCGAATGGCGCTGCGGGTGGCTTCCACCAGGTCCGGGTTCAGCAGCAGAATCAGGCCGGTCATCAACAGCACCAGCAAGGACAGCAGGCCAAACAGCGACCAGCCGTGGTAACGGGGAACTTGGGTCATGATGACAACACTCCTGAGCAAGGGCCGACCCGGTTTTGCGAGTGGTCAGCGGACGGCAGGAGTGTTGCAACCGGGTGTATGGGCGGTATGTCCGAAAGGTCGTCCGGTGCAAGTTCATGTATCCCGGGCCGCGACAGATACATTCCCATACAAAACTGTGATTCAGCCTCGGCCAGAGGCGTCTAGCGACAGTGTCCCCGCAATCCCATGGGGCGAGACTTCGGAACCCGGCATGCAAGCGCTGTTGAACGAGATCCTTGACGCAGTCCGACCGTTGATCGGTCAGGGCAAAGTGGCTGACTACATTCCCGCCCTCGGCACCGTGCCGTCCAATCAGTTGGGCATTGCCGTGTATGGCAACGACGGCGAGTTGTTTTGTGCTGGAGACGCCGACACGCCGTTCTCGGTGCAGAGTATTTCCAAGGTGTTCAGCCTGGTGCAGGCCATCGACCATTCCGGCGAAGCGATTTGGGACCGCCTGGGCCATGAACCGTCCGGCCAGCCGTTCAACTCGCTGGTGCAACTGGAGTTCGAGCGCGGGCGCCCGCGCAATCCCTTCATCAACGCCGGTGCGCTGGTGATCTGCGACATCAACCAGTCACGTTTTGCCGCGCCGGCGTTGTCGATGCGCGATTTTGTCCGCCGTTTGTCCGGCAACCCGAATGTCATGGTGGACGGCAAGGTCGCCGAATCGGAATACCAGCATCGCGCGCGTAACGCGGCCATGGCTTATCTGATGCAATCGTTCGGCAACTTCCATAACGACGTCGAAGCCGTGCTGCGCAGCTACTTCAGCCATTGCGCGCTGCGCATGAGTTGCGTGGATCTGGCCCGGGCGTTCTGTTTCCTGGCCAACGACGGTTTTTGCAAACACAGCGGCGCCCAGATCCTCAGCGCCCGCCAGACCCAACAAGTCAACTCGATCATGGCCACCAGCGGGCTGTACGACGAAGCCGGTAATTTTGCCTATCGCGTCGGTCTGCCGGGCAAGAGCGGTGTGGGCGGGGGCATCGTCGCGGTGGTGCCGGGGCAATTCACGGTGTGCGTCTGGTCTCCGGAATTGAACACCGCCGGCAACTCCCTCGCCGGCATGGCCGCGCTGGAGTTGTTGAGTCAGCGGATCGGCTGGTCGGTGTTCTGATGGCATTTCTTGACTAGGGCCCGATGACCGCTACCGTGAAGCAGGCATTCTTTGACTCACCCAAACGGGTGAAGGGGCGAGTGACTTCATGGTGAATTTCGGTTCCGCGCTTCTAGTCTTCAATGACCCGGACACTCATTTGCGCAAAGGGTTGTCTGCCGTGGTCCAGATAGGCGACACCCTGTGGGTCGCCAATGATGAATCCTTGAGCCTGGAGCGCTTCACCTTGCGTGAGCGCGTCGGTGCGGGCGAGTTTCTGTTTGACCAGCACAAGCAATTCTCGTTGGCGTCCCTGTTGGCGCTGCCGGTCATCCCGACGATTGGCGAAGAATTCGTTGAAGCAGACCTGGAAGGCATGAGCTACGACCGCGACACGGGGTATCTCTGGATTGTGGGGTCTCACAGCCTGAAACGGAAAAAACCCGATAGCACCAAGTCCCTGAAGAAAAACGCCGAGCGTCTGGCAACTGTCAGCAGCGATGGCAATCGTTTTCTCCTGGCCCGGATTCCGGTGGTCGAAGAAAACGGAACGTTCACTTTGGTGAAGAGCACCGCCGACGATGATCGAGTTGCCGCCCAATTGGCCGGCAATCAATTGGGCAACGAATTGCTCGATGAGCTCAAGGACGACGAACATGTGGGGGCATTTCTACACATTCCCGGCAAGGACAACGGGTTCGATACCGAAGGCCTCGAGATCAATGGCAAGCGTGTTTTTATCGGGTTGCGAGGACCTGTGCTGCGGGGCTGGACCATTGTTCTGGAGGTTGAACCCGAAGACCATCCCAAGGCCGTCCACACGCTGACGCTGAAAAAAATCGGGCCCAAGGGGCGCAAATATCGAAAGCATTTTCTCCAGTTGGGCGGACTCGGCGTCAGGGACTTATGCATCGATGGTGACGACATGTTGATCCTGGCCGGGCCGACGATGAACCTCGACGGGCCTGTCAGCGTATTTCGATGGCTCGACGGCGCCAGGCCAACAGACGAAAGTTTTGTCTTCAGCGAACAATTGACGCCGGCTCTGGAGGTTCCTTACGGGCAAGGAGAGGATAAAGGCCGCGATCATGCCGAAGGACTAACCTTTATCAGCACCGCGGGCGTCGAAGAACCCTTGCTGCTGGTGGTCTATGACGCGAACGCCAAATGGCGCAAACAGGGGAGCAATCGCCTGGAGCAAGATGTATTTCGACTGGCGAAAAAATAACCGCCACCGCGCCCCGGTGAATGACGCTCCACGGATTTTCCTATACATTTTCTGGCCGCTCTCCTGCATGGTGAAACCGTTTCATGTCTCTTGCGCTCGAACGTCTAGTCGCTGGCACACCAATCCCTTTTGCCGGTAATCGTGTCACTGTCGTCAGCCCCGAACTGGCGGCGCGCTTTCAACCCGGCGACCATCTGCTGGTGGAGCAGGTCAGCGGTGAATTGTTGCTGATCCCGGTGGCGGACCAGCAAGCGGCGGCGGTCGCCATCGAGCGCGCCGAAGCGGCGTTCACTGCGATGTCCGGCGTCTCGGATCAAGCCATTAGCGAGTTCTTCGATCACTTTGCGCAACGCCTGGAGACCCCGGAATGCTGGGCCTTGATTGCGGCGGCCAATTTGGCCGATATCGAGCGGGCCAAAGCGCGCGGGCGTTCCACCACGCGGTTACTGGCCGATGAACGCATGCGCGGCGACATGATCGCCGGCCTGCGGGCCTGGCGCGATGCTCCGGCCACGCGCGGCAAAGTCGTGAGCTGCGTCGAGCACGACGGCTGGAAAGTCGAGCAAGTGGTGTCGCCGCTGGGTATCGTCGCGTTCGTGTTCGAAGGCCGACCGAATGTCTTCGCCGATGCCGCCGGTGTCTTGCGCACCGGTAACACCGCGGTGTTGCGCATTGGCAGCGATGCGTTGGGCACTGCGCAAGCCATCGTCACCCATGCATTGAATCCGGCATTGAGCGATGCCGGATTGCCGACCGGAGCAGTTTCCCTGGTGGAAAGCGTCAATCATGCCGCCGGTTGGGCGATGTTCGCCGACCGACGCCTGTCATTGGCTGTGGCCCGTGGTTCGGGACGAGCGGTCAGCCAGTTGGGCAGCATCGCGCAACAGGCCGGCACCGCGGTCAGCCTGCACGGCACCGGTGGTGCGTGGTTGATCGCCGACCAGGACGCCGATGCCCAACGCTTTGCCGCCGTGGTACGCAACTCGCTGGACCGCAAAGTCTGCAACACCCTGAACGTTTGCCTGATCCTCCGCGACCGCGCCGCCGAGCTGGTGCCGCTGTTTCTCGACGCACTGCAACTGGCCGGCACCGCTCGGGGCCAGGGCTGCAAGTTGCATATCGTCGAGGGTAGTGAGCAGCATTTGCCAGCCGATTGGCAGACCGCGAGCGTCGAGGTGTACCGCGCCGAAGGCTATCAGACCGAAGCGTTGGCCGAACCGCTGCCCGAAGATCAATTGGGGCGCGAGTGGGAGTGGGAAGAAACCCCGGAAGTCAGCCTGAAGATCGTCGACGATCTGGATCAGGCCATCGCCTTGTTCAACCGCTACAGCCCGCAATTCACCGTGTCGCTGATCAGTGAAGATGCCTCGGCGCAGGAGCGTTTCTACAACGCGGTCAACGCACCTTTTGTCGGCAACGGGATTACCCGCTGGGTCGATGGACAGTACGCGCTGAACAAGCCGGAACTGGGGCTTTCGAACTGGGAAAGTGGGCGCCTGTTTGCGCGCAGCGCGATTCTCTCGGGGGATGGCGTGTTCACCATCCGTAGCCGCATGACCCAGACGGATCTGTCGGTCAAACGCTGAGACGCGCAAAACCTGTGGGAGCGTGGCTTGCCCGCGAAGAACGATGACGCGTTATACCTGAAAAAACGCGGTGCATTCTTCGCGGGCAAGCCACGCTCCCACAGGATATTCGTTGCTCTTTTATCTTACCGGCCTCAGGGACAGCCCCCCGACCGCAGGCCACGGCACGCACTATACTTAGTATGTGTCCGTGTCTGCACGGGGACGGACAGCGCATCTGATTACGTGAGAGAGGATTGCGCCATGAAACTTCATTCCTTTCAACATTACTCTCATGGTCTGGAAACGGTCGTTCACGACACGTGGATTACCGCCCGGGTGAAGTCGGCCCTGACATTGGCCGATACCACCCTTGGCCTGAATGTCCATGTCAAAACCCATGCGGGCACGGTGGCATTGAGTGGTCGCGTCAACACCCATAGACAGTGTGAGCAGGCTGTTGCTGTGGCACGTTCGGTCCCGGGTGTCGTCAACATCGATGCCAGCGAATTGCTCACCCATGTGTTCACGCCAGGGCATCCTCCAGAAGCGCCCAATGCTGAAGACACGCCTGAGCGTCGGTCGGACGACAAATGACAGCCTTGTGACTACGCATTGGCGGTTATAACGCTGCGCCAAGCCTGGCGCAGCTTGTGCGGTCGACACCTTCAGGCGGCTTCAACCGTTTTGCCGTGCACGGCGCAAGTGCACGGCTGTTCGGCCAGCGACACGAAACTGTGATTGTCGGCATCCAGGGCATCGACCGAACCGGTCTCAATGTCATAAACCCAACCATGCAGATTCAGCAGGCCTTTTTCCTGGGCCAGACGCACGCTCGGGTGAGTCTGGATATTCGCCAGTTGAGCAATGACATTTTCCCGGACCATCGAGCTTACCTTGGCTGCGTCGCTGGCGTGAGGACGGGAGTCATTGATCACCTTGGCCGACTCGGCGTGTTGCAACCAACCACTGACCGCGGGCAGGTGATCCATGCATTTGCACTGGGCGATGGCGGTCATGGCGCCACAATCCGAATGCCCGCAGATCACGATGTCCGTCACGCCCAATACCGCGACTGCATATTCGACCGTGGCCGACACGCCGCCGGGATGCGGGCTGTAAGAGGGCACGATGTTGCCGGCATTGCGCACCACGAACAGTTCGCCGGGCTCTTGCTGGGTCAGCAGTTCCGGCACCACGCGGCTGTCGGAACAGGTGATGAACAAGGTGCCGGGATGCTGAGTGGTGGCCAAGTGTTTGAACAGGTCGGTACGTTGTGGGAAGGCTTCTTTCTGGAACTTCAATAAACCGTCGATGAGCGCTTTCATGGCGGACTTCCTTGCAATGAATGAGGGAGGCTAATGCCGGTGAGTTAAGACACAGAACCTGTGGGAGCGGGCTTGCCCGCGAAGAATGCACCGCGTTTTTCAGGTATTGCGCGTCATCGTTCTTCGCGGGCAAGCCACGCTCCCACAGGTATTGCGTATTAATTGAATGGATCGTTTTAGAAAGGACGCAACGGCAGGAACTTGCCGTCCAGGGTAATCACCGCGCGAGAACCACCTTCCGGGTCTTCAACTTTCTTCATGTCCAGCTTGAAGTTGATCGCGCTGATGATGCCGTCGCCGAATTGCTCGTGAACCAGGGCTTTGAGCGTGGTGCCGTAGATCTGGATCATTTCGTAGAAACGGTAGATGGTCGGGTCGGTCGGGACACCCGAGAGGCTGCCGCGCAATGGAATGATCTGCAGGCGGGCCACAGCGTCGGCTTCCAGTTCGAGTTTCTCGCCAATCACCTTGGCGGCGGCTTCCGGCAGCGGATGCTGGCCGAGCAGGGCGGCGGTGACGTAGGCCAGGCCCAGGCCGGTGCCGTCAGTCAAATCCTGCCAGGACAGATTCTTGCGCGCCTTGGCATCGAGGATCGAAGTGGTCAGGGCCAGGCTCGGATCCTGGTAAGTGTGGGACTGTTGCATGGTGTGACTCCTATCGGTTGCGGCTGGAAAGTGGAGCCATCTTCGGTCGATTGATCCATAGCGTCCAAGATCGATATACAATGCATTGCATAAGTCCTGCCTATAGATGGTGTGCCCATGCTGCTCCGACATTTGCGCTACTTGCTGGCAGTCGCCGACCACGGCGGCTTCACCCGCGCCGCCGAGGTGTTGCATGTCTCTCAACCGACGCTGTCCCAGCAGATCCGGCAACTGGAGGAAACCTTGGGCGTCAACCTGTTCGACCGAACTTCGCGCACGGTCAAACCGACCGATGCGGGGCTGGCTTATATCGAAAGTGCCCGTCGGGTACTGGTGGAACTTGAAGCGGGGAAGCGCGCGCTGCATGACGTGAAGGATTTGTCTCGCGGCAGCTTGCGATTGGCCATGACGCCGACGTTCATGGCGTATCTGGTGGGGCCGCTAGTGCGCGACTACGTGGCGAAGTTTCCGAACATCCATCTGCAGATTTTCGAGTTATCGATGGATGACATCGAGGCCGGTTTGCTCGATGACTCGCTGGACATCGCCATCGCCTTTACCCCGGTGAGGAGCCCCGACATCGAGTGCGTGCCGGCATTTGTCGAGACCTTGGGGGTGATGGTCGGGCTTGGTCATCCGTTGTACGAGCGCCAGAACCCGCTCTCGCCAAAGGAGGTGGCGCAACTGGATTTCGCGTTGCTGACGCCGGACTTCATCACCCGATCCTCCATTGACGGGTATTTTCGGCAACAGAACATCACGCCCAAAGTGGCGATCGAGGTGAACTCGGTGAGTACGCTGTTAGAGGTCATTCGTCACGCGCCGATGGCCACCATCCTGCCGGAACCCATCGCCACAGCGGAGCGGGCATTGCGCAAAATTCCGCTGTTGGGGGAGGCGCCCAACCGAGGGGCCGCGCTGCTTCGGCGCAAAAACAACTACCACAGTGCGGCGTCTGTGGCCTTTATGGAGCTGGTAATGGGCGCGGCTGCAGTCGAGTCGGCGAACAGTCAGTCATCCACTGATTGACACACCCCATTGGGAGCCTTGCCGGTGGAGGACACGGTCACCGAATCGTCATCGGCGAGGATGATCGAGATCGTGATGCCCGAACCCCTGGCTTCGAAACGGCGATCGTTGATGGCTTTGGTTACCGCCTCTTTACTGTTGATCAATACCGGGCCGTCCTGATCCGCATGGACGACGACTTTACCGGGGCAGTCCACATCGAATGAGGGAATACCAGGGAGGGTGTTCGCATGGGCAACATTCGCCATCGCGAGCACTATGAATATCAGGATGTTGTTCATCGCAAGCCTCCAGAGATCCAGCAGGGCATAGGGTTAACCATAGCTTTGTTTGGTGCGCACGAGACAAACGAAAAGGCCCCGCTCGATATTCCGAGCGGGGCCTTCTTTCTTTACTGAGAGGGGATATCAATACAACCGATCAATCACCCGAACTTCGTTCTGGTTCTGCATCGATGCCCACGCCTGTTTCAGCGTTTGCAGCACATTACCGATGAAGTCCTTGTCGGCCGCGGCTTTCTTGCCGACATAACCCTGGCCGCGACGGTACATCTTCAGTCGGGCGAGCAGGTTCTGGTTGCTGCGGTCGAATTCTTCTTCGTGGGCATGGGGCGACAGGCAGTCGATATGAACCTGGCCCGATTTGCTGATCCACAGAATATGGCTGTCCTGGCTGTCTTTTTGCGCAGCGAACAAGCGAGCCAGTTCATCGATAGTAGGTTGATTGTTCAGATTCATTGTAAGCCCCTTGACCATTTGGTGATCTTTCAAAGTTGATTCGCTAATACAAGTAGCCCATCGGTTAGTTGATCCCTGGCACCGAAACCAGGACGTCAGCGGTCGGCCGTCAATACGACGGGGTCCCGCGTCTGTTGCATGTAGTCGTGTTGAATAACTGCTACGCAATAGCGTCACAACGAAGAGAAGCAGCGAAAACCTGGAGGCCACTGCCGACATTTTCAGGGTCGGCCACAAGCTTCATGAGGATTGATCGCCAGCGCTTCTCGCCCTTGTACTGGACGTTCAGGCCAGGTCAGCTTCTTCAATCTGCCTTGTGGGCAGCGTGTATCCGGGAAAAACAGCTCGGCGGTCAGACGAGCTTGCTCAAACGTGTTGCCTGTACTCCCGATCGGGGAGATGTCTGCATCATGCAAGGGCAAATCGGAGGCGTCAACGGTTTTGTAGTGATTATTTTTGCTCACTACATATTGTCGGACAAAGTGGTTTTGGAATTAGAAAGTCAGGCGTGGCTGGCACGCCGGCCCGTAGGAGCGAGGCTTGCCCGCGAAAGCCATCACACGGACAAACGGCAGGACCGCGTCATCGTTCTTCGCGGGGCCTCGCTCCTACGGAGTTTGTACGGGTGCCGAAGGCTGCGATCTTTTAAAGCGGTAAACGGTACACGGATAACCATCGATCGGCAGGTGATGCAGGGTGAATTCGCCGCCCGTGAGATCAGGTATCACCCTGGCCCAGAACAGCCGTGCAGGCTGGTTGGCATCGATGTGGAAAATCTGCCATTGACCGGGGAACCGGTTCAAGAGGGCAGAGACGACAAACTTCGCGACGCCTTGGCCACGAAAGCGTCGACTGACAAAAAAGTAGCCGATGTTGTGCTCGGCGCCGACGATGTGGGTTTCGTTATCCACGATCACAAAACCGGCAAGCTCGCCGTCAACCTTGATCAGAAACGGCTTGGTTGCCGGGTTGCGCCAGTAATCAAGCTTGGGCTGGATGTTGAAGAAGCCATGATCCCCGAGTTTCAGCGGCAGCCATTCGCTGAAGTCGTAGATGTAGAACTGCATCAGGTTTTCGATGGTTTCCAGTTCGTCGCGCTGAGCGGCGTGAAGTTCTATTGAGGGCTGGCTTCTGATTGTCACCATGGTCGTACCTTTCAGAAAGCAGGGCTGTTGCCTGATGCGCCGCAGAACCTTTAGGAGCGAGGCTTGCCCGCGAAGAACGATAACGCGTAATACCCGAAAACCGCGGTAACTTCTTCGCGGGCAAGCCACGCTCCTACAGGTTTCGATTCGTTGCAAGTGCCTTAAGACTTGCTCACCGGTTTAGCCGCGCGTTTGGTGCCGGTCGAAGGTTTGCGTTTGGCCGGTTTGCGTTTGTTTTTCCACGGTGTGGCGCCACGCCCGGCCGGGCTTGCCGGCCCGCTGATGGTCAGGTTCAGGCCGGCGCAACGTGCTACCTGCTTGCTCATCCACGCAGCTTGTTTGGTGACGAACTCTTCCAGGCTCATTTCACCGCTCTGCACCATGTCCAGGGCCTGTTCCCAGATTGCCGTGGTACCGGGATCGGCAATCGCGCGCGGCACGGCGTCGATCAGACTGAACGCTGCCGGCGTCGCGGCCAGGGCCTTGCCGTTCTTGATCAGGTAGCCGCGGTCCAGCAGGCCCTGGATGATCGAGGCGCGGGTGGCTTCGGTACCGATGCCGGTGGTGTCCTTGAGCTTTTGCTTGAGCAGCGGATCTTCCACCAGTTTGGCGACGTTCTTCATCGCCTTGATCAGATCGCCTTCGGTGAACGGCTTGGGTGGCTGTGTCCAGAGGTCCTTGAGCTTCACATCGGCCACCGCGCAGTCACGCCCTTCGGCCAGTGCCGGCAGTGTTTGCGGTGCCGGTGCTTCGCGGCCCTTGGCAGGCGCGAGGGCCTCGGGCAGGGCGCGTTTCCAGCCGGGCTCGACAATCTGCTTGCCCACGGCGCGCAAGGCTTCACCGGCACAGTCGAAGTCGGCCTGGGTCCGGTCGTATTCATGGTTGGGCAGGAACTGCGCCAGGTAACGCGCACGAATCAGGGTGTAGACCGCCCGTTGCTTGCCTACCAGGCGGTCGAGGTTTTTCGCCGCCGCCGTGGGAATGATGCCGTGGTGAGCGCTGACCTTGGCATCGTTCCAGGCCCGTGAGCGGCGCTGGGGTTCCAGGTAATTGTGCAAGGCGTTGAGGGCCGGGTCGGCCTGCCTCAGCGCAGCAAGAATACCTGGGGCTTCGCTGTGCTGACTCAGCGGTAGATAACCACAGTCGCTGCGTGGGTAGGTGATGACTTTGTGGGTTTCGTACAGCGCTTGGGCGATATCGAGGGTTTCCTGAGCGCCCAGCCCGAGCTTCTTCGAACAGACTTCTTGCAACGTGCCCAGATCGAACGGCAAAGGCGCGACTTCGCGCATCCGTTCGGTGCGCAGTTTGATCACCCGCGCGCTCGCCGCACCTCTAATGGCCGTAGCCGCTTTCTGAGCCAGCGCCTGATTAAGGCAACGGTCTTGATCGTCGCAAGCGTCGGAGGCTGCACGCCACTGGGCGGTGAACGCGGTGCCGTCGTGCAGCAGTTGCACATCGATCGCCCAATAAGCGACCGGGACGAAATCGGCAATGCTGCGGTCGCGATCCACCACCAGGCGCAAGGTCGGCGTTTGTACCCGGCCGACCGGCAGTACACCCTGATAGCCGGATTGACGCCCCAGCAGGGTGAACAGCCGACTCATGTTCATCCCGATCAACCAGTCGGCCCGGGAACGGCCCAATGCCGAATGATAGAGGCTGAATGTATCGGCCCCGGGCTTTAGCGCCGCCAGTGCCTTGCGGATCGACGCATCGTCCAGCGCCGACAGCCACAATCGCCGGATCGGCCCGCGATAACGGCAATGCTCCACCAGTTCCCGGGCGATCATTTCGCCCTCACGGTCGGCGTCGGTGGCAATCACCAGTTCACTGGCCTCGCCGAGCAAGCGTTTGACCGCTTTGTATTGGCTGGCCGTGCGCGGTTTGACGGTCATCTTCCATTTTTCGGGAATGATCGGCAGATCCGCCAGCACCCACCGCTTGTAACGCGCGTCATAGGCATCTGGTGGTGCAGTTTCCAGCAGATGGCCGATGCACCAGGTTACCGTGACGCCCGTTCCCAGCCAGCAGCCGTCGCCCCGACGCTTGGCGCCGAGCACGGCCGCGATGTCTTTGGCCTGGGAAGGTTTTTCACAGAGGTACAGCTGCATAACCACCATCGATCAGTGTTCGAGAGGTGCACAGAATGGCGGCTGATGAGCGATGGATCAATCTTTATCTGTATGGATGTACAGCTTAAGCTGTTGCGGTTGATGACAGTGGTCAGTCCACCACAAACAACCTGGCGCCAATGGCAGTGGATGAACGATGTGCTTCGGCATTGTCAGCCACTTGATAGCTCATGCCCGGCGTGAGAACGAAGACTCGACCGTCTTCCAGTTCAGTGTGCAATTCCCCCTCCAGACAAAACAGCACATGCCCCTTTGAGCACCAGTGATCGGCCAGATACCCCGGCGTGTATTCGACGATACGCGCGCGAATCGCGCCGAACTGTTGGGTGCGCCATAGGGCGCTGCCGGTCTCGCCCGGGTGTTCGGTGGGATCGATTTGCGACCAGTCGGTGGTGCCGAAGGGGATGTTGGCAATGTCCATGCTGCTCTCCAGGTTTAGGGCATGCTGTTTTGGGGGCTTCACTGTAGCGCAAGCAAGCTCCGTTCGGCTGTGAAGTGCTCGCGATGCTAAAACATGGGGTATACCTGATGGGTCACGGATACAGCGCAACAGCAGCAGAGGAACCTATCCATGAAAGCCCCTGGTCCCGGTAAACCCATCACCATCGAGCCTCAACCCGGTTGCGTGGTGGTGAAGTTCCATGGCATTCAAGTGGCGTCGTCCACTCGCGCGCTGGTCATGCATGAGACCAATTATCCTCCGGTGTACTACATCCCGCGGGAGGACATCGCCGAACAGTATTTCGCCCGCACCGACCACACCAGCTATTGCCCGTACAAGGGCGATGCCAGCTATTTCAGCCTGCAAATCCCCGGGCATGAAAGTGCCAATGCGGTATGGAGCTATGAGCACCCCAAGGTGTCGGTTGCGCAGATTGGCGGGTATGTGGCGTTCTATCCTGACGAAGTGACGTTTGAGGTGCTCAAAACCTGATGTGTAGAACACATTGTGGCGAGGGGGCTTGTCGGAACGCCGCATCGCCCCGTTCGGCTGCACAGCAGTCGCAGAACCTGCAATCGCGGCGTACCTGACACACCGAGTAAGGTTTCAGGGCCGCTTCGCGACCCAGCGGGGGCAAGCCCCCTCGCCACAGGTAAGCTCGCTCCCACAGGTAAGATTTCGCTAGAGGTTTGTGTCGTCAGTTTTTATCCAGATCCACATTCTTCGTCTCACGCAAACACATCATCCCCACCACCAGGCTCACCCCGGTAATCACCACCGGGTACCACAGCCCGTAGAAAATGTCCCCGGTGTACACCACCAGGGCAAACGACACCGTCGGCAGGAAACCACCGAACCAGCCGTTGCCGATGTGGTAGGGCAGGGACATCGAGGTGTAACGGATGCGGGTCGGGAACAGTTCGACCATCAGCGCCGCCAGCGGGCCGTAGCACATGGCGGAGATGATGATCAGCGCGACGATCAGCGCAACGATCATGGGTTTGTTGATCTGTTGGGTGTCGGCTTGTGACGGATAGCCGGCCAGGGTTACTGCACCGCGCAGGGCCGCTTCGTCGTAGCCATCGATTTTCACCTCGCCAATGCTCACCTGCACGGCGCTGCCAGCCGGGGCCGCTGCGCTGTTGTAGGGCAGGCCCTGTTTGACCAGGAAGGTTTTGACCTTGTCGCACGGGCTATCAAATTTTGCCTTGCCCACCGGGTCGAACTGGAAGGTGCAGGTGGCCGGGTCGGCCAGCACGGTGATCGGTGCCTGGCGGCTGGCCAGGTCGATGGCCGGGTTGGCGTAGTGGGCGATGGACTTGAAGATCGGGAAGTACAGCGCAGTGGCCAGCAGCAGGCCGATCATCAGCACCGGTTTGCGCCCGACCTTGTCCGACAGCCAGCCGAAAAAGATGAAGAACGGCGCGCCGATGATCACGCTGACGATCAGCAGACTGTTGGCCAGGGCCGGGTCCATTTTCAGGAACTGGGTGAGGAAGAACAGCACATAGAACTGCGCCGCGTAGAAGGTCACCGCTTGCCCGGCGTTGATGCTGAACAGGGCAATCAGCACCACTTTAAGGTTTTCCCATTTGCCGAAGGAATCGCGCAACGGCGACTTGCAGAGCTTGCCTTCCTCTTTCATTTTCACGAACGCAGGTGACTCGTGCAGGCTCAGGCGAATCCAGGTGGATATGCCCAGCAGTACAATCGACAGCAGGAACGGAATACGCCAGCCCCACACCTCGAACTGGTCGCCGGTGAAGTAGCGGCAGCCGAGCACCACCAGCAGCGACAGCAACAGGCCGAGGGTGGCGGTGGACTGAATCCAGCTGGTGTGGAAACCGCGTTTGCCGATCGGCGCGTGTTCGGCGACGTAAGTCGCAGCGCCGCCGTACTCACCGCCCAGCGCCAGGCCCTGAAGCATGCGCAGCACCACGAGGATGATCGGCGCGGCGATGCCGATGCTCGCGTAGGTCGGCAGCAAACCGACGCAGAAGGTTGCCAGGCCCATGAGGACGATGGTCGCGAGGAACGTGTATTTACGCCCGATCATGTCCCCCAAGCGTCCGAACACTAGCGCCCCGAACGGCCGCACGATGAAGCCGGCGGCAAACGCCATCAGCGCGAAGATGAACGCCGTGGTGTCGTTGACCCCGGCGAAGAACTGTTTGCTGATGACCGCCGCGAGGGCGCCGTAGAGGAAAAAGTCGTACCACTCAAACACCGTCCCCAGGGACGAGGCGAAGATGACTTTCTGGGTTTCCTGACTGGTGCCCGCGCTGCGGACGGCTTCCAGGGTCTGAACATGTTCTGACATATCGGTATCCCTCACAGTGATTGTTTTTGTTGTTCCACTGGTGTTGCGTGTTCCTTGTAGGGGGTGATGCTCGATGTCCGTGAATCTATGCAATCCCTGTGGGAGCGGGCTTGCCCGCGATGGCGGTGGTTCAGTCAACAGTGATGTTGAATGTCACACCGCTATCGCGGGCAAGCCCGCTCCCACAGGGTTGGTGTTTACAACAGAGTTGAGGATCAACTGCGCGGCTTTCTCGGCGATCATCAACGTCGGCGAGCAGGTGTTGCCCGAGGTGATGCGCGGCATGATCGAGGCATCGGCGATGCGCAGGCCGGGGATGCCGTGGACGCGCAACTCGGCATCGACCACCGCGTCC
This sequence comes from Pseudomonas wuhanensis, assembly GCF_030687395.1. Classification (GTDB taxonomy): domain Bacteria; phylum Pseudomonadota; class Gammaproteobacteria; order Pseudomonadales; family Pseudomonadaceae; genus Aquipseudomonas; species Aquipseudomonas wuhanensis. The sequence continues at coordinate 3,783,611 of NZ_CP117430.1, read as the reverse complement.
GCGTCGTTGCCCATCCGGCAGGTGCCCACCGGGTGGAAAATCGTCGTGCCGATCCGGGCGGCGGCTTCGTGCAATTGCTCTTCGCTCTGCAAGCTGTCGCCGGGCAGGTACTCCACCGGTTTGAACGCTTGCAAGGCGGGGGCGGAAACGATGCGGCGGGTCAGGCGGATCGCGTCGGCTGCCACCCGCAAGTCTTGCGGATGGCTCAGATAGTTGGGTTGAATCAGCGGTGCTTCCCGCGGGTCGGCGGAGCGAATGTCTATGCGCCCACGACTTTGCGGGCGCAGATCACAGACCGATGCGGTGAAGGCAGGAAAGGCGTGCAGCGGTTCGCCGAAACGCTCCAGCGACAACGGTTGCACGTGGTATTCGAGGTTGGCCGAGGTCTGCTCCGGCCCCGAACGCGCGAAGGCACCGAGTTGACTCGGAGCCATGGACAGCGGACCGCTGCGGTCATACAGATAGCGCAGGCCCATGCCCATCTTGCCCCACAGCGTGCCGGCGATCTGGTTCAGGGTGCGGGCGTTTTCCAGTTTGTAGATCAGCCGCAGTTGCAGGTGATCCTGCAGGTTACCGCCCACGCCGGGCAGTTCATGGGCAACACCGATGCCGAGTTTTTGCAGCAACGGGCGAGGGCCGATGCCGGAACGCTGGAGGATGCCCGGTGAACCGACGGAGCCGGCACACAGGATGATTTCCTTGCGCGCCTTGAAGGTTTTCGCTTGATCTTGCCAACGGGCGCTGACCGCCGAGGCGCGGCCGTTTTCCAGCAGCACGCGGTCGACTTCAACGTCGGTCAGCACCGTGAGATTGGCGCGCTGGCGGATTGGTTTGAGAAACGCCTTGGCCGCGTTCCAGCGCACCCCGGCCTTCTGATTGACCTGGAAGTAACCGCAACCTTCATTGTCGCCCTGGTTGAAGTCATCGATGCTGGCGATGCCGCTTTGTTCGGCTGCGGTGCGAAAGGCATCAAGGATCGGCCACGACAGGCGTTGCCGCTCGATCCGCCATTCGCCGGCAGCACCGTGAAATTCCGAATCACCGGCAAAATGGTTTTCGCTCTGTTTGAACAGCGGCAGCACGTCTTGCCAGCCCCAGCCGAGATTGCCCTCGGCCGCCCAGCCGTCGTAGTCGCCAGCCTGGCCGCGCATGTAGATCATGCCGTTGATCGAGGAGCAGCCGCCAAGCACCTTGCCCCGCGGGTAGCTCAGGGCGCGGCCTTGCAGGCCCGGTTGCGTTTCGGTCTTGAAGCACCAGTCGGTGCGCGGGTTGCCGATGCAGAACAGGTAACCCACCGGGATGTGAATCCACGGGTAGTTGTCGCGGCCGCCGGCTTCGAGCAGCAACACGCGGTGTTGCGGGTTGGCCGACAGTCGATTGGCCAGCAAACACCCGGCCGGGCCGGCACCGACCACGATGTAGTCGTATTCATCAAGGGAAGTCTGCATCCCTGACCTCGTATTGTTGTTCTTGTTGTCGGTCATCCTAGTTGTTAGCTTTCGTTAAAAGAATGTTAGTTTTTGCGCAGCTGCTGTGCGTTTTCAGACAGCGTCGTTAACGTCATAACGTCAAGGATGGTTCATGTTCGACTGGAATGACCTGCGGTTTTTTCTCGAATTGCAGCGCAGCGGCCGCTTGCTGACCGCCGCTCGCCGTTTGAACACCACTCACGCCACCGTGGCCCGGCACATCGAAGCCATCGAAAAAAGCCTCGGCACCGCGCTGTTCGTCCAGCATGCCCAAGGCTATGAATTGACCCCGGCCGGCGAAGCGCTGCTCAAGCACGCCGAAGCCATGGAAAACGTCGCGCTGCTGGCTCAGGAAGAAATCACCCAATCATCCGCGCCGTTGGGCAAGATCCGCGTTGGGGTCACGGAAGGGTTGGGCATCATGTTCCTCGCCAGCCGCATGAACGGGTTGTTCGAACGCTATCCGGGGTTGGAGGTGGAATTGGTCGCGGTGCCGCGCTTCGTCAGCATCCTCAACCGTGAAGCCGAGATCAGCATCCACCTCGAACGCCCGGCCGCCGACATGCTGGTCACCCGCAAACTCACCGATTACCGACTGGCGCTCTACGCCAGCCAGGCCTATCTGGACCGTTCGCCGCCACTGCGCAGTCGCGAAGACCTCGGCCGCCATGCGTGGATCGGCTACGTCGATGATTTGCTGTTCAGTCAGGAACTGATGTTCCTCAACAGCTTCTGTCGCAACCCTCAGGTGGTCTTTCACAGCACCAGCGTCATCGCCCAACAACAGGCCGCGCGCTCGGGCCTGGGAATCGCCGTGCTGCCGTGCTACATGGCCAGCGCCGATCCCGAGCTGGTGCCGTTGCTGCCGGACGAAAGCATCCAGCGCAGTTATTGGATCAGCACGCGGCGCGAGCTGCACAAGTCGGTGCGGCTGCGGGTGTTGTGGGATTACGTGGTGGAGTTGTGTGAGCGTGAGCAGGGGTTGTTGCTGGGAAGGCCCATTTAAACAAGAAAAATCGCGATCGTTTAAATGAAGCTTGCCGTTACCATCCAAAGGCTACGACGCCTTGCGCCACCCCCTACACGTAAGACAGAATCCGCCGGCTTGTGCGCCTTGGGCCCGCTCGGTAACTTGATTCCCGTCACTGCCCATCAGTGATCGGGTTTAGTCGCCCGCGTTAACTCAGTTGTGCGTGCATCTGTCATGCAGGTCTTTCATTCCTGTACTTGATGGTAGCTGTACGTAGGGCGCCTTCGGGCGCGCCGGATTTCTGAGTTTCCCGGTCGACTAACCTGCGTGCAGTTGCCTCCCCTCTCGTTTAGTCGCAAGAGGGGTGGCACCCAATAGGAAACTCAGAATATGTTCAAGGTCCCACCCAATCCGCCGGACGCCGATCCGGTCTCCCCGTACGAACCCGATTCAAAGAAGCTCAACGAGGCCGCCGAGCGGGCTCTGAACTTCCACTTTCCGTCGAATGCCGACATCAAAGCCACCGCGCGTAAACCCAGCAAGCTGTTTGCCGTGGCCCCGGAGGCCACGGCCGAAACCCTGGCGGTTTTTCTAGTCGAGACACTGGCCTCGGTCGATGTGATGGTCCATCAGTTGGTGGATCATCTGGAGGGTGAGTCGCGCTACGCCCTGCTGGGCATTTCAAACAGCATCATGGTGGCGGAGATCACCGCAAACCGAGTGTTGGATAAAATTGATCTACCCAAGTAGGCGCGGTCTGCTGGGGTGAGTGAGTGACCGACGTTGGGCTGTGCAGCAGTCCCTTTTTGGGGCCGCTGTGCGGTCCAGCGGGAGCACGCTCCCTCGCCACAGAGTGTTCAATGGTGCGGGTCAACAGGAATCGACAGCGTTGCCCGCAACCCGCCTTCCGGCGGATTGACCAGGGTAATCCGCCCGCCCAGCCGCGTTGCGATGGTGTTGACGATGGCCAGTCCCAAGCCCGCGCCGCCGGTGTTTCCACGGCTGTAAAAGCGTTCGAACAATCGGGCGCGATCCGCTTCGTTGATGCCCGGTCCCTGGTCCTGGACGCTCAAGTTGTAGAACCCGTCGTCCCGGCTCAATTGCACGGTGATGACGCCATGCTCCGGCGAAAAATTCGCCGCGTTGGTGACCAGGTTGTTCAGGGCGATGTCGATGGCGCCAGCATCGGCGAGGACTTTGAAAGGCCGGTCCTCGGCGTCGAAAGCCAGCTCCAGGTTCCTGCTCAATAGCCAGGGTGTGAGCTGGGCCAGGCTGGCGCGCACGGTTTCACTCAAGTCGATGCTGTGCAGCACCGGGGCCGCGGCCTTGGGTTCGAGACGGGCCATGGTCAACAACTGATTGACCAGACGGCTGGTGCGGTCGACCCCGGCAATCAGAAACGCCAGGGACTCACGACGTTCCTGTTCCGTGCCGGCCTCCTGCAGATTTTGCGCATGCACCCGCAACACGGCCAGCGGCGTGCGTAATTCGTGGGCGGCGTCGGCGATGAAGCGCCGCTCACGGCCGAGCACCTCTTGAATTTGCGCGAGCATGCGATTGAGCGCTGCTTGCATCGGTTCCAGTTCGCTGGGCAACGGGGTCAGTTGCAACGGCTCCAGAGAACCGCTGTGCCGTGCCCGCAACGTCGCCGCCATATCGGCCAGGGGTTTGAGCCCCCAGCCAATGGCCAGCCAGACCATGGCCGCCAGAATCAGGCTGCCCAACACATTGGGCCACAGGGTGTGACGCACGATCCGGTCTACCAGGTCCGTACGCACGTCGTCTCGTTCACCGACCCAGATGCGCAGGTCATTCTGCTTGTCTTCGAGCATGAACGCCCGCCAATGGCGGTTGTGCAGATCCACCACATCACTGAAACCGTGTGTCGTCGGTGGCACGGTGAAGGAGGGGGCGCTGGCGGTGTGCACCAGCACTTCGCCCTTGCGATTCCACACCTGAAAGGCAATTTTGCTTTCATAGGGGTGACCATCGACTCCCGGCACCGCTTCACTCAAGGCCTTGTTGAACGCTTGGTACAGTTCGGCGTGTTCATGGCTGGCCAGCGGCATGCGCATCACACCCTGCAGCAGTCGGGCATTCTGCGCCAGCTGGGCGTCATAGACTTCGGCAATTTCGTGATTGCTGTCGTGCAGGTTGAACACGCTGATGATCGCCAACCCCGTCAGCATCAGGCCGATGATCAGCGTCAGGGTGCGACGCCGGATCGAGGTCATCGACGCTCCTCCACCAGATAACCCACCCCACGAATGGTGCGGATCAGGTCGCTGGAGAACTTCTTGCGCAGGTGATGGATGTGCACTTCCAGGGTGTTGCTTTCGGCTTCTTCATTCCAGCCATAAAGCAGTTGCATCAGATGATCGCGGGTCATGACCCGACCTGGAGGCGAGAGCAATTCATGGAGCAGTTGATATTCCTTGGGCGTCAGGGCTACTGGCTCGCCCTGATAACTGACTTGCTGGGTACCGGGGTTCAGGCTGATGCCGGCGTGTTCGATCAGCACTTGGGCGCGACCGGCACTGCGGCGTAACAAGGCCCGCAGGCGAGCCTTGAGTTCGGCCAGGTCGAAGGGTTTGATCAGGTAATCGTCGGCGCCGGCGTCCAGCCCGGCGATGCGATCTTCGGTGGCATCCCGGGCGGTGAGGATCAGTACCGGCAGGTTCGAACCGCTGGCACGCAAACGGCGCAACACTTCCAGACCATCCATGCGCGGCAGGCCCAGGTCGAGCACGGCCACATCAAACGTTTCGCTGAGCAGTGAATGCAAGGCGTTGCTGCCGTCCTGCAGCCAATCGACGGTGTAACCCTCACGGCCCAGAGCCTGATGAATGCCCTCGCCAAGGGCTACGTCATCCTCGATCAGTAATAAGCGCACACGGACTCCTGTCAGTCGAGTTTCTTGTTCACGTCCACCAGTAACGCTTCGATCTCTTTGCGACGCCCGGCGTCGGCGCTTTCCCGGCCAGGACGGGGCGCGGCGTGCAGGGCTTTTTGCAGCGCGTCCCTGGCTTCACCATAGCGCTTTTGACGGTAAAGGTGATCGCCCCAGAAGTACAGACTGTCGATGCCGGTCGGGTTCAGTTGCAAGGCCTGCTTCAACAGTTGCTCGGCCTTGTCGGCATCGCCGAAACCGATAGGCCAGCCGGGCACTCGATCATACAGCGCCGCGAGGCTGGTGTAGGCCGAGCCTTGCAGGGCCTTGGGGTCAATGGCCAGGGCTTTTTCCAGATCGACTTTGGCCGCCTTGACCTTGCTCAGGGCACCGAGACCACCCTGGGCTCCGGCCCAACTGCTGGTGACGATACCGGACCAGATCCACGCTTCGGCCAGGGATTGGCGTTCCTGGGTGAACGCCGAGGCCTGAGTCGCGAGTTTTTCGAAGGCTGCGGTGCGCTGTTCGGCGGGCAATTCGTATTGAATGTGCGCCCAGCTTTGCTGAATGGCATTGAGGCGCTGCTGATCGGCGGCGTCCAGCGCCCAGACGCTTTGGCTCAGTACGGCGAGCAACAAGCTGGTGAGGATTTTTTTCATGGTTTGAGGCTCTCGTTATCGGTCTTCTGACTCAGGCGACGGATCAGCGGCAATTGCTTGCGCAAGCCACGGTCCACCAGATGCGGCAACAGACTGTTCAGGCGGACGAAAAAGCGTTCCGGCCAGCCCAGGTACAAATCGCGCCGGTCACCGGCAATCGCGTGGATGACCGCCGAGGCGACGGTTTGCGGATCGTCGACATTGGCTTTGAGCGCATCGTTCAGCGCCTGGGCCGCCGGGCTGTTCATGCTGGTGTGGGTCGCCCGGGGGGCAACGTAAAGCACGTTGATCCGGGTGTCGGCCAGCTCCCGGCGCAGGGCTTCGGAGAAACCGCGCAGGGCAAACTTGGTGGCGCAATAGCTGGCGTAACCGGGGTAGCCGATGGAGCCGTAGGTCGAGCCGACGTTCACCACCATGGCGCTCTCAGCCTGCTTGAGCAGCGGCAGCAAAAGCTTGGTCAGGCAGATCGGCGCGCTGATGTTCACCGCCAGCATCGCATTGATCTCGCTGTCATCGAGCTGTTCGAGCATGGCGAAGTGATTGACCCCGGCAGCGTTGACCAGCAGGTTGATGCCGCCGATGGCTTTGGCCGCGGCCAGCACTTTGTGTCGGTCGCCGGGGACGGTCAGGTCAGCGCCGACCCAACACAGGTGCAGCGGGTAGCGTTCGAGCAAGGGTTCCAGCGCCTCCCGGTGCCGGGACACGGCCAACACCCGCGCGCCCCTGGCACACAGGGCGCTGGCGATGGCCAGGCCGATACCGCCGCTGGCCCCGGTCAAAACCACACGGGCTTCATGCAGCTGCATGCAGGTTCTCCCCATCGCGGGGCAGGCCGCGGAACATGTCTGTATAGAGCTTGTAAACGACCTTCGAGGCATGAATCACTGCGGCTTGATCGGCCGGGTCTTCGAGTGTGTTCATCAGCCGGCGGTAGGTCTGCATATGTTCGATATCCAGCGAACCATGGGAACTCAGGTAGCTGAAGGCGGTTTCCGGCAGCGCCAAACGCTCGCGGATGCTGCCGGCCGCGTGGGTGGCCAGGGCAATGCTGGTGCCTTCCAGCACGTTGACCATGCCGAACAGGCCCACCGGGTTGTCCCGGGCAATCAGGTCGTAGAGGAAACTGACCATCAACTCGATCGGCAGCGATGGACGACCGTCACGCACGGCGTCTTTGTCGCCGCCACAGGCTGCGATGTCGTTGAGTATCCATTGTTCGTGGCCGTATTCGTCCTCGATGTACTCGCACACCGCCTTGCGCAGCCATTCCAGGCGCTGCGGCAAACGTGCGCCGCACGCCATCATCAACGGCACGGTATGGCGCACGTGGTAGTAGGCCTGGGTGAGGAAGGCGCGGTAGCTGTCCAGGCTCACATTGCCCTCAAGGGCATCGCGGATGATTGGCAGGTTGAACAGCTCGTGGCGTTCCTGGTGACTGGCTTCTTGCAGGGTGTCGAAAAAACTCATGGTGCAGGTTCCTCGGAAAAAACGGATTCAGTGAGCCGCGCCCGGTAATGCTCGACGATGGCGTCGCGGCGCGGTCGGCCATTGGCGGTCAGCAAGCCATTGGCGGGGGTGAAGGGGTGATCGAGACGGGTCCAGTGATGAACCTGGGCGTAATCGGGCAAGGCCTCGTTGGCCTGGGCCACGGCGGCAGCGAGCTCTTCATCGGTGCAGTCCGGCCGATGGGGCCAGAGCAGGGCGTGATTGGTTGGCATCGCTTCGCCATAGACAAACGCCTGAGCGATGTGGCGACGCTGAGTGAGTTCGGCCTCGACCCATTCCGGATTGACGTTGCGGCCGAAACTGGTGACGAACTGATGCTTCTTGCGCCCGTTGAGGTAGAGAAAACCTTCCGGGTCGAACTCGCCGAGATCGCCGGTCGGCCACCAATCATCGCTGAAGGGCGCTTGCCCCAGATAGCCGAGCAGGGTCGAGCCCTTGACCAGCACTTCACCATCGTCGGCCAGGCGAATCTCGACATGGGGCAGGGGACGGCCGACGCTACCAGGGCGGCGCGCGCCCGGGCGATTGAGGCACACCACCGACGAACATTCCGACAACCCGTAACCCTCATAGACCGGAATGCCGATGCGCTGGGCGCGATGCAGTAACTCTTCGGAAACCCGTGCACCACCGACCGCGGCAAACCGCAACGATTGGGGGTTCAATGCTTTTTGCTCGGCGGCGCTGACCAGCATCAGCAGCAACTGTGGCACCAGGATCAAGCTCTCGGGCGCACGGGCGGCCAGGCACCCCAGCAGCCGCGGCACATCGACACCGCTGGCGCCCTGAATGCCCAGGGTTTTCTGGCTCGGTACGCTCAAGGTCGCGCCGGCATACAGCGCGGCATAGCAGCCTAGGTTTTCCAGCAGAATCGCCAGGGGCAGCAGCGCCAGGTGATGCCGCGGATCGGTGGGCTTGCTCGCCTGATCCAGTTCACGGGCCACCCGCAAAAGGCTTTCGGCGCTCAGGCACACGCCTTTGGGCGTGCCGGTGGTGCCTGAGGTGAAGGTCAGTTTGGCGGTGCCTTCGGGTATCAGGTTCGGGCCGCTGAAGGTGCGATGCCAGAATTCACCGTTTTTTTCGTAGCCCGCCGCTTGCAGTTCGGCCTCCAGTTCCGGTTCGGCAATCACCAGTTCGGCCTGGCTCTGTTGCAGGCAATGATTGCGTTGCGCCGGGCTGAAGAAGGGCGGCAACGTCAGGCAGGTCAGCCCTTCGAACAGGACGGCCAGGTCCCAGAGCATCGCCTCGGAGCCATTATCCAGGGCCAACGCGACCACTTTGACGTGCTCATCGCGCAGACGCTGTTGGCGGTACATGACCTCGGCGTACAGCGTGGCGTAGTCCAGTTTCAACTGATCGCCCCACAAGGCGATGGCGTTGGTCTTGCGTTCAGCGTGATTGCGCAGGGTCTGCTTGAACCGCTCCATTTCAGGCGACATGGGTGGACTCCTCAAGGGACGTCGGCAACCCCAGGCGATTGAACAGACCGATGTTGCGCAAATGGATGAAACCGGCGCGGATATTGCCGACATGCACCCATGGCTGACTCTCGTAATAACTGCCCCAGTGGTGACGGTCCTCGCCCAGCCGCTCGGGATCGGCGGCGCACAGCGTCACCGGCTTCAAACCCAGTCGATGAAAGCTGTTTACCAGCCCGATGTTGCCGGTGAACGCCACCCATTCCAGCCCGCCCATGGCCAACAGGTAGGTGATGGCGATGATGCTCAGCCGTGCGCTGCCGGTATCGCTGGCGGCGAGGTTACCGACCTCGACGATACCTGCCCGGTCCACGGGTTGGCCGGCCGCGTCGCTGATCAGCGGATCAATCGTCTCGTCCAGGTAACGCTCCAGAAACAAGGGTTCGGTACTGGCCAGTCGTATGCCCGCCACCGCACACAAAGTGTCTGAGGTATCGCTCATGCCGAACAGTTGCGGCATGAAGTGGCGGATATCGGCGCCATGGGCTTTTCGAAAACGCTGCTGGATAAAGGTTTCGAAAACCGGACGCTGGGGATCGTCCGGCAAGGCTCTGGCCAGACTCATCTGCGGAGTTTCGGCTTGGCCGAAGTGCAGGGGCAGAGGGATGTTCCAGTCGAAATCGGGCATGGGCAAGAGCGCCTCCCTGAGTAAGTTTGGGAGGAGTATCAAAGGCAATTCTTAACGGAGTCTGAAGGTGGACCTTCAGACTGTCTTAAGACTGGATGGGCAGGGTGGCGCCGGTCGGTTCGACGAAACCGGATCCAGGCTGTACGAAATGAATCGGCAGCCGCCACTGATCTTCACGAGGCCCTGTATGACCCGAGATTCAGCAGTACACCGGTATGGAAAACTCTCGATCACCTTGCACTGGCTGATGCTGGCGCTGTTCGTCGGCGTTTATGGTTGCATCGAGATTAAAGGGCTACTGCCCCGTGGAAATGATTTGAGGGGCCTTTTCCTGGGGCTGCACGGCGTATTCGGGTTGAGCATTTTTGCGCTGGTCTGGGTTCGCTTGCTCGGGCGCCTCACGCCCCGGCCACCGATTACCCCGGCCCCGCCCACCTGGCAGACGGGCGTCTCGCACCTCATGCACCTTGCGCTGTATGGGCTGATGATCGCTACGCCGCTACTGGCCTGGTTGATGCTGGCCGCCGGGGGCAAGCCGATGCCGTATTTCGGTTTTTTTATGCCGGCGCCGGTGGCGGTGGATCCCGATCTGGCCAAGCAACTCAAGCATTGGCATGAATTGCTTGGCAGCACTGGCTACTGGTTGATTGGTTTGCATGCAGCGGCGGGGTTGTTCCATCACTACTGGGTCCGCGACAACACGCTCACGCGCATGCTGCCCGGGGGCTCTGGTGTGGGCGTCAATGAGCGTCAGCGATAATTCGGAATTGGGTGCTGGCCAAGCGTTCGCCATTTACCAGAATGTGCACCGCGTGCTGGCCGGCATAGTGCCTGCGGGTGGTCAGTTCCTTGATGTGCTGACTGCGGCTGATGGCTTCGCTGGCCTTGTCGGACAGCGTGAGGGCTTTAAGTTTGAACACCTTTGCCGAGGTGCTGCCGTTGGCTTTGACATAATCGATCGCGTAATCGATCACCAATCGCTGACTGTCCGGGACCGTGGACTTCACTCTGAAAGACAGGGTGATTTTCTCACCCAGGCGAATCACCGCCGGTTCGACCTTCACGTCAATGATTTCAACCTCGGGCTTGCCGCCTGCGCCAATGATTGCCAGCGCCCGCTTGTTACCTTGTTTGATCAAACTGCGCAGCGCGTGTCTGGCGATCCACGCCGTATGCTTGTTGTCCAGCGACCAACCCTCGATCAGCGCCAGGACCCACTCGGGATGATCCTTGGTGATGTCGTTGAGGTGGTTGGCCACGGATTTGCGCACGTAGAGGCTGTCGTCGGCCTTGAGGTTGTCGAGGATCGCAGCCGCCAGTGTCGGGTCGGCCTGGACTTGTTCCAGGCGGAACGACCATGGCAGGCGCGGTCGGCTACCTTCGCTCGCCAGGCGCCGGACGTGTTCGTTGTCATCCAGCGACCAATCGTGCATCAGCGCCAACGAGCGTTCGATATCGCTGCGCAGAAAGTGCCGAATCGCGAATTCCGATGAGCCGAAGGACGTGAAATATTTGAGCGCATTCATCGACAGGTCGAACGTATGAGTGCCGTAGGTCGCGACGTAATGCGGCAAGAACATGCTGACGAAGGCGCTGTTCAGGCGCGGTGCGAGGGCACGCAGGACGTCCAGGGATTCTTCATAATCGAGTGGCAACACCGCGTGCAGGCATTCACTGACGCGGGCCATGCGTTGCATGACTGACAATTCCGCCAGACCGGTTTTGGCCAGTTTCAGGAAAGCCTTGGCATCGAAGCCGGGATAGACCGCGGTCATCTCGGTGGCGATGTGCGCGAGGCGTTCGGCGTTGAAGATTTCCTTCAGGGCGGGGGAGTCAGTAGCCATTGTGGATTCCTTGGTTGTTGTTATTTATCCGATACACCGCGTTATCGTTCATCGCGGGCAAGCCCGCTCCCACAGGGATTTGTGGTGCTACATAGCTCCACTGTGGGAGCGAGGCTTGCCCGCGAAGAGGCCCTCACCGTCACCTCAAACCTTACCCGCTTCCTCTTCCAGCTGATCCGACTCAAACAATTTTGCCAATTCCGCCCGTGCTTCCTGCGCGGTCTGCATCACCTTGGCCGCATCGTCATACACCGCGTGCTGAGCTTCCAGCACCTGTTCGTCGTGATGGGTAAAGCGCTTGATCCGTGCATCCGCCTGGGCTTGTGTCAGCCCCAGTCCAACCAGGGTGCGCCGGGTCATTTCCAGGCTGGAGTAATAGGTTTCCCGCACCGCCTGCGCCCCGACATCCACCAACCGGTGCACATGCTGACGGTTACGGGCGCGAGCGATGATTTTGATGTGCGGATAGAGCCTGTGCACCACCTCGGCCGTCTTGATATTGGTGTCCGGATCATCGGTGGCGATCACGAAAAACTCCGCTTGCTCGACCTTGGCCGCACTGAGGATTTCCGGGCGCATCGGGTCGCCGTAGAACACCGGCACGCCGCCGAAGCTGCGGGACAGTTCGATGGTTTCCACCGACGTGTCCAGCGCCACGAACTTGATGTTCTGCGCCCGCAGAATCCGCGCCACGATCTGCCCCATACGGCCCATGCCGGCGATGACCACGCGGGGTGTGTCGGTGTCGATTTCGCGAAACTTCTGCGGTACCTCCACCGGTTGCACCTTGGGTTTGACCAGCCGTGCGCAGGCCAGCAGCAACAGCGGTGTCAATGCCATGGACAGGGTGATGGTCAGTACCAGCAAGTCGTACAGACGCGGTTCGAACAAGCCCTGATCCCGACCGATCTTGAACACCACGAAGGCAAATTCACCACCGGCCGCCAGCACGATCCCCAAACGAATCGCATTGACCTTGCCCAAGCCTCCGGCCAGTCGGCCGACCACAAACAGCAGCGGCAACTTGATCGCGATCAGCAGCAGGGTCAACCCCAGCACCGCCAATGGCGTGCTTAGAAGCAGGCTCAAATTCGCACTCATGCCGACGCTGATGAAAAACAGCCCCAGCAGCAGGCCCTTGAACGGCTCGATCTGCGCTTCCAGTTCGTGGCGGTATTCGGAGTCCGCCAGCAGCAAACCGGCGAGGAACGCGCCGAGTGCCATGGACACGCCGGCCAGGTCCATCAGCCATGCCGTGCCGATGACCACCAGCAAGGCCGTGGCAGTGGACACCTCCGGCAGACCGGTCTTGGCCACCACGCGAAACACCGGTCGCAATAGATAGCGCCCGCCGATCACCACCACCGCAATACTGCCCAGCACCCGCAAGCCATGGTTCACATCTGCGGTGGCGCTGCTGGTGTGATCACCGCCGGCCAGCAGCGGCACCATCGCGATCAACGGGATCGCGGCGATGTCCTGGAACAGCAAAATCGCGAACGCCAACCGCCCATGGGGGCTGGTCAATTCCTTGCGCTCGGCCAGGCTTTGCAAGCCAAACGCAGTGGATGACAACGCCAGGCCCAGGCCCAGCACGATGGCACTGTTCAGGGACTGGCCGAACACGAATAACGCCAGCACGCCAATCACCGAACCGGTCAGCAACACCTGCGCCAGACCCACGCCGAACACCGATCTGCGCATCACCCACAAGCGTCGTGGCGACAGCTCAAGGCCGATGATGAACAGCAACAAAACCACCCCGAGTTCGGAAATATGGAGGACGCTTTGCGGGTTGCCGATCAAACCCAGCACCGAAGGCCCGATGATCACCCCGGCAAACAGATAGCCGAGCACCGCCCCCAGTTGCAGGCGCTTGGCCAAAGGGACGGTGAGCACCGCCGCGAACAAAAAGACGACAGCGGCTTGTAAAAGGTTGCCTTCGTGGGGCATGACGAACTCCTGGGTGGTGCAGGCGAGAGCGGCGCTCGCCCGATTTTCAGCGGGGCGTCAGGATAAAGGCTGGCGTCTGTTCAGTCAGCAACGAGGTTGTTGATCGAACTCCATGGTTCAGTGGGGCCATTGTTCGAGCAGAATCGAAACGAACTTCTCCGCCGCTGGCGATAACGATGCGCCCCGACGGTACACCAGGCCAAGTGTCCGGTTTACCACGGGGTCAGTCAGCGGGATGCTCACCAGTGTCGGGTGATCCGCCGCCGGCATCGCAAGGCTCGGCATGGCGGAAACCCCTAGTCCGGCTTCGACCATGCCCAGCGAGGTGGACAAATGCTGCACTTCATAAAACCACTGCGGACGCCAGCTCAGGCCCGACAGGGCGTGGTCCAGCAACATGCGGTTGCCGCTCAGGCGACCGACGCCGATCAACCGGTAATCGCTCAGTTCTGACCAGGTCACGGACGTCCGCTGGGCCAGTTCATGGTCACGACGGCAGGCCAGGACGAAGGGTTCGTTGACCAGTGAAACGAATTCGATGTCCGGGTGCTGGCCGCTCATCATGTTGATGCCGAAGTCAGCTTCCCCCCGCAACACTGCTTCGAGCCCTTCATTGGCGCTGAGGTCGAGCAAGCGGATGCGGATTTTCGGATAGCGCTGGTTATAAAGACGAATCACCGACGGCAGAAAGTAAAACGCAGCGGTTGGAATGCAGGCCAGGGTCACCTGACCGATTTGCCGTTCGGCCAATTCACGGATGTTCAGGATCGAATCGTCGAAGTCATCCAGTAATCGACGAGCCTTGGGCAGGAAGTCGCGGCCGACGCTGGTCAGGCTGACCTTGCGTGTGGTGCGATCAAGCAACGTAGTCCCTAAACCCTCCTCAAGTTTTTTTATCCGTCGGCTCAAGGCTGGTTGTGACAGATGCAGTGCATCGGCAGCTTCGTGAAAACTCCCCAGTTCGGCGATTTTCACGAAAGATCGGATGTCCTGAAGCTCATATTCCATGTTCTATCTCGTCGGAGGAGGGCGCTGAATCACGGTAAAACTTTCTTTTGTGAAACGCAATAATTGCTCCGATCTTTGCATTGGAAACACAATTACTTCCCTGTCACTCTTGTTTGCAAGACATCAATTACCCCGATTGATCAACAAGAGTTAGTGACCATGCAACGAATTCCTTGTGTGCTAATGCGCGGTGGTACCTCAAAGGGACCGGTATTTCTCGCCTGGGATCTGCCGGTTTCGGTTGAAGAACGCGATGAGTTGCTGCTCTCGGTGATGGGCTCCGGTCACGAACTGGAGATCGACGGCATCGGCGGTGGCAGCCCGCAGACCAGCAAGGTCGCCATCGTCAGCCCTTCGTTGCATCCCGATGCCGATGTCGATTACCTGTTCGTTCAGGTCATGGTGTCCCAGCGTCGGGTGGACACCGCCCCGAACTGCGGCAACATGCTCTGCGCGGTCGGGCCGTTTGCCATCGAGCAGGGTCTGGTCAAGGCGGCCGGTGAGCTGACTCGCGTGCGGATTCGCAATCTCAACACCGGCACCTTCGTCACCTCTGACGTGCAGACACCAGACGGCAAAGTCAGCTATGAAGGCGACACCGCCATCGATGGCGTGCCTGGCACCGCGGCACCGGTTCAACTGACATTCCTTGACGCGGCGGGCAGCAAGACCGGCAAGCTGTTTCCAACCGGCAGCACCCAGGACTGGTTCGACGACATTCCGGTGACCTGCATCGACATGGCCATGCCGATGCTGATCATCGAGGCGCGTCACCTGGGCAAACGCGGCGATGAAACGCCGGCCGAACTGGACACCGACAAAGACTTTATGCGCCGTCTCGAGGCTCTGCGACTGCGGGCCGGCACGGCCATGGGCCTGGGCGACGTCAGCGACAAGGTCATCCCCAAACCTGTGCTGGTTTCACCGGCCAAGGCCGGTGGCACGTTGCAGGTTCGCTACTTCATGCCGCACAACTGCCACCGAGCCCTGGCCATCACTGGTTCCATCGGTCTGGCCACGGCATGCGTCAGCAAAGGCAGTGTGGTTGCGCAGATGCTCGGCAATACCGATGGGCCGCGTCTGCAACAGGTGCGGATCGAGCACCCGAGCGGCGGCATCGATGTCGTATTGTCCTACACCGGTGAGAACGGTGAGACAATCCGCGCCTCCGTTGTTCGTACCGCCCGAAGGCTGTTTTCCGGCTTTGTGTATGCCCCGGTTTCCCAACGGCTCGCCGGGTAGCCTTCCCGCGCAGTCACTGTCGTTTTTGCATCAGAACAATTCTAAAAATGGGTGATGCCATGAAAGTTGTTAAATCGCTCTACTTCCAGATCCTCTGCGCCGTGCTGCTGGGCGTCGTGGTCGGGCACTTCTGGGCTCAGCAGGCCATTGCCCTCAAGCCGTTGGGTGATGCCTTCATCAAGCTGATCAAAATGATGATTGCGCCGGTGGTGTTCTGCACCATCGTCACCGGCATCGCCGGGATGAGCGACAAACGCTCCCTCGGTCGCTTGCTGAGCAAGACCATGCTGCTGTTTCTCGGGCTGACGGTGATCAGTCTGATCATCGGCCTGGTCGCGGTCTATGTGTTCAAGCCGGGTGTGGGCATGAACATCGATCCGAGCCATTTGAGTACGGCGGGCCTGTCTCAATACACCGAGTCTGCGGCGAAGCTTGGGGTGGTCGAGTTTTTCATGCACATCATCCCTGACACCTTTATAGGTGCGTTCAGTAAAGGTGAAGTGCTGCCGGTGCTGTTTATCGCGGTGCTGTGCGGTTTCGCCCTGTCTTCCCTGGGTGAACGTGGCAAGCCAGTGCTCGACGTACTGGAAGCGGCATCGCAGATGGTCTTCAAGATTTTTTCCTACTTGATGCGTTTTGCGCCGATCGGTGCCTTCGGGGCACTGGCGTTCACCGTCGGACAGTACGGCATCACCTCGCTGGGTTCGCTGGCGAAGTTGATCATGACCTTGTACGTTGCCTGCGCCTTCTTCGTCTTTGTGGTGCTGGGAAGCATTTGCCGCGCCCACGGCTTCAGCCTGTGGAAGCTGCTGCGTTACCTGCGTGAAGAGTTCCTGGTGGTGCTGGGGACTTCCTCCACTGAGCCGGTCATGCCACGCATGCTGGAGAAACTTCAGGCCCTGGGTTGCAGCAAGGGGGTAGTGGGGCTGGTGCTGCCGACGGGGTACTCGTTCAACCTCGATGGCACGGCGATCTACCTGTCTCTGGCGGCAATTTTCATTGCCCAGGCCTGCAACATCGATCTGACCATGACCCAAACCTTGACCATGCTGGCGATCATGCTGCTGTCGTCCAAGGGCGCGGCAGGGGTGACTGGCAGCGGTTTCGTGGCACTGGCTTCCACGCTCACGGTCATCCACGACATTCCGTTGGCAGGCCTGGCGCTGTTGATCGGGATCGACCGTTTCATGTCCGAGGCGCGAGCCCTGACCAGCCTGGCAAGTAACGCCGTGGCGACCGTGGTGATGTCGATCTCCGAGAGCGCCTGCGACCGTCAGGTCTTGCTCGATACCCTGGACGGTAAAACACCGGCTGTCCCGGAGGGCGATCAAACCTGGGACCCCGTCGGGACCCCCACGCACATTTAGTACCGCGTAAGCGCTGCAAAAACTAACCTTTTAACTACCTGCTGCCGGGCGTCGCTGATCGCGTCGCCTGGCGGGCTCGGGGTCGTTCGCCTGCGCATCGGCCACGCACTCCATAACAACAAGAGAGAGTTGCCCTATGCTCGCCTTACTCGGCTTGGCCATGGTGGTTGTGTTCACCTTTCTGATCATGACCAAGCGTCTGTCACCGATCGTTGCGTTGACCGTTGTTCCGATCGTCTTTGCGGTGATCGGCGGTTTTGGTGGAACCACCGGCAAAATGATGCTCGACGGTCTGAAAATGGTTGCCCCGTCGGCAGCGCTGCTGCTG